>JAXJBE010000248.1:0-42548 GCA_036303125.1 Bacteroidaceae bacterium
ACCATGAACCAGAAGTCCACCACCATCATGAGGCTGGCCGTGCTCGAAGCACGAGTGCTCCGCAATGAGGAAAGCGACGTAGAGCATGTGCTGCTGGCCATCATGAAACAGAAGGACAATCTCATCGCACGCATCTTCAACGACTGCAGCGTGACATACAGTGACCTCTACGACTGCTTCTCCTCCAAGAAGTCGCCAAAGAGACCGACAGACTCTATTGGATTTGATGAAGATGACGAAGAAGATGACTTGATGCCCCCACCCTCTTCCAATTCAGCTTCAGTCTCAGGGAACAGATCTTCCGCATCGCAGGCATCAAAGAAAGCCACCCGTCCCAATTCTGACACTCCTGCCATCGACAAATTCAGTTTTGACCTGACGAAAGCAGCCAGCGAGGGAAGACTCGACCCAGTCGTCGGCAGGGAAAAGGAGATAGAAAGGCTGGCTCAGATTCTCTCACGCAGAAAGAAGAACAATCCCGTGCTCATCGGAGAACCTGGCGTGGGCAAGAGTGCCATTGTTGAAGGACTGGCCATGCGCATCCAAGAGAGGAAAGTGGCGAGGGTGCTGCTGGACAAGCGCATCATCAGCCTTGACATGTCAAGTGTCGTCGCAGGCACAAAATACAGGGGACAATTTGAGGAGAGGATGAAAAATATCCTCGCTGAGTTGCAGGCCAACCCCGACATCATTGTCTTCATAGATGAGATACACAACCTCGTCGGCGCAGGCAACCAGGCCGGACAAATGGATGCAGCCAACATGATGAAACCAGCCCTCGCACGAGGCGAGATACAATGTATCGGAGCCACCACGCTCGATGAATATCGCAAAAGCATCGAAAAGGACGGAGCTCTGGAGAGACGGTTTCAAAAGATACTTGTCGAACAGACCTCAGAGGACGAGACGCTCACCATTCTGCACAACATCAAGGAAAAGTATGAGCAACATCACAACGTAGCCTACACTGATGAGGCTCTGAGCGCATGCGTAAAGCTCGCCGCACGATACATATCAGACCGAAGTTTCCCAGACAAAGCGATAGATATCCTTGATGAAGCAGGCTCGCGCGTACATATAAATAATATAAGCGTGCCAAAGGACATCGAGGAGAAGGAGAACGAGATAGCCAACCTCGACCACCAGAAAGATCAGGCCGTGGCAAAAGAGGAGTACAACCTCGCAGGAGAGATACGCGACAAGATAAAGCAGAAGAAGCAGGAACTTGAAATCCTGATGAAGGAATGGGAGGAGCAACTCATCGAGCAGCGAGAGACAGTCAGCGAAGACGACATAGCACAGACCGTCTCCATGATGACTGGAGTGCCTGTCACTAAGATGGCTCACGCTGAGGGCTCAAGGATAAAGGGTATGAAACAATATCTGAAGTCGAGAGTGATAGCTCAAGACTCAGCCGTCGACACTCTCTCCAATGCCATCATACGCAGCCGAGTGGGACTGAAAGATCCCAACAGACCAATAGGCACGTTCATGTTCCTTGGCCCTACAGGAGTCGGCAAGACCTATCTGGCGAAAAAGCTGGCAGAGTATATGTTCGGCACGAAAGATGCCATGATTCGTGTCGACATGAGCGAATATATGGAGAAGTTCACAGTCAGCCGGCTTGTGGGTGCTCCTCCAGGATACGTAGGATATGAGGAAGGCGGCATGCTCACAGAGAGGGTGAGGCGCAAGCCTTATTCCATCGTGCTTCTTGACGAGATAGAGAAGGCTCACCCAGATGTGTTCAACCTCCTCCTCCAGGTAATGGACGAAGGACGGCTGACCGACACGCAGGGAAGAACCGTGGACTTCCGCAATACGGTCATCATCATGACAAGCAATGTCGGCACCCGACAGCTGAAAGAGTTCGGCCGAGGAGTCGGATTCTCTACAGCAGGCAGCAATGACGACAGAGAGTTCTCACGTTCAGTCATACAAAAGGCTCTCAACAAGCAGTTCTCACCAGAATTCCTAAACCGCATAGACGAAATCATAACTTTCGATCAACTCGAGCTTGATGCCATCATGCAAATTATCGGCATAGAACTTGAGGGACTCTACAAGCGCATTGAGGCCATGGGCATGAAGCTCACCATCACAGACGAAGCGCAAAAGTTCATCGCAGAGAAGGGGTATGACAAGCAATTTGGCGCACGCCCCCTCCGCCGAGCCATCCAGCAACACTTGGAGAACAGCATCTGTGAAATGATAGTTGAGCAGGACGCACAGCCTGGCGACACCATCGTGGCAAGTCTGCAGGACGGGAAAGTGATGATTAACAAACAGCAGGCTAAGTAAGGGTAATCTTTCGGAGTCGTCCGCACACCTTCACGACAGAATCAGACAAAACAATACAGACATATCGGCACAGCTGCACAGCAGAATCAGACAAAATGTCAGTCATGACCATGGCTGGCATTTTTTTTGACCTTACCAATAGCCGCACGGACGCTATTGCCGATACGTATCGGTGATGCCAAGCGCAAAACAGAAATTAACTTAACACACTTATAACAACAATGGCACAAACTGGTAATATCGGGGTAACGACCGAGAACATATTCCCCGTCATCAAAAAGTTTCTCTATTCAGATCATGACATCTTCATCCGTGAGATAGTGAGCAATGCTGTAGACGCCACGCAGAAGCTCAAGACTCTCGCCAACAAGGGCGAACTTAAAGAAGAAGCGGGTGACCTCACAGTGCATGTCACTCTCGACAAGGAAGCTGGCACTCTCACCGTCAGCGACCGCGGCATCGGCATGACCGAAGAAGAGATTGACAAATACATCAACCAGATAGCCTTCTCAGGAGCTAACGACTTCCTCGACAAATATAAAGAGGATGCTAACGCAATTATCGGACACTTCGGACTCGGATTCTATTCCTCATTCATGGTCAGCAAAAAGGTGGAAATCATCACCAAGAGCTGGAAGGAAGGCAGCAAGGCTGTCAAGTGGAGCTGCGACGGTAGTCCATCATTCTCAATCGAGGACGCAGAGAAGAGCGACAGAGGCACAGACATCGTCATGTATATTGATGATGACTGCAAGGATTTCCTTGAGAAATACAAAATCAGCGAGCTTCTCAACAAGTACTGCAAGTTCCTGCCTGTCCCTGTAGCCTTCGGCAAAACAACCGAATGGGATGAGAAGGAGAAGAAGAGCGTCGAAACTGACAAGGACAACATCATCAACGACACAACACCTCTCTGGACACGCAAGCCTGCTGACTTAAAGGACGAGGACTACAAGGAATTCTACAAAAAGCTCTATCCGATGGCCGACGAGCCCCTGTTCTGGATTCACCTCAATGTTGACTACCCCTTCAACCTCACAGGTATACTCTACTTCCCGAAGGTTAAATCAAACCTCGACATTCAGAAGAACAAGATTCAGCTTTACTGCAATCAAGTCTTCGTGACAGACAACGTCGAAGGAATAGTGCCTGACTTCATGACACTCCTCCATGGTGTCATTGACTCACCAGACATTCCTCTCAACGTAAGCCGCAGCTACCTGCAAAGCGACTCCAACGTGAAGAAGATATCCACTTATATATCTAAGAAGGTTAGCGACAGGCTCTCATACATCTTCAAGAACAACCGCCAGGAGTTTGAAGAGAAGTGGGATGACATCAAAATCTTCATCAACTACGGCATGCTCTCTGAGACAGACTTCTACGACAAGGCCAAGAACTTCGCTCTCCTCAAAAACACGGAGGGCAAGAAATACACCTTCGAAGAGTATCAAACACTCATCAAGGGAGAGCAGACCGACAAGGACGGCAACCTCATCTTCCTCTATGCCAACGACAAAGACGACCAGTACAGCTACATCGCAGCAGCAAACTCCAAGGGGTACAATGTGCTGCTCATGGACGGACAACTCGAACCTGCCATGCTCAATCTCTACGAAGAGAAGAATGAGAAGACACGCTTCACACGTGTCGACGCCGACATCATAGACCGTCTCATCGTCAAGTCGGACGACAAGAAGGAGGAACTGCCAGAGGATGACAAGAAGTCGCTCACAGAAACGTTCAAGAACGCTCTGCCCAAAATGGACAAGATTGAGTTCAACATCGAGCCCCAAGCTCTCGGCGAACAGGCTGAACCGGTCATCATGACTCAGAGCGAATACATGCGACGCATGAAGGACATGTCCAAGCTCCAGCCTGGCATGGCATTCTATGGCGAGATGCCAACAATGCTCAACCTCGTCCTCAATACAGACCATCCTCTCATCAAGCAGAGCATCAAGGAGGCTAAGCCTGAGGTGGTAAGCCAGCTCATCGACCTCGCACTCCTCCAGAACGGACTGCTCAGAGGAGAAGCCCTAAACAACTTCGTCAAGAGAAGCATCAACCTCATCTGATGACGCCTTCCAGCTTTGACAATGTATGCCATCTTGGCAGGGGAAAACTCTCTTACTAATAAGAAGGGACATACATGTCCAGAACCTTTTCAGGAAAATGCATCAAGCATCTGCCTATGGCTATATCATGCCAACAAATAGGCGGATGCTTGCTTTTTTACAAAATAATCAATGATTTATCAATGTGGAAACCAAAAAAAATCGTACCTTTGCCAACATATAACTATAATATACATATAGGATACTCCTATAAACAAGAAAACTAATTTACAGAACAGCCCATAAAACTATGTGTGGAATTGTAGGATACATCGGAAAAAGAGACGCTTACCCCGTTCTAATCAAGGGATTGAAGCGATTGGAATATAGAGGTTATGACAGTGCGGGAGTCGCTTTGCTCAACGACAAGAAAAACCTCAGAGTGTATAAAACAAAAGGCAAGGTGGCAGATCTCGAACACTATGCGAATGACAAAGACACATCTGGCAACATAGGCATAGCTCATACACGATGGGCCACGCATGGCGAACCCAACTCCTCCAATGCCCATCCGCACATGTCCTTCTCAGGCGATTTGGCCATCATACATAATGGCATCATCGAAAACTATTCTGTTCTGAAAAAGATGTTGCAGCAAAAAGGAGTCAAGTTCAACAGCAATACAGACACAGAAGTCCTCGTGCAGCTCATCGACTATATCCGCACAAAAAAGAAGCTTGACCTGCTGACATCTGTCCGCATAGCTTTGCGTACTGTCATCGGAGCTTATGCCATAGCCATCCTCGACAAGAACAACCCCGACCAGATAATAGCAGCACGCAAAAGCAGTCCGCTCGTAATCGGTATCGGCAAAGACGAATTCTTCCTTGGCAGCGATGCCAGCCCGATAATCGAATATACAGACCAGATCATATACCTTGACGATAAGGACATAGCTGTCATCACAAGAGGGAAGAAACTCGACATCGTCGACATCAACAACGAGAAGATAGACCATGAGATAAAGACTGTCGACATCAATCTGTCACAAATAGAGAAAGGCGGCTACCCACATTTCATGCTCAAAGAAATATTCGAACAGCCCGACAGCCTCAAGGATTGCATGAGGGGACGCATCAATGTGGAAGCCAACAATATAGTCCTTTCTGCCATCATTGACAACAGAAAACATCTCATCAATCCACGACGCATAATCATAGTCGCCTGCGGCACCAGCTGGCATGCAGGACTCATCGGCAAACTTCTCATCGAGGACTTCTGCCAGATACCTGTAGAAGTGGAATATGCCAGTGAATTCAGATACAGCAACCCTGTCATCAACTCACAAGACGTGGTCATCGCCATCAGCCAGTCTGGCGAAACGGCAGACACGCTTGCCGCCATTGAACTGGCAAAGAACAAGGGGGCTTTCATCTACGGTATATGCAATGCCATCGGATCAAGCATACCAAGAGCCACACACACAGGTTCGTACATCCACGTGGGACCCGAAATAGGCGTAGCCTCCACCAAAGCCTTCACAGGACAGGTGACTGTGCTTGCAATGCTGGCTCTCGCCCTCGGCAAAGAACGTGGCACTATCGACAACATGAAGTATGTGAATGTCATCAATGCCCTGGCCGACATACCATCAAAGATGGAGCATCTCCTCGAACAAAGTGACCGCATTAAGGACATAAGCCGTGTCTTCACCTATGCACACAACTTCCTTTACCTCGGACGAGGATACAACTATCCTGTAGCCCTCGAAGGCGCGCTAAAGCTCAAAGAAATCTCATACATCCACGCTGAAGGCTATCCGGCTGCTGAAATGAAGCATGGCCCCATAGCTCTAATCGATGAGGAGATGCCCGTAGTCGTAGTAGCCACAAGAAACTCTCTCTACGACAAGGTCATCAGCAACATACAAGAAATCAAGGCACGACATGCACGCGTCATAGCCATAGTCTCTGGAGGCGATGATACTATCAGAGGTCTCGCCGATGCCGTCATCGAACTTCCACATACGGAAGAATGTCTCGAACCACTCCTGGCATCAGTGCCGCTGCAAATGCTCGCCTACTACATTGCGGTAGCTAAAGGCAAAGATGTCGACCAGCCACGCAACCTCGCCAAGTCTGTCACAGTGGAGTAGCATCTCACGCACACAACAACAACGGATATACAGACACACTCCCCAAGAGCGCACACATCAACACACCACACTATGCGAATAGACATCATCACTGTCCTTCCTGAGCTCATCGAGCCCTTCACCAAGGAGTCAATCCTCGGCAGGGCGCAAAAGAAGGGACTGGCAGAAATACATATTCATAACTTAAGAGACTACACCACCGACAAGCACAGGCGCGTCGATGACTATCCCTTCGGAGGGGCAGCAGGCATGCTGATACAATGCCAGCCTCTGGATGCCTGCATCACAGCCCTCAAAGCACAGCGCAACTACGATGAGATAATCTTCACCGCACCTGATGGAGAACAGTTTAACCAACCTATGGCCAACGAACTGAGTCTCAAAGAAAACATCATCATCATCTGCGGACATTACAAAGGTATTGACTATCGCATACGCGAACATCTCATCACTCGAGAGATAAGCATCGGAGACTACGTGCTCACTGGAGGTGAACTGGCTGCCGCCGTCATGGCAGATTCTATAGTAAGAGTCATTCCAGGAGTCATCGGAGATGTCGAAAGCGCGCTTTCCGACTCCTTCCAAGACAACATGCTCGAACCCCCTGTCTATACTCGTCCGGCACAATACCATCCACTCTCCAACCCTGCAGAGACATGGGGTGTGCCCGATATACTCCTATCTGGACACGAAGCTAAAATACGCGAATGGGAATACAACCAAGCCTACGAGCGCACCAAACGCCTGAGGCCTGATTTGCTCCCTTAGCTAACACTTCTTCCAGGCTAATCTCACCACCCTCCCCACTCCAACTCTATCATGAACGAAAAAGCCATACAGCAAATCAAACAACGATACAACATCGTAGGCAACTATGAAGGACTGAACCGCTGCATCGACATAGCCATGCAAGTTGCTCCGACCGACCTCTCTGTGCTGATATGCGGAGAGAGCGGCGTAGGCAAGGAGGTGCTGCCACGAGTCATCCATGACAACTCCACACGAAAACACAACAGATATTTTGTCATCAACTGCGGTTCCCTGCCCGAAGGCACTATCGACTCCGAACTTTTCGGGCACAAGAAAGGCGCATTCACAGGTGCGCTCGATGACAGAGAGGGATATTTCAGCGTGGCAAACAACGGAACCCTTTTTCTCGACGAAGTGGGCGAACTGCCACTCGCCACGCAGGCTCGACTGCTCCGTGTGCTTGAGACGGGTGAATATATCCGTGTAGGCGAAAGCGAGGTGAGAAAGACTAACGTCAGAATCATCGCTGCCACCAACGTCAACATGAACAAGGCCATCAAGGAGCGCAAGTTCCGCGAAGACCTCTACTATCGACTCAATACCATCCCAATCAGCGTACCTCCCCTGAGAGAGAGAGGGCAAGACATCGAACTGCTGTTCCGAAAATTCGCTTATGACATAGCTGAAAAATACCATATCGAACCTGTGCGCTTGACGGATGACGCACGCACACTTCTGCTCAACTACAAGTGGCCTGGTAACATCCGACAGCTCCGCAACCTCACCGAACAGATAAGCATCATCAACGAACGCAGAGACATAACAGCGGAAGACCTCTCGCACTACTCCATAACAGACGACTCACGAGGAGAGACAGGACTAATACTGTCTGGCAAGCAACAAGACACAAGAGGGACAACTCACTCATACGAACAGGAGAGAGACCTGATTTTCAGCCTCCTCCACAGCATCAGCAACGAAGTCAAAGAACTGAAATCCATGATGCATACCAACATAGGCAGCATCGAAGGATCCAACCACATGCAGCCAATGGGAATGGGAACAAGAGACATAAATCTCGGCATGGACATATACCCTACACCTGACGGACAGCACCAACACGCTCAATATCCAGGCAACCATCCTTATATAATCAATGAGAGCGGATACAAACACGTTGGCAACACACCTTATGACAACTCCAACATACAGGACATTGATGTAGTCACAGTGGAAGATGACAGCAAGAAGCAAGACGAGCCAGAAACCTACTACGACATCATGAAACGAAACATCATCGAAGCTCTCAAAAGGAATCGCGGCAACCGCAAACGCACGGCGCAAGAACTTGGACTATCGGAGCGAACAATATACAGAAAGATACAGGAGTATGGACTTGACATCTAAGAATCCACCTCGTGGCATAATCTTGCACTCACCGTAGTTCCTTTTGCTGTGACATAGTGAGCGAACCTTCTCTATTCATGGCTTAATCGAAATCGTTCATTATACTGCAGCTAACATAAATATAATATATGAATATAAATAAAATACGCTACAGCCTGTTTCTGATTCTCCTCTCTGCTACAGTCATCACAGCATGCACCGTATCATACAAGTTCAGCGGCACAAGCATAGACTATACAAAGACCAAGACAATAAGCATAGACAAGTTTCCCATCCGAACCAACTACGTGTGGAGTCCGATGGAATCAATGTTCTACAACACCATATCAGATGCTTATGCCCAAAAAACCAAGTTGAGCGTGCTCAAACGCAATGGCGACCTCCAACTGGCAGGTGAAATCGTTGAATACAGCCAGACAAATAAAAATGTCAACTCAGAAGGCTTCTCCTCAATGATTCAGCTCAAGATCTCGGTCAATGTCAGGTACACCAACAACAAGAATCATGACGAAGACTTCGAGCAACGCTTCTCAGCTACGGCCGAATATGACTCAAGCAAACAACTCATGGATGTGCAGGAAACCCTTGTGCAAGAGATGATTGACGACATCGTTGACCAGATATTCAATGCCACCGTGGCAAACTGGTAACATAAAGACAGAAGAGACACTCATAGAGACAGAAGAGATGCCCTCTTCATCACCTTCACTCCTCTTACATCCTGCCTTTCAGCACACTATCCACCCCTTACCCTATTTTCCAAGCCCACATCAACATGATAAACATAAGAGAACTTATTGCAGACCCATCAAGGCTCGACAAAATGACCCTCCAGCAACTTCAGCAAATAGTACACGACTACCCCTTCTTCCAAGTAGCCAGACTTCTGTATGTGGCCAACCTGCACAAACTCCACGACTCCATGTTCAATGGCGAACTAAGGCGAGCAAGCCTTTTTGTGCCAGACAGGTCTGCACTGTTCAATCTGACCGAAAGCAAAAAATACGAACTCGAAAACATCGGCAGCAACGCAGCCTTGCAAGCCGCCGAGGATGACAACAGAACCATATCCATCATCAACAGTTTCCTCTCTGGAAGCAGCGGCATCGAAACAGAGGAACTTCATGACAGAAAGGACAACAGGCCTTCCGTGGCAGACTTGACCAACGACTATGCCTCCTACCTCATGCAACAAGATGCAGTCTCCTCAGCCAAACAGGATGTCGCGCCCCCAAAGCTCAAGGGAGAAGAGTTGATAGACAGCTTTATACTTGAGACTCAAGGAAAACAACGTCTTCAGATGCCTGACAGAGAATCGGATGAGTTTACATCTCCAGAACTCTCTGAGGAAGAAGAAGAAATTTACACGGAAAGTATGGTGAATATTTACATAAAACAAGGCCGATATCAGCAAGCTCTCGAAATATTACACAAGATTTGTTTGAATAATCCAAAAAAAAATTCTAACTTTGCATCGCAAATCAAACTGCTCGAAATAATAATAAGCAGCAAAAATGACGTGCAGAAACAATCATAAGTTTCAAAACACCCTTAGATAACAATAAAAAACATAAATAACAACAAACTACAAATGTACTCATTAATCATCGTTTTAGTGATTCTCGCATCTATCCTCATGTGCGGAATCGTACTTATCCAAGAATCAAAAGGCGGAGGACTCGCATCAAGCTTCGCTTCATCTAACCAATTCATGGGTGTGCGCAAGACAACAGACTTCCTCGAAAAGGCTACATGGTGCCTCGCCGTAGCAATGGTAGTGCTTAGCATCATTTCCTCAGCATTCGTAGTGAAGACAACACACGAGGAAGCACCTATCAACATCGTAACCCCAAACAAGTCTGCTACTGACGCGGAGAATGTGCCTTCTTTCCCTGCTGCAGAAACTCAGAACCCAAACAAATAAAACCTACATAAGGATATAAAGTTGCACGGTTGTATGTGAGAAAAACACATACAACCGCCTTTTTATGCATATATATTTATATTGTATGAAACATACTTCTAAAAGTAACCATAGCTGTATGCGTTTTAACGTCTGTGTTTGTGCATAAATTGAGTCAAGTCAATCCTCAAACGGGAAAAGTGGCGAAATAAAAGCAATAAATTGTCATACTCAGCTAAAACTACAGCAAAATGAATGTTAAATAATAAATATTTATGCTTAGGGATAACCGAAGATTGGAAAAATACCACTAACTTTGTATCATGATTAAGTTTTCAAGACATATAGAACTATTGCTTTTAGAGCATGATTGCGTCATCGTGCCGGGCTTGGGAGGATTTATTGCAAACCACATGGAAGCTCGCTACGACAAAGAAGGTGACAACACTTTCCTGCCGCCTTACCGCACAGTCATGTATAATCAGCAATTGCAAGTCAACGACGGACTACTCGTGCAGTCATATATGTCAGCCTACGATGCATCCTACCCTGCCGCTTATCTCCAGATGGAAAAAGAAATAGCGCAAGTTGTCAATACACTTGAGATGTCTGGCGAGTATTGTATAGAAAATGTCGGGGTACTCCGCAAAGGCATAGGCAAAAACATCACATTCAAAGCCCTCGAAACAGGCATCCTCACACCCAGACTATTCGGACTCAGCAATCTGGAGATGCCATCGCTCAGCAGCATCATCGCTAACAATAAGGCACAGGCCATGATCAATCAAGCATCAATATATGTGGCTGAAGACGAGCAAAACGAAGAGAGCAAACCTTTGACCAATCGCGATGAACTTGACAAGCATATCCAACACGTGGCGGACGATGCAAAGAAAAAGAACGCAAAGGAGGTTATCATAAGAATAAACAAGAGACTGGTAGATTTCAGCATTTCAGCCGCAGCCGCCATAATCTTATTCTTCTGCCTGTCATACACAGCAATGAAGGATATCTCCACAGATACAGATACAGTCATAGCAGCTCTTTGCCCTCTGCCCAATAAGGTCAGGGTCTCAGTCGAAACCGAGAAGCGTGAACACAAGACTGCATCAGATTTATTCAACAGCAACCACAAGTCCAGCAACCCCAAAGACACATCAACCAATATTGCCAGCAGTTCCACAAACCCAGCAACTGCTACTTCTACCTCAGCCAAGCAAAATACAGGAAAGGAAAAACTCACTCCAGCCAATGCGGCAACACAAAGCAACGCAAGCTACACAATAGTACTCGCAAGCTATGTCGGTCGTGAGAATGCAGAGATATTCATCAACCAACTTTCCGCCAAAGGTTATCCCAAGGCCGAATTCAAAAAAGTGGGCAAGGTCAACCGCATCCTCTACTCTGTATATCAGACGGAAGAAGAAGCCCAAACAGCTCTTTCAACCCTGAGAAGTGAGTGCAGTGACTTTGCTGAAGCATGGATACTCCATCTGTAAGACTAAAATAATAAAAGTTCACTCTCACAGAAGAAGAAGTCCACTCTCGCAGATAAAGTAACCATATAGATAAGAAAACCAATACACGTAATGAAAAGAGTTCGTTGCCCCAAATGTGACAGCTACGTAGTCTTTGACGAAACCAAATACTCAGAAGGACAATCACTTGTCTTTGTCTGCGAGCATTGCAAAAAGGAATTTGGCATCCGAATAGGCAAATCAAAACTCGCCAGCAAGCATGAGGAGAAGATTCTCAACGAAAATGCATACAGCGAAGAGTATGGCAGCATCGTGGTAATAGAAAATGCCTTCGCCTTCAAGCAAGTCATACCATTAGATTTGGGCAGAAACGAAATCGGGCGATACTTAAAAGGCACCAACATCAACAAGCCTATAGAGACTCGAGATCCAAGCGTGGACACTTTCCATTGCGTCATCACTGTGAAGAAAAGCAAGAACGGACAACTGCAATACATACTGCAGGATGCACCAAGCGAAACAGGCACATTCTACATGAACGAGATTCTCAGGGATGTCGACCGCATAAACATGGAAGATGGAGCCATCATTACCATAGGAGCCACAACACTTATACTCCGCAAGGCAAAGCCCCAATAAGAATAATCGTCAAATAACAAACCGCAGGCATGGATGAATAGTCCCATGCAAGCCACTCAATAAGTATGATTGCTGCGCCACAGATTGCAGGCGACAGTTGTTAATGTAAATAAACAAATAACTAAACAATATGATTGATGCGAAAAGCCTAAGACCAGACGCATCAATAAATTAACAGTTTTAAGTATGTTACTAAAAGGAGATATTATCACAAAAGATGATGTGCAAGATTGCTACTTCTCTTCTTTTGAAGATAAATACATTATCTTGGACAACCTTGATAAGAAAAATGATCCAAACATTCGAGCGCGTGAGGAAATATACAATTCGGAATACGTGTTTGTCACAGTCGTATTGAGAGGAGCACTTCATCTTATCATAGGAGGAGTTGAAATCACAGTCAAGTCAAACGAAATGATTGCCGTGATGCCGTGCATGACCATTGAGGTGAAGGATTCCAAATGCCTGTTCTTTTCCTATCTTGTCAAAAGCTACATAGCCTTTGGCATCTATGACAGGACAAAGATTGGCATAGAAAAAGCATATATCCATGCCTTTCATTTATCACACGTCCATTTCACACCAGAGAAGACGCAGACATTCCTCAACATCTACAAGCATTTCCGAACAGAACACCTGCGTCCTGATTTCCCGATGAAAGAGATTGTGCTGCGCTCATACCACACAGCCATGCTGTCTAAGATGGCTTCTCTAATCAATGCGGAGGACGACATAGCGCACGTGAAGAACACTCGCCAGTATAAGTTCTTCCGCGACTTCATGGTTAAACTCAGAGACGGCCACATGAAGGAGCGTTCCGTGCAATACTATGCCAACGCAATGAACATCACCCCCAAGTATCTCTCAGCCATCGTGCTCAACTTCACTGGTATCACAGCCTCTCAGGTTATCGACCAATACGTAGCCTTCGCAATCAAACAGAAGCTCTACACTAACCAAAATAATATCAAGTCAATAAGCAAGGAGTTCAACTTCCCAAGTCAAAGTTTCTTCGGACGATATTTCAAACGCATCACAGGCTTCTCACCCAACGAGTACATCAAGCGACACAACATCAAGTCTATCAACTTCGAAAAATCCGATAAATAAAGGGTGAATCGAAAAATCAGCCAAGCAACAAGGAACGCCCCTCGCTGAAACATGATTAAGTACTTTTTTTAGAACACCCACAACAGCCATGTCAGAAAACAGATTACAACATAAGGAACAAAAGAACATCAGATACGTTGAGTATATGGATGTCTTTTCCCAGCCCAACATAGTTCCTACAGCATGCGTCAAGAACCATTTGATGCTATTCGACTCATTCAACGGCAACAACCCATTCGCAGAGATTTTCTATGGAGTGCCCAATAAGATGTATCAAAATCTCTACATCTACATCACTAAAGGCGAGATGACCATCACTATCAACAATCAAGACAAGGAACTCTCCAGCGGCGACTCAATCATCATCATGCCTGAGAATATCGTGAGAATCAAGAGTATGAGCACAGGAGTCAAATACTTCATGTTTGTCATATACCCAAAGCTCGCAAGCGAGATTTTCAACGACATCGGTCTGACATACAGCAGCGCGCGACTCTCGCTACATCACTTCACCACCCATCTCGATGATAGCCAGATGCAGCGAGTGCTCGGACTCTACACTGAAATCAGCCATGACCTCATAAACTACGACTACGAATACAAGGCTATTTACATACGCTCCTTGCTCGACATCCTCCTCGTTGAGAACATCAACACTCACAAGATTGAGGCCATGCCACTCGAAGGAGACAGCAACTCACGACAGTATGACGTATACTGCAAATTCATCACCCTGCTCAACAAGCATGCCATTGAGCAACGCTCCGTACAATATTATGCCAACACTCTCGGCATATCAAGCAAATATCTCTCATACGTGTGTATCAGCTACAGCAACAAGAATGCCTCAACATGGATTGACGAAGCTGTAATACAGAAGGCCAAGGCTCTCATACTTGTGCACCACTATACGCTCAGCGAGACAAGCGAGATTCTCCACTTCTCATCCATCAGCAGCTTCAGCCGATTCTTCACGCGTGTCATGGGCATAACCCCAAAGAACTTCGTGAAGTCTCAGGTTGGCACTCAGCATAAGGCCATCAAGTGATGTTGCCGCGCACGTTCACATGGACACAGGACTTGACACATCGAACACACACACATGCCACACCACAATCTTTCAGAGCCTATAACTATAGGCTCTGATTGCTTTAAGGCGATACCCGAAATGACAAGGCATGTGAGATGCAACCACCTGTATCAGTGCAAGACAATATGCTACTTGGCAGATGCACTAATGAATCAGATTAACCATAAAGTTTTATTTCATATAAAATCAGATCATTATGAAACTCATTCCTATCTTCAGCTGGAACAAAGGACTCCATTCAATCAAACTCTCGCGAGTCAACTTCATGAACCAGCCATGGTCAGCTGGTGGGGTTCTTTTAGCGTGCGTCATCATAGCGATGATTATAGCCAACATCCCTCAGACAGCCCACATCTACCACAGCATTCTCGAAACGAAACTCGAGATTTGCATAACCCCTCCTGGCTTTGACCAGATTGTCCTTCCAGAAAACATGACCGTGGAGAAGTTCATCAACGACATCCTTATGGTGGTCTTCTTTTTCACCGTGGGACTTGAAATAAAGCGCGAAGTCGTGTGCGGCGAACTCTCAAGCGTGAAGAAAGCCATGCTCCCCGTCATAGCAGCCGCAGGAGGAATGGCATTCCCCGCCATCTTCTACACCATCTTCAACTCAGGCACGCTGACAGCAGGCGGATGGGGCATCCCGACAGCCACCGACATAGCCTTTGCCATGGGCATCATGTCCATCCTTGGCAATAAAGTTCCAGTATCCTTGAAGATATTCCTAACCGCCCTCGCCATAGCAGATGACCTTGGAGCCATCCTCGTGGTAGCCTTCTTCTACGGTGGACAGGTCAAGGCTCACTTCCTCTTTGCAGCCATTATCATCCTCGCTCTTATATGGATTATGAACAAACTCGGGGAGAAGCGCGTGGCCTACTATCTCATACCAGCTATCGCTGTATGGTTCCTGTTTTACTATTCAGGCATCCACTCCACCATGTCTGGCGTTGTGATGGCCTTCATGATACCAATGGATGCGCGCTACAGCCATAAATACCTTGACCGCAGCAACTTGAAGTATCTCAAGCGCCTCGTGAAATATAATGAAATAGAATACGCACATGGTGAATCTTTCCCCAATGGCATGCAGCGCCACTGCCTGAGACGCATGAGCCACATCACCAACAACTCCATGGGCATGTCATACCGTCTTGAGCACCTTCTCACCCCCTGGGTCAACTTTGGCATCATGCCAATCTTCGCCCTTGCCAACGCAGGCGTGGAAATTCCCGATGCCAGCTTCTTCAACATATTCCAACAACTGCCCATCGAGGGGGTAGGTTATGTTAGTCTTGGCATATTCCTCGGACTCTTGCTTGGCAAACCAATAGGCATCACTCTCGCCAGTTTTGTGGCCATCAAGCTCAAGGTAGGAGCCATGCCAGAAGGAGCATCATGGAAAATGCTCTTTGCCGTAGCATGCCTGGGTGGTATCGGATTTACAATGGCCATATTCGTTGACACCCTGTCATTCGGCGAGTTCGCACCCGAACATACAGAGACGCTGAGATCTGCGGGTAAGATTGCAGTCCTTCTCGGTTCGCTCAGCGCAGGCATCCTCGGTTCTATTCTCATCTCCATAATCCATAAAATAGAATCAAAGGATACCCCTGCTTCAAATAACCGCTGATAGACAAACGTCTTTTCAACCTAAGAAATATCAAAAAGCAGAAGTCACAACAACACTCAAGTTGTGACTTCTGCTTTTACTGTCATTTACAGTCTGTAATGTTATGGGTTGTGCATCAGAATGAAGTGGGCATCAGAATGGAGCGTCGTTAGTCGGTTGCAACCCGGCGAAAGCATCCTCACCTTGATCATCCAATCCTCCTTCATTAAACTTTGACGGTGACGGCTCGACTGTGCCTTGCGGTCCAGGCACAGGAGGCTGATTCTCATCAAGATTCATGAATCGAGCATACTCGCTTCTGAATCTCAGTCTCACATCGCCGACAGCTCCGTTACGATGCTTTGCAATAATGATTTCAGCCACTCCCTTCAGGTCGTTGCCTCGTTCGTCCTTATATATTTTGTAATACTCAGGACGATGGATGAAGCACACCATATCGGCATCCTGCTCAATGGCACCAGACTCTCGGAGGTCGCTCAGCTGCGGACGCTTACTGTCAGGGCTGTCAGGATTTGCCGTCGTGCGCTGCTCCACCGAACGGTTGAGCTGCGAGAGAGCGATGATGGGAATATTCAGTTCCTTTGCCAGTCCCTTGAGCGAACGAGAAATCGTTGAGACCTCCTCCTGGCGCGAGTTGTACGACATGCCCGAAGCGTTCATCAGCTGCAAGTAGTCGATGATAATCATCTTCACCCCGTAGTCGCGCACAAGCCTGCGGGCTTTTGTTCTGAGCTCAAAGACCGACAGCGACGGGGTGTCATCCACATAGAAGGGTGCGCCATACAATGACCTTATCCTGTAGCCGAGCTGGCTCCACTCATGAGGCTGAAGCTGGCCGCTCTTTATCTTCTCGCCCGGAATCTCACACACATTAACGAGCAGGCGGTTGACCAGCTGCACATTCGACATTTCAAGGGAAAACATCGCCAATGGAATCTGATTGTCCACAGCCATATTCTTTGCCATAGACAGCACGAAGGCCGTCTTTCCCATAGCCGGGCGGGCGGCAATGATGACAAGGTCTGAATTTTGCCATCCCGAGGTCATCTTGTCAAGATTGTCAAATCCTGATGACAGGCCAGAAAGGCCATCCGTTCGCGCCGCAGCCTTTTCAAGCATCTTGTATGCCTCTTCGATGACAGGGTCTATCTGAGTGAAGTCTTTCTTCAGATTGGACTTGGAGAGTTCGAAGAGCTTTCCTTCAGCCATCTGCATCAGCTCCTGTATGTCCTGCCCTTCATCAAAGGCCAACTTCTGGATGGAACTTGTGTAACTTATGAGGTCACGAGCCAGAGCTTTCTGAGCCACGATGCGCGCATGAAACTCCAGGTGGGCAGATGAGAGCATGGCGCGCGAGAGCTCTGCCACGTATGCCGCCCCGCCAGCATTCTCCAGCTGTCCGGACTTCTGCAGCTGGTCGACTACCGTGAGCACATCTACCGGGGAGTCGGATGCGACGAGCGACTGTATAGCTTCGTATATCACCTGATGCTTTTTCTCATAGAAAGATCTGGGCTTGAGAAAGTCGGACACTGTGCCGAAAGCGTCTTGCTCGATGATGCACGCGCCAAGCACGGCCTTTTCGAGTTCCACGGCTTGAGGCTGCACACGCCCAAGCACAGCCAGCTGGTCATCCTCATTCTTTGGGCGCGCAGTCCTCCTGCGAGTATTCTTTACTTCTTCCATGTTCAAGTTTGATTATAGGATTAAGCGTGTCACGCTTGATTCGTTTGCAAAATTAGCCATTATTATCCAATAAACCATGAGCTTCAAAAGAAAAACAACCTCAATAACGCAAAAGTGCCGCTCTGCTGACATATATTTACGACTATATATAAATATGACTTGTCATTATCGCTTCTCGAGACCCCGTAAGGGGGAAAGTTGTAAGAAAATCAAAATTTAACTATAAATATATTTCCCCAATCTGTCAAAAATCACTAACTTTGTGCCGACTTTTGTCCATGCGCCACTATTTGCGCAGGCAAGGCCATGTGTCAACATGAGAACAAGACATAATAATCAACGTAAATATTAACTAAATATGGCGAATGTAATTAAGCTAAAGAAAGGCCTCGACATCAATCTCAAAGGCAAGGCTGCTTCTAAAGTTTCTGCTGCCAACGCGTCTAAGGTGTACGGACTCGTGCCCGACTCGTTTTGGGGGATGAAGCCGAAAGTAGTGGTTAAAGAAGGAGATGAAGTAAAGGCTGGCGATGCTCTGTTTGTTAACAAGTTGCATCCCGAGATGAAATTCGTCTCACCCGTATCGGGCAAGGTAGTGCTCGTGGAGAGAGGCGAACGTCGTAAAGTTTTAAGCGTTCAGGTCGAAGCGTCTGCCAACCAGCAGTACGTGGACTTCGGCAAGAAGCAGGTCAATTCGCTCAGTGCAGAAGATGTGAAGAAGGCATTGCTCGAAAGCGGCATGTTCGGATTCATCATCCAGCGTCCTTACGCTGTCGTCGCTAACCCAGACGACAAGCCTAAGGCGATTTTTGTTTCTGCATTCAGCGACATGCCACTCGCAGCCAATGTCAACGTGGCTCTCAAGGGCAAGGAAGCAGACTTCCAGACTGGTGTCGACGCTCTCGCGAAGATTGCCAAGGTGCACGTCGGCGTCAATCCCGGCTCAATCCTTGCTGGCACCAAGAACGCAGAAGTGACAGAATACCAGGGCAAATGCCCCGCCGGCAACGTCGGTGTGCAGATTAACCACACATGCCCCATCAACAAGGGCGAGACAGTCTGGACACTCGGCGCAGAGGAAGTAGCCATCATCGGCCACCTCTTCAACGAGGGCAAGGCCGTCCTGCAGCGCACCATCGCTGTGGCAGGCTCTGAAATCTGCGAGCCACAGTACAAGACCATCACCATCGGAGCCAAAATCGGCGACATCGTGGCTGGCAACGTCAAGACAGACAAGAAAGTGCGCCTCATTGACGGCAACCCTCTCACGGGCATGCAGACAAGCAAGGAGGCCTTCCTCCTCGCCCACTCCACAGAGGTGACAGCCATCCCGGAAGGAGACGATGCAGATGAACTGTTCGGCTGGATATCACCACGCCTCAACGAGTTCTCAACAAGCCGCACATACTTCACATGGCTTCAGCCCAAGAACAAGGAGTATGTCCTTGACGCTCGCGTGAAAGGCGGCCACCGCCACATGATATTCAGCGGCGAGTACGACTCCGTCTTCCCAATGGACATCTACCCCGAACAGCTCGTCAAAGCCATCATCGCTGGCGACATAGACCGGATGGAAGCCCTCGGCATCTATGAAGTGGCTCCAGAGGACTTTGCCGTAGCAGAGTTCGTCGACAGCTCTAAAGTTGAACTCCAGCGTATCGTCCGCGAAGGCCTCGATATGCTCCGCAAAGAAAACGAATAAGCACTATGGGTCTCAAGAAAATTCTCGACAACATGAAGCCTACCTTCTCAGAAGGAGGTAAACTAAGCGCATTCGGCTCACTCTTCGACGCAGCGGAGACTTTCTTCTACGTCCCCAACGAGACAGCCAAGCCACGTGGCGCACAGATCCACGACGCCATCGACTCAAAGCGCTCAATAATCTTTGTAGTCATCGCCCTCATACCCGCTATACTCTTCGGCATGTGGAACATTGGCTACCAGCACTACAACATCCTCGGCGAGGAAAGCACCCTCATCTGCAACTTCCTCTACGGACTTGCGGTCATCCTCCCCAAGATAGTCGTCTCCTATGCAGTCGGACTCGGCATCGAGGTAGCCATCGCACAGTACAAGAAGGAAGAGGTGCATGAAGGATTCTTCGTGACAGGCATCCTCATCCCGCTCATCGTGCCAGTCAACTGCCCGCTCTGGATCATCGCCGTAGCAACAGCATTCGCCGTTGTCTTCGCCAAGGAAGTCTTCGGTGGCACAGGCATGAACATCTTCAACCCCGCGCTCGTCACCCGAGCATTCCTGTTCTTCGCCTATCCAACAATGATGTCAGGAGACAAGGTGTGGGTCAACGCCAACTACATCGACTCCATCAACGGCACAGTTGACGGTGTCAGCGCAGCCACGCCACTCGGCCAGCTCGCTGCCGGCGAACCTGTCACATACGATGCCATGGACACCATCATCGGCACCATCCCAGGCTCCATCGGCGAAACATCATTCATCGCCATCATGCTCGGCGCCATCATCCTCATCTGGGCAGGCGTGGCAAGCTGGAAGATTATAGCCGGCACATTTGTCGGCGGCGCTGTCATGGCCTACCTCCTCCCCTATGCAGGAGCGGAAAACTTTGAGTGGTGGGAACAGCTCACTGTCGGCGGATTCGCCTTCGGTGCAGTCTTCATGGCCACAGACCCTGTCACAAGCCCCCGCACAGAAGGAGGCAAGTGGATCTTCGGACTCCTCATCGGAGCCATGGCCATCATCATCCGCGTTCTCAATCCCGGATACCCAGAGGGAATGATGCTCGCCATCCTCCTCATGAACGTCTTCGCTCCACTCTTCGATTACTTCTTCGTACAGTCAAATATTAACAAACGTGCTAAGCGTGCTATAAATAAATAAGGTATGGCAAAGAAATTCAAATGTAAAGTCTGCGGTCAGACATTCGAAGCAGACACGATGCCTGACAAGTGCCCTATCTGCGGAGCCGACTCCTCAATGATAGAAGAAGTCGTTGATTCCAACGCACCCGCACCAGCCAAGAAGAAAGGCATGGACACCAACAGCAACGCATACACCATCATCTATGCCAGCGTGATGGTCATCACCGTTGCCTTCCTCCTTGCCTTCGTCGCATCTTCACTCAAGCCAACACAGGACAAGAACGTGGCTCTCGACACTAAGAAGCAGGTTCTCGCCTCGCTCAACATACGCGACTGCGCCGACATCGAAGGCACATACGCCACAGTCCTCGGCGACCAAGACCACAACTCAGAAGTGCTCACAGCCAACGTGGACGGTCAGGAGAAACTCATAGTCAAGGTCAAGGGAGCCGGCCTCTGGGGTCCGGTATGGGGATGGGTATCCATCAACAAGGACGGCCAGACAGTCTTCGGCACATACTTCAACCACGAAAGTGAGACAGCCGGTCTCGGAGCCCGCATCACGGAGCAATGGTTCCAGGACTCCTTCCAAGGCAAGAAAATCTTCAGCGAGGACGGCACAGTCGTGCTCGGAGTATACAAAGCGGGCAAAGCTCCCAACACTATCACAACAGACAATTATGTCGACGCTGTGACAGGAGCGACCCTCACATCCAACGGTGTCAACGACATGATCCAGCAAGGTCTGACAGCCAAGAAGGCAGACATCGAGTCATTTAAGAACAAATAAGGAGGACAAAGAATATGAGTTTATTTTCAAAAGAGAATGGCGAAGTCTTCAAGGGTCCGCTCAACCTTAACAACCCTGTAGCTGTCCAGGTCCTCGGCATCTGCTCAGCCCTCGCCGTAACATCACAGTTGAAGCCTGCCATCGTCATGGGACTCTCCGTCACCGTCATCACAGCCTTCTCCAACGTGATTATTTCCTTGCTCCGCAAGACCATCCCCAACCGCATCCGCATCATCGTACAGCTTGTAGTAGTCGCCGCCCTCGTGACCATCGTGAGCAACGTGCTCAAAGCCTTCGTCTACGATGTCAGCGTGCAGCTCAGCGTCTATGTCGGACTCATCATCACCAACTGCATCCTCATGGGACGCCTTGAAGCCTTCGCCATGCAGAATGGCCCATGGGAATCCTTCCTCGACGGCATCGGCAACGGCCTCGGCTATGCCTTCGTGCTCGTGGTAGTAGGATTCATCCGCGAGATTCTCGGCTTCGGCACAATCCTCGGCTTCACCATCATTCCAGACGGAGCCTACATGGAGAACGGAGGACTCTACATCAACAACGGCATGATGACCATGCCAGCCATGGCCCTCATCCTCGTCGCATGCTTCATCTGGGTGCACAGAGCGGTGAACAAAGACATCAAGTAACATTAACCCAACAAAGAAACAAAAGAAAACATTATGGAACACCTCATCAGTTTGTTCGTTCGTTCGATATTCGTCGACAACATGATTTTCGCCTTCTTCTTGGGTATGTGCTCTTACCTCGCAGTTTCCAAGACAGTAAAGACATCCTTCGGACTCGGTGTAGCCGTGACCTTCGTCCTCCTCATCACCGTCCCCGTAGACTATATCCTTCAGACCAAGGTGCTCGCATCCGGCGCGCTGGCCGAAGGCGTTGACCTCACGTTCCTCGCCTTCATCCTCTTCATCGCCGTCATAGCAGGCATCGTGCAGCTCGTAGAGATGATAGTGGAGCGCTTCTCCCCTTCCCTCTATGCGGCACTCGGCATCTTCCTCCCGCTCATCGCCGTCAACTGCGCCATCATGGGAGCATCGCTCTTCATGCAGCAGCGCATCAACATGGATCCCTCCAGCACGCAATACATCGGTGGCATTGGCGACTGCATCGCCTACGCTCTCGGTTCAGGCATAGGCTGGACACTCGCCATCGTTGGCCTTGCAGCCATTCGCGAGAAGATGGCCTACTCCGATGTGCCAAAGCCACTCCAGGGACTCGGCATCACATTCATCACCGTAGGTCTCATGGCCATGGCCTTCATGTGCTTCTCAGGTCTTAAAATCTAATCCTATAAAGAAAGGTACAGACAAATGGATATACAATTTATCATTTATAGCATCGCAGTCTTCCTGATCATCGTGCTCGTGCTCGTGGTCATACTGCTCGTTGCTAAAAAGTTCCTCTCTCCAAGCGGCAACGTCACCGTTACCATCAACGGGAAGGACAAGCTCGAAGTAGAACAAGGCTCCAGCCTCCTCTCTACCCTCGCGGCACACGACGTATACCTCCCCTCCGCCTGTGGCGGCAAAGGCTCATGCGGACAGTGCAAATGCCAGGTTGTATCAGGCGGCGGCGAGATTCTCGATTCTGAAAAGGGTCACTTCACACGCAAGCAAATCAAGGAAGGCTACCGCCTCGGATGTCAATGCAAAGTCAAGGGCGACCTCGACATCAAGGTGCCAGACTCTGTCATGGGCGTCAAGGAGTGGGAGTGCACCGTCATCGGCAACCGCAACGTTGCCACCTTCATCAAAGAGTACAAGGTCGCACTTCCTCCAGGCGAACACATGGACTTCGAGCCAGGTTCATACGCGCAGATCAAGATTCCCGCATTCCAGATTGACTACGACAAGGACTTCGACAAGAGTCTCATAGGCGACACCTACCTCCCTGCATGGGAGAAGTTTGGCCTCTTCGGCCTCAAGTGCGTCAACGACACCCCAACCATCCGCGCCTACTCCATGGCAAACTACCCAGACGAGGGTGACATCATCACACTCAACGTGCGCATCGCCACTCCTCCATTCAAGCCAAAGGACCAGGGTCCAGGATTCATGGACGTCAACCCAGGCATCGCTTCATCATACATCTTCTCCCTCAAGCCAGGCGACAAGGTCATCATGTCAGGCCCATACGGAGAGTTCCGTCCGCAGTACGGCACAGGACGCGAGATGATATGGGTCGGCGGAGGAGCAGGTATGGCGCCACTCCGTGCACAGATTATGCACTGCCTCAAGACTCTCAACATCCGTGACCGCGAGATGCACTACTTCTACGGAGCGCGCGCCCTTGAGGAGATACCATTCCTCGACGACTTCCTCGCCCTCGAGAAAGAGTTTGACAACTTCCACTTCCACCTCGCGCTTGACCGTCCAGACCCCAAGGCAGACGCAGCCGGCATCAAATACACACCAGGCTTCGTAGCTCCTGTCATGGGCGACACCTACCTCAAGCAGCATGAGAATCCTGAAGATGTCGAGTACTACCTCTGCGGACCTCCAATGATGGCAAAGACTGTCCTCGACCTTCTCCACTCTCTCGGAGTAGAAGACGACATGATTCGCTTCGACAACTTCGGCGGATAACATTCGACATCATAATCTTAGCTTTCAATGTCACACTCATGTGGCATTGACTTAAAGCAAAGGCGAATTTGCACGCGTGTGTGCAGATTCGCCTTTCTTCATTCATTCAATCACCTTTTTCATCTAAAGAAAAACATTTTCTTAATCCTGGCTATCTTATAATAAAGAACTCCATGCAACTCTCGCACGCGCGCGCGTATTCCAAAAAAATCGATACAAAATCATATTTATTTTATTATATACCAATATGTTAGACTGTATCACGGCCGATACAGCAGATTCGTCCAAAATTGGCTTTTTGTATCGGTTTTGATACAGTCTATATATATGATATACAATACATTAAGCACGATTTTGTATCGGTTTTAAAATCGATACACTCTCACATCCGAATCTGCAAAACCGATACAGTGTTGTGCGTATTATGTTATATTTCAACATGTTATACTGTATCGCGGCTGATACAGCAGCTCATTTTGCCACGTATGCTGTATCGCTTTTGATACAGTCTATCCTTATGATATACATATTATTAGATATGGTTTTGTATCGGTTTTGGAAATGATACGCGCGCGCGAGCGTGGAAAATATTGCTTCTATGCAAACGAGCACTTCGGAGAGAGAGAACGGTGAGCTGGTAATGTTATTTTCTCCCCAAGCTCACAACCCTTTGGGAGCAGGCTCCCGAGGGGTTGTGGGCTTGCTCCCGAGGGGTTGTGAGCAGGCTCATTTGGGGTGTTGAGCAGGCCCGTTTGGAGTGTTGAGCAGGCGCGTTTGGAATGTTGAGCTTGTTCGTTTTAAATGTTGAGTTTGTCAGCTTGGCATCTCTTAACCTCATCACGCTTACGTTCTTTTGACGGAGGAAGACTGCTGCAGCCTGAATATTTTCGGTGGAGCAGAATCCACATGTTCAAGCACACGTGTGCACAGCCGTTTTCTAAAACAAAAAAAGCCCAGAGAAGTTCTCTGGGCTATAGCATTATATGAATGGGAGATTGTTACTTTTCCTCCTTCTTTTCTTCAGTCTTCTTGGATGCAGACTTTGTATACCGCTTGTTGAGAGCCTTGACCACTTCGTCCGTCACGTCGTATGCCTCGTTTGCATAGAGTACATTGTCGATGCCTGATGACTTGCAGAGGATGAAGTCGTAGCCTTTCTCCTTTGCGTATGACTTTGTGAAAGACTGGATGGTGTCTGTGAGGTTTTGGAATTCTTTCTGATATTCTTCCTGGAGAGAGTTGGAGAGGCGAGCCTGGAGTGCTTCAAGATCCTGCTGCAGTTTGGACAAACGCACCTGCTCCGCTTCGAACTGCTGCTGCGTGAACTGGTTGCTTTGATACTTGCGATTGAATTCCTGCATCTGTGTGGTAAAGTTTTTGCCCTTAGCGTTGATTGTAGCCTCTGCGTTAGCACGCTTTTTAGTAAATTCTTCTTCGAGATCCTTGCACTTCTGATACTGAGAAGTGAGAGTGTCTATCTGCACATAAGCTATCTTGTAGACATTGGAAGACTTTGATGCTGGAGATGTCTCCTTTGAGGGTACAGAGCCGCTGCCGCCATTGCATGATGCGAAGACTGCTGCTCCTGCTACGATACATCCTGTGAGGATGGTTTTAGTGATGTTGTTCATTTTGATGTTATGGTTGTTTGTTTGATTTTTTATGTCGAGGCATTCGTTTAGATAGATTAAGTCATATAGCTCATAAGCGGAAAGGCATTGAACCTTTTATCTCATCTGCCCCGTGCGTTCACTCTTTGACTGCCAGTCGCGATTTATGGCGCATGGCATAGTCTTGACTCTGAACGCAGCCTATGCCGCGCTGGCGCATGGCTTTGGATTGGCTGACATGTGTCTTGACAAAGCGGCCGTTGCGCTTGAAAAGGATGCGCACACTCAGAAAAAGCATAGACACACCTATTATAATGATGCAAAAGATGAACAGTTTGAGCATTTTTATCTATCTTTGTATTTGGTTTCTGATACAAAGGTAATGCTTAATATCCTAATGCATCAGAAGCGAACCGTTTATTTAACTTTTTTTTTGAGAAAATGTTCTTATTCGAATAAATCAATACTGATATGACTACATCTGAGCAACAATGGTACCCCAAGGGGTTCTTTCCTCTCATGATAAGAGTGACTGACAGGAAGCATGAAAAGGCTGAAAAGATGAATGCCTGTGCTGAGGGGATTGTCTTCACGGCAGAGAGCTACCTGAATTCGTTCATGGCGAGAGCTAGCGAGAAATATGACCTCAGGGTGAGGGGGGGGGACGAAAACGGCGGAACGCGAAATATGGAAGTGTTGGCGGAGAAAATGGAACATGCTGATTCGGATGTGGCAGAGGCCATGGTGGCTGTGCCTTTCCCGACAGGGAACTGATAAGGGTGGAGTTGAATATTTTTGCCAGCGAGGTGGATGAGATGTGTGGAGAGGCTGACAGGTTTGAGTTTTACATGCAGAGCGCTTTCTGATTGGCAAAATTGAAAGTTAGAAGGGGCGATACTCCAGGGATGGGCTATTCATAAAGATTAAGCCGCACATTTTTCATGAATACGTGTCTGACTTTGGAGTTTTTTGCGTACCTTTGCATAAAAATTTAACCTATCATTTTTCAAATCAAGAAAGAAAATCATGAGTGAAGCTAAAACATTCAAGGTATTTTCAGGCACACAGACAAGGTATCTGGCCGAACATATCTGCGAGAGCCTTAACTGTCCGCTCGGCAATATGATTATCACACATTTCGCTGACGGTGAGTTTGCTGTATCGTTCGAGGAATCCATCAGAGGCAAGGATGTGTTCCTTGTGCAGTCAACATTCCCTAACAGCGACAATCTCATGGAACTTCTCCTGATGATTGACGCAGCCAAGCGTGCCAGCGCAAAGAGCATCATCGCTGTCATCCCCTACTTCGGATGGGCCCGTCAGGACAGAAAGGACAAGCCAAGAGTAAGCATCGGTGCTAAGCTTATAGCAGACATACTCAGCGTGGCTGGCATTGACCGCCTCATCACGATGGATCTCCACGCTGACCAGATACAAGGATTCTTCGATGTGCCAGTTGACCACCTTTACGGTTCGCTTGTCGAAGTGCCATACGTTGAATCCCTCCAGCTCGAAGACCTTGTCATTGCCACTCCTGATGTCGGTGGAGCCAAGAGAGCAGGCCTCTTTGCCAAGAAGCTTCATGCGCCTCTGGTTCTCTGCAACAAGACCAGGGCCAGGGCTAATGTGGTGGAGTCCATACAAATCATCGGCGACGTGCAGGGCAAGAATGTCGTTCTCGTTGACGACATGGTGGACACTGCCGGAACAATCACAAGAGCTGCTGATGAAATGATTAAGGCCGGAGCAAAGAGCGTGAGAGCTGTGGCAAGCCATTGCGTCATGAGCGACCCCGCCGGCGAGAGAGTGCAGAAATCAGCTCTCAAAGAGATTGTTTTCACCAACTCAATACCATACGACAAGAGCAAGTGTCCGAAGGTGACTCAGTTGTGCATCGCTGACATGTTCGCAAGAGCTATCAGAGCAGTGGCTGAGGAAAAGAGTGTGAGCGAGGAGTTTAACTTCTAAAACGCGGCGGCAGAAGCGTCAGATTTACATATATAGTAGCGAACAAAGGTAGAGGAACTGATTGCACATACTACATGACGGCTCCCCTACCTTTTTCAAAATAAGCATATATAACCCCCAAATATGAACTACGCAATACTGGCAGCAGGAGAAGGTTCTCGACTGGCTGAGGAGGGAATCCAACAGCCAAAGCCACTCGTAAAGGTCAATGGCGAAGCAATGATAGACCGTCTCATACGCATCTTTGACAAATGCGGAGCGGAAAACATATATGTCATCACCAACAACCTTACGGACTTGACACGCCGTCACCTCTCACTCCTGCAAGAGAAGGACAAAAGGATTCAGCTCATCGTGAAAACCACCCCTTCGTCCATGCACAGCTTCTACGAACTGAGACAGATAATGCCTTTGGCAAAGTTTTGCATGACAACGGTAGATACAATTTTCAGGGAGGAGGAGTTTGAAGAATATATCAGACGCTGGACTGCATCGGACGCTGACGGCATGATGGCCGTGACTGACTATGTTGACGACGAGAAACCTCTATATATCTCTACGGACAGAGACCTGCGCATAACAGGATTTCATGACACAGAGAAGCATGCGTATATCTCGGGTGGCATATACGGACTCAACGAGAAGGCTTTTGACATCATCGACAAGTGCATGTCGATGGGACTGTCGAGGATGCGCAACTTTCAGAGACAGCTTGTGGCAGAGGGGCTCAGGCTTGAGGCTTACCCCTTCAGCAAGATTCTCGATGTAGACCACGCTTCGGATATAGCGAAAGCTGAGGCTTTCCTTGGATGAGGACAAGACTTTGCATAAAGACAACGCACATGTCTTGCATATCAAAGACTATAACATACATATAATATTAACTAACACCCTAAACCTAATCTCATGAACAAAAAGTTTTTGTTAGCCTTAGCGCTTACTTCTTCTTTTGCCATGCCCATGATGGCAGGCAAGAAGGACAAGAAGCAGGCAGAGCCACAGGATCCGAACGAGATGGTGGCTTACCTTTTTACTTACTTCAACAGCAATGCGCCTGAAGATGAGCAGATATGTTATGCCATATCAGAGGACGGTTACAACTTCACCCCGCTCAACCATGGCAACCCTGTCATCTCGTCTGACACTATCGCATACACCCAATGTGTCAGAGACCCTCACATCCTCCGGTGCGAGGACGGCAAGACCTTCTATATGGTCGTGACAGACATGAAGTCAAGTCTCGGATGGTCAAGCAACCGCGGCATGGTGCTGCTCAAATCCACAGACCTCATCAACTGGCAACACTCTGCTATCAACTTCCCCACTCGCTACACCAAGGAGTGGAAGAATGTAATCCGCGTATGGGCGCCAGAGACCATATATGACCATAAGGCTGGCAAGTACATGGTGTTCTACTCCCTCCGCACAAGTGACCCCGGCAGCTTTGACAAGATATACTACCAGTATGCCAATAAGGACTTTACAGACCTTGAGGGCGAGCCAAAGTGGCTCTTCGATGCGGGCAACGCCACTATCGACGGCGACATAGTATACAACGAGGCTGACAAACTCTACCACCTCTTCTACAAGCAGGAGTCAGGACGCGGCATATATCAGGCTACAGCCGCCAATCTTACTGACCGCTGGACGCAAGTGGACGGCCATGTGGAACAAACAAACGAAGCTGTTGAGGGAGTAGGCGTATGCAAGACGCTTGATGGCAAATCATGGATTATCATGTATGACTGCTATGCCAACGGCCACTACCAATTCTGCAAGTCCAATGACCTGAAGACTTTCGAGTTTGTGCAGAACACGGAGACAAAGGGCAAATTCACACCTCGCCACGGCACAATAATTCCAATCACTCGAGCTGAGAAGGAGCGTCTGCTCAAGGAATTTGGCAACCACAACCAGCCCATTCTCCCAGGGTTCCATGCCGACCCAGAGATTCTCTATTCCCAGAAGACAAAGAAATATTACATCTACAGCACTACTGACGGGACACCAGGATGGGGCGGATATGACTTCAGCGTCTTCTCGTCAGAAGACCTTGTCAACTGGAAGGACGAGGGCAAGATGCTTGACGTGAAAAGCGACCAGGTGAAATGGGCCAACGGCAACGCATGGGCGCCATGCATCATCGAACGCAAGCAGAAGGACGGCTCATACAAGTACTACTTCTATTATTCAGCCCATGACACACGCCCTGGCTTCAACCGCAAGTCCATCGGATGCGCTATCAGCGACTCTCCGACAGGACCTTTCGTTGACTGCGGCAAGCCTGTGGTAGACCAGCTGCCCAAAGGACAGAAACATGGACAGCAGATAGACGTTGATGTGTTCCAGGATCCAAAGTCCGGCAAATTCTACCTCTATTGGGGTAACGGTTACATGGCTGGAGCAGAACTCAATGATGACATGACCAGCATCAAGAAGGAGACTGAAAAACTCATGACTCCCAAGGGGGGAACTCTCCAAACATGGGCATACCGCGAGGCTCCATACGTCTTCTACCGCAAGGGCACATACTACTTCATGTGGTCGGTAGACGACACAGGGTCGCCCAACTACCACGTATGCTACGGCACCAGCAAGTCGCCACTTGGCGACATCACTATTGATGAGAGCAACTACAGGGTAATCGAACAAGTGCCAGAGGACAAAATCTATGGCACAGCACATAACTCTGTGGTTCATGGACCAGGCAAGGATGAATGGTATATATGCTACCATCGCATCAACAAAAACTACGCTGATAAGAAATATGGCGGCGGTGTGCCAGGAACTCATCGTGAGGTCTGCATCGATAAGATGTCTTTTGACAAGAAGGGAAATATCATACCAGTCAAGCCCTCTCTCAACTTCGAGAAGTGACAAAATCATCATAGAGGCTATAGAGGCTATTGGAAACATGGCAGCTATAGCCTCTAAATGTAAATATTGAGTCTATTCTATCAACCAATTAACAATATCATTTTCCAATGGCATTATTCCTTCCCGCCGAATGGCACACTCAAGCCTTTATACAAATGACGTGGCCGCATCAGCAGACAGACTGGGCTCCTGTACTTGATAATGCAATCAAATGCTTCTGCGATATAGCAGGAGAGATTGCTCGTCACGAAGCTCTCGTCGTTGCGGCTCAGTGTCCGGATGAGGCTAAGAGGAGCCTTGAAGAACACCACGTCGATACAAGCAATATATCTTTTGTGAAGTGTGAGACCAATGATACGTGGGCACGAGACCATGCATTCATAACCTGCCTTGACACAGATGGATGCTACGTGATGAAAGATTTCCAATTCAATGGTTGGGGCATGAAGTTTGCGGCCAACCACGACAATCTCATCAACGAGCGAATCTTCCCAGCTCTGAAGCAGATATACGGCAATTCAGCATGCCAATATGTCAACAGGCTCAACTTCGTATTGGAAGGCGGCAGCATCGAAAGTGATGGGAGCGGAACTCTCATGGTCACTTCAAGTTGCCTCCTGTCAAAGAACAGAAATTCCACTATGTCTCAAGAAGATATAGATGATTACTTAAAGCGTGAATTTAATGCAGTCCGGGTGCTTTGGATAAATCATTCATGGTTGGCAGGAGATGATACGGATGGACATGTCGACACGGTGGCTCGATTTTGTTCGAAAGACAAGATTGCATACGTCAAATGCTACGATGAAACTGACGAGCACTATGAGGAACTGGCTCTGATGGAGGATGAACTGCTGAGGTTGCGCACGGCAGATGGCCATCCGTATAAGCTATATCCACTGCCGCTTCCTGACCCTTGCTATGACGAAGAAGGCGAGCGACTACCTGCGACACACGCGAATTTCCTCATCATCAACAACGCTGTGCTCGTGCCAACCTACGGGCAACCAGATAAAGACGGCCAAGCCTTAAGTCAACTCAAGTTGGCTTTCCCCGACAGGAGAATCGTGGGCATTGATTGCAGAGTGCTCATTCTCCAACACGGTTCCCTCCATTGCTCAACCATGCAATTCCCCAAACTTTAAGCCTTTGCAAGGAATGACTTGCCGCAAAGAAACGTATATAATTAACAAAAGGTCTTCAAAATGGTACGATAATCCATCTCGAAGACTTTTTTTTCCTTTGTTTCCTAAAAATTGCAAAGTCGATTTTGCAAAGTCGAAAACTTTCTGTAATTTTGCATCGAATTAGACACAATATCATTACAACAGCTACCTTCAAAGCTGACACTAAGGAGGAAGCTATTTTAAACACTATTCTAAATATGGAATCTTTTTTCCGTACACACGCTTATTTAGTTGAGCACCTCAAGGCTCCCGTGCGTCGTGACTTGATGGACGAGATCAATTGGAAAGATCGTTTGATTGGCATTAAAGGTGCAAGAGGAGTCGGCAAGACAACCTTCCTCCTCCAATATGCCAAAGAGCATTTCTCCCCATACGATCACTCGTGTCTGTATATCAACACTAACAACTTTTACGTCCAAAATGTAGGTATCACAGAATTCGCAGGAGAATTTTACCACTCAGGAGGCAAAGTGCTCCTCATCGACCAGGTTTACAAACAACCAGATTGGAGCGCGCAACTCCGAGAATGCTATGACCGCTACCCCGGGCTGAAGATTGTCTTTACAGGCTCCCCCGTCATGCGGCTCAAGGAAGAGAATCCTGAACTTAACGGCATTGTCAAGTCATACAACCTAAGAGGCTTCTCATTCCGCGAATTTCTCAACCTCTCCACAGGACTTCAACTAAAATCTTATACCCTTGACGAAATCATAAGCAACCACAAGCAGATAGCTACCGAGATTTTCGCAAAAATAAATCCTCGCGAACATTTCCAGGCATACCTTCACCACGGCTTCTATCCGTTCTTCCTCGATAAAGTCAATTACAGCGAGAATCTGCTGAAGAACATGAACATGATGATAGAAGTGGACATTCTGCTTGTGAAACAGATTGAACTCAAATATCTCACAAAAATCAAACAGCTTTTCTACATGCTCACCACAAGCGGCAGCAGCGTGCCAAACGTAAGCCAGCTTGCGCAGGAACTGGGCATGAGCAGAGCCACGGTCATGCACTATATCAAATATCTCGAAGAGGCAAGATTGGTCAACATGATATACAGCAGGGGCGATGAGTTTCCAAAGAAACCGGCGCGCGTGCTGCTCCACAACTCCAACCTCATGTACAGCTTCTACCCAAGGTGCTTTGACGAGCATGACCTGCTGGAGACATTCTTCTGCAACACTCTGTGGAAAGACCACAAAGTCAACAAGCACGGCAATCTCTGCTCATTCCTCGTGGACGAGCACTTGGAGTTCAAGATAGCAGAGCACAGCACCAAGATGAAGAGCAAGGCAAAAGCCCTGTATGCTGTCAACCAATGCGACATAGGCGAAGGCAACCAGATACCTCTTTGGATATTCGGGTTCCTCTATTAAGACATATTAAACGATGGCGATTAACACACAAAACCATTTGCCATCCAAACAAATCGCCATTCAACAAGAACTTATTGTTCATACATTATATATATAATACTAAATTATGGGTAAAGAAAAGAAATTTATCACTTGTGATGGCAACACCGCCGCAGCACATGTAGCATACATGTTCTCTGAGGTAGCTGCCATCTACCCTATCACTCCATCGTCTCCCATGGCCGAGCACGTGGATGAGTGGGCTGTAGCAGGTCGCAAGAATCTCTTCGGCGACACAGTTCTCGTACAGGAAATGCAGTCTGAGGCTGGTGCAGCTGGTGCTGTGCACGGTTCGCTTCAGGCTGGTGCCCTCACCACCACATTTACAGCATCTCAGGGTCTCCTCCTGATGATACCTAACATGTATAAGATTGCAGGCGAGCTTCTCCCATCTGTATTCCACGTTTCAGCGCGCACAATCGCCAGCCACTCTCTCTGCATCTTCGGCGACCATGGTGACGTCATGGCTTGCCGCCAGACAGGCTTCGCCATGCTTTGCGAAGGTTCTGTGCAGGAGGTTATGGACCTCTCAGCAGTAGCTCACCTTGCAGCTCTCAAGACACGTGTGCCATTCATCAACTTCTTTGACGGATTCCGCACATCTCACGAGTACCACAAGATTGAGGAAATGGACATGGAAGACATCCGTCCACTCGTTCCGATGGACAAAGTGGCAGAGTTCCGCAGCCGCGCTCTTTCACCAGAGCATCCTGAAGCAAAGGGTATGGCTGAGAACCCTGAGACATTCTTCGCTCACCGCGAGTCTTGCAACCCATTCTACGATGAGGTGCCAGCAGCTGTAGAAGAGTATATGGCTGCCATTTCTAAGATAACAGGCCGCGAATACAAGCCATTCACTTACTACGGAGCTGAAGACGCTACAGAATGTATCATTCTCATGGGCTCAGCCACTGAAGCTGCACGTGAAGCCATCGACCACGCTAACGCCAACGGCAAGAAGTACGGCATGGTGTCCGTACACCTCTATCGCCCATTCTCCGTAGAGCGTCTCCTTGCGGCTGTTCCAAAGTCAGTCAAGCGCATTGCTGTCCTCGACCGCACTAAGGAGCCAGGAGCTAACGGCGAACCTCTTTACCTCGATGTCAAGGACGCATTCTACGGACAAGAGAACGCTCCTCTCATCATCGGCGGTCGCTACGGACTCGGTTCCGCTGACGTGACTCCGACAATGATTCTCACAGTATACAAGAACCTTGAGCTTCCACAGCCAAAAGATCACTTCACCCTCGGCATCGTGGACGATGTCACATTCCGCTCTCTCCCTCTCGAAGAGGAGATGGCTCTCGGCGGCGAAGGCATATTCGAGGCTAAGTTCTTTGGTCTTGGAGCTGACGGTACAGTAGGTGCCAACAAGAATTCCGTCAAAATCATTGGTGACAACACCAACAAGTACTGCCAGGCTTACTTCTCTTACGACTCAAAGAAGTCAGGTGGTTTCACTTGCTCTCACCTCCGCTTCGGCGACACACCAATCCGTTCTACATATCAAATCAAGACCCCTAACTTCGTGGCATGCCACGTGCAGGCATACCTCCGCATGTATGACGTTCTCCGCGGTCTGCGCCAGAACGGCCAGTTCCTCCTCAACACAATATTCGAGGGAGAGGAACTCGTCAACTTCCTTCCAAACAATGTGAAGAAGTACTTCGCGGAGAAGAACATCACAGTCTACTATATCAACGCAACAAAGATAGCTCAGGAGATAGGTCTCGGCAACCGCACCAACACCATCCTTCAGTCAGCATTCTTCCGCATCACAGAGGTAATCCCAGTTGAGCTCGCAGTAGAGCAGATGAAGAAAGCCATCGTGAAGTCTTACGGAAAGAAGGGCGAAGACGTTGTAAACATGAACTACGCTGCAGTTGACCGTGGCGGTGAGTACAAGAAGCTTGACGTGGATCCAGCATGGAAGAATCTCCCTGCTGACCCAGAAGTGGCAAACGACGATCCAGAGTTCATCAACAAGCTCGTGCGTCCAATCAATGCTCAGAATGGCGACCTTCTCCCTGTATCAGCATATAAGGGATACGAAGACGGCATGTGGGAGCAGGGCACAGCAGCTTATGAGAAGCGCGGCGTGTCAGCCTTCGTGCCAGAGTGGAATTCCGAGAACTGTATCCAGTGCAACAAGTGCGCCTTCGTATGTCCTCACGCAAGCATCCGCCCATTCGTCATGGACGACAAAGAGGCTGCCGGCTTCGAAAGCAACACACTTGACATGGTGGCTCCACCAGCATTGAAAGGCATGAAGTTCCGCATGCAGGTCAGCGTCATGGACTGCCTCGGATGCGGCAACTGCGTTGACGTATGTCCAGGCAAGAAGGGTGAAAAAGCCCTCAAGATGGTAACACTCGAAAGCCAGCGTCCAGAGCAGAAGAACTGGAACTACTGCGTGAAGAACGTAACTTCAAAGCAAGACCTCATTGACTACAAGGCCAACCCACGCGTGAGCCAGTTCGCCACCCCACTCTTCGAGTTCTCTGGTGCATGTTCAGGTTGCGGAGAGACACCATACGTGAAGCTTATCTCTCAGCTCTTCGGTGACCGCCAGATGGTTGCCAACGCCACAGGCTGTTCATCCATCTACTCAGGTTCAATACCATCAACCCCATACACCAAGAACGCTAAGGGACAAGGCCCAGCGTGGTCAAACTCCCTCTTCGAGGACTTCTGCGAGTACGGTCTTGGCATGACCATCGCAAACAAGAAGATGCGCGCCCGCATCGTCGCGCTCCTTCAGGAGATGATTGATTCAGACCAGACTTCAGACGGCTACAAAGAGGCAGCCAAGGAGTGGATTGCAAGCAAGGACAATGCAGACGCTTCAAAGGCAGCTGCTGCCAAGCTCGTCCCATTTATCAACGAGGGACGCGAGAAGGGATGTCCTGTATGCAAGCAGCTCTCCGAACTTTCTCACTACCTCGTCAAGCGCAGCCAGTGGATTATCGGCGGTGACGGCGCTTCATACGACATCGGCTATGGCGGTCTCGACCACGCGCTCGCTTCTGGTGAAGACATCAACATCTTCGTCATCGACACAGAGGTATACTCCAACACAGGCGGCCAGTCTTCAAAGGCCACTCCAATTGGCGCCATCGCTCAGTTTGCTGCAGGCGGCAAGCGTATCACAAAGAAGGATCTCGGTCTCATGCAGTCTACTTACGGCTATGTATACGTGGCTCAGGTAGCCATGGGCGCAGACAACGCACAGTGCCTCAAGGCCATCCGCGAGGCAGAGGCATACCCTGGTCCATCTCTCGTCATCGCTTACGCCCCATGTATCAACCACGGCCTCAAGGCTAAGGGAGGCATGGGCAAGAGCCAGGCCGAGGAAGCCAAAGCAGTTGAATGCGGCTACTGGCATCTCTGGCGTTTCGATCCTCGTCTCGCCGAGCAGGGCAAGAATCCATTCCAGCTCGACTCTAAGGAGCCTAACTGGGACAACTTCCAAGCCTTCCTTGACGGCGAGGTGCGCTATCTCTCACTCAAGAAGGTTTGCCCAACAGATGCGCAGGAACTCTTCGACGCAGCAAAGAAGGCAGCTCAGCACCGCTACGCTACATACGTGCGGATGAGCAAGATTGACTATTCAGCCGAATAAACACAATTAGGATTTTTACACTTTATAAATTATAAAAAACTTCGGGGAAGATTGCCAGTGATGGTAGTCTTCCCTTTTTTATTGACATGAAGCCGATGGTAATTCCTCGCTCATGCCACATCACACAATATTGTCCGCATCATGCATTCCGCTGAGGCATCAGCCCAATCGTTTCAAGCCCACAAGCCCAACACCCCAAATGAGCCTGCTCACAAGGGGCTGGGAGCAGGCTCATTTTGGGGTGTTGAACTTGCTTATTCGGAGTTGTGGACAAGCGCATAAGATGTGTTGAGCAAGAGTATTTTGCCTGGCAACCATATTTTTATATAATGTTATTTGTCAGAAATAAACAAAATCACTACCTTTGCAAATATTTTAGTTGGCGACATTATGAGGCGTCGCAATAGAAAAAAGCGCCTCTGAAGCACGTCCACTACATTATTTAAATGCTCGCCGCATGCTTTAAAATGTCCACAGCGTACTTTAAAAATGTCTGCCACACAAGAATTGCAATAACAAACTAAACACATACAAAACAAGATGAAAAAGATTTTCATAGCATTTTTCACTCTCCTGCCACTCATGGCAAATGCCCAAAGTGAAGGACTCTTTGCACGCAAGCGCATCAAGAGCACAGAAGCCGACCAATCCAAATACGCCGCTCCGGGAGCCGTGCCAGAAAAGGACGGAAAGGTTGTCTTCTCTGACGTGATAGCCGTACCAGGCAAGTCTAAGGCTGACATCTTCGCAAAGGTGGGTCAATGGGCAAGCCTTCGCTATGAACCCAACACCACAAGCGGGATGTATACAGACAGAGACTTCTTCCGCAATCTCGAATACTCACTCGTCAAGACGGCAGACAAGGACAACGGCACTCTGGTCTGCCAAGGAGCAGAAGAGCTCATCTTCTCCATCAAACCTCTGGCAAAGAATTTCACTCAAGCATTCTACACCCTCGAACTCAACATCACAGACGGGCAGGTGGCTTTCAAGCTGCACAACCTCGCCTTCAACGTGGACCAGGGCGACGGACAGTTTGACAGAGTCTCAGCCGAGGAATGGATCACTGACAAGGAGAGCGTCAACAAGAAAGGAGAGCTCAGACGCATTCCCGGAAAATACCGCATCAAGACTATCGACCTCGTCAACGAACTCAAGAGAGAGATAGCCGAAGCCGCAGCAAAATAAGAATGCAAGAAGACTGATTTACAGAACACACACACTTTGACTCAAGCAGAATGAATCAAGAGGAAGTAGACAAGATTATCGCCGAAGCCGTGGCAAAAGACAAGGAGAAAAGACGCGGCAAATGGCACAAGAACAAATCTAACAGCGGCAACGGCATCGACACAGCGCGCAAAGTGCTCAATTGGGCCTTCATGATAGGCTTTGCCATTGCCGTCATCGTTTATTTCGCCCTGCCAGAAGAGAGAACACTCTTCTTCTGCTTGGGCTTTGGCTCAGTGGCCCTCAAGCTGGCAGAGTTCTATCTCCGATTCATGTTTTAAGCAAACATGCTTCCCCTGCAAGGCAAGACGACTCCGTCAGCAAGCCCCCCCTTTCCCTGCAAGGCTGGGATAGCTTCATTTTCTAATCAAATAAGCTCAGTTTTGAAACATACATTTCTCATACCGCTAATTTTTTTCACTTTCGGCATCGAGGCAACACGCGCGCAGCGCATCGTGACAGAACTCGAGAGCAACACTGACCTCTCGATGGACTCTCGCCCAGACTCAGCCTCGACCGACAAGAAGAAAAAAGTGGTGCCCAACGATGTGGTGGCATGGCACGTGGATGAAAAGTATGGCAACATCATACCCACCCACGTTGACACGCTCCACCATCTCTTCATGAACACAGACCTGCCTGAAGGCATCAAGGGACAGTACACCACACTCGGCAACGTCGGCTCGCCACGGCTGTCACGTATCTTCATGCAGCGCCCCGCCACCCCCGACTTCCTGTTCACCTCGCCATACGACATGTTCTTTGTAGACACCGACCACTTCCGCTTCTACAACACGAAGTCACCATTCATGAACATCGCATACAACTGGAACGGATCCCGCGACACAGGCTCAGACCATGTCAAGGCCACCTATACCAACAACATAGGCAAGAAAGCCAACCTCGGCGCCATCTTTGACTACATCTACGGGCGCGGCTTCTACGCCAACCAGTCAACAGGATTCATGAACGCGTCAACATGGGCTTCCTATATTGACGACAAATATAGCCTCCACTTCTACTACCAGCACAATTTCATGAAAAACGCTGAAAACGGAGGCATCGAAGACATGGGCTACATCACAAACCCAGAGAACATGGCCAAGGACTATGCCACCAACGACATTCCCACCATGCTCAACAGCACATGGAACAGGCAGGAGCACGACATCTTTTTTCTCCAGCACCACCGCGATTTCGGCTTCTACCGCGAAGACATCATCGACTCCACCACCACCAAGCAAGTCTTCGTGCCTGTCAGCCGCATCTTCCACAGCGTCAAGCTCCAGAACATGATGCGCAACTACCGCTCATACTATGAGAGAGAAAACTACCACTCATACACCTACCTTCCAGGCGACACCACACAAGACAAGACACGCAATCTCGCCATCCGCTCCAATCTCGGAGTCTCCCTGTGCGAAGGTTTCAACAAGTGGGCCATCTTCGGCGTCAACGCCTTCATTGGCTATGAGCACAAGAGATACACCCTGCCCGACACTACCCTCCACGGAGGAATACACACTAACACAGACGGCATCATAGACAAGCAGACATACACGGAACACAATATCATCGCTGGCGGACAGATTATCCGTTCGCAAGGAAAAACCATCAACTACACCGTCGACGGAGAGTTCGTCTTGGCAGGGAAGAGTATAGGCCAGTTTGAACTCAAAGGCCACGCAGAAGCCAACATCCCCCTGCTCGGCGACACAGCCAAGGCAGAAGCCAACGCCTACATCAAGAACCTCATGCCCAGCTTCTACTACCGCCACTACCACAGCAAGCACGCATGGTGGGACAGGGATATGGACAAAGAGATGAGGCAACGCGTGGAGGGAATCATCACCATCCCCCACACCAGCACCGTGCTCACCGTGGGAATGGAAAACATCAAGAACTACTGCTACTTCCAGAACAACGGCATCATGCGCGGCGAAGGAGACAATGCCACCCTGAGCAACAACGTGACAGCCATGCAAAGCGGCGACAACATACAGGTCATCTCGGCCAACCTCCAGCAAAACTTCCGTCTGGGCATCCTAAACTGGGAGAATGACATCACATACCAGACATGCACCAACAAAGACATCCTGCCTCTGCCCACACTCTCTGTATACACCAACCTATACTTGAAGTTCAGCATAGCCAAAGTGCTCAAGACAGAGTTCGGAGCAGACATGAAATACTTCAGCGAATACTACGCACCAGACTATTCACCCGTCATGAACACCTTCATGAATCAGAACCCGGCAGGCAAAGTCAAGATAGGCAACTATCCGCTCATCTCAGTATATGCCAACTTTGACCTGAAGCGCACACGATTCTACGTCATGTACCACCACGCCAACCAGTCAGACGGACGATACCTCTGGGCACCAGGCTACCCGATGAATCCTTCAAGCATGCGCTTCGGACTCAGCTGGAACTTTTACGACTAATAATATCTCAAGAGCCCCCTCGCCGCCCCACTGCCCCATTCCCTCAATAATCCACCCTCAGGCGCGCTACTTTTTGCGGAAAACAGAGATTATGACACAATCATGTCCCTTGATACACAAATTTTTCGTATCTTTGCACACTATATGACACTTTCAGCAAGACAAACATACCTCAGATTCATAGCGGCACTCATGCTTGCAGCATTATGCTTCGCAGCGACAGCGCAAGAAAGAGAGACAATCACCGGCAGCCCAAACCAGGCCGCCACCCATGACTCCATCATCGTCTCCATCATCACATGCGGCCCAGGCAGGGAACTCTACTCACGCTTCGGACACACAGCCATCAGAGTCCGTAACCTCACACTCAACCAAGACATTGTCTTCAACTACGGATGCTTCAACTACAATGAAGACAACTTCATCTTCAAGTTCCTCACCGGCCAAACCGACTACATGCTCGAAGCCGAGCATTTCCAGCGTTTCATCAAGCGATACGAACGCATGGGCAACCGCGTTGAAGATCAAATGCTCAACCTCACTTACACGGAGAAAGCAAAAATCCTCAGCATCCTCTCCGAAAACCTGAAGCCGGAGAACCAGCGATACAGATACAACTGGCTCTACGACAACTGCACCGAGAGAGCCAGAGACGTCGTCGAACAAGCCATCGAAGGCAAGTTGTATTACCGCTTAGACAACATAGGCGATTATACAGCCAGAGAACTCATAGAACAAAACCTGGAAGGCTCAGAGTGGACACTCTTCGGCATCAACATGATACTCGGGCAAGAAATAGACAAAATCCTTAACTACCGCCTGTTCATGTTCATCCCCAAATGGTACTATCTAAATCTCGCCTTTGCAGTCATCGCAGACTCAAATGGCGAGATACGCCGCATGGCCGCCCCCCCCACAATATTGCTTCATGAAAATCTGCCTGAAGCAGAAAAGACACCATGGTATCTCACGCCAGAAAACATATTCCTCTGTCTTGCCATCATCTTGGGAATCATAGCATTCATGGAATTTGTGACAGGCAAGCACTTGTGGCCGATAGACATAACAGTCCATACAGTCCAGGGGCTGGTCGGAGTATTAGTCTCTTTCCTCTTCTTCTTCTCGTCCCACCCAGGAGCAAGCACCAACTGGCTGGTACTCATCTTCAACCCCCTCGCCCTCTTCTACGCAGCGTGGATATACCACTGCCACAGGAAAAAGAAAAAGAACAAAGCGGCATTCTTCGCCGTGATTCTGACCTTAGCGTCCATCATAACAATAACCTTCTGTCCGCAGAAAATAGACGATGCCATGTCTTTCGTCTTTATAATATTAACCATACGCACCAGCGTGCAATTCAACTTCGCACTCAACGGAGAATATACCACCTATCTGTACAGGAAACTGTCAGTATGCATAAAGAGAAGAAAGGCAAGGCACCACTCCTGACAACAACAACTACTACACGCGACATCTATCCCCGACAAAAAAATAACGCCCACACCCCCAGATGAAAAAACAACTACTTACAACAATCATCGTCACAGCATCAATGGCTGGAGCCATGGCGCAAAAAAGTAATGCGCCAAGACTCGTTGTAGGTATAACCATCGACCAGCTGCGCTCAGACTATCTGAACGCCTTCATGCCACTCTACGGAGACGGCGGATTCAAGCTTCTCCTCGAACAAGGCAAAGTGTGCGCCAACGTCAAGTACCAGCACACTCCAGTCGACAGAGCGTCAGCC
>JAXJBE010000249.1:0-8374 GCA_036303125.1 Bacteroidaceae bacterium
CATTATATATTATTAGGATGGCGATGGTGGCCACGATGACGAGGGCTGAGAGGAGGAGGAGGATGTTGAGCAGGTTCTCTTCGGCCACGAGCCGCTCCTGCTCCTGCTTGGCGCGCAGGTCTTGCCGTGTGGCGTCAAGGATGTCGAAGTAGATGTTGTGGTTATAGTCCGAGGCGGCTTTCTGGCCCATCGCGCCATAGACGATGCTGAGCTGCTGGCGCACCATGGCCATCCACTCGGGGACTGTGATGGAGAGGGGATGGTAGATGAGTTCCATCTCGACGGCTGAGGTATCTGCTCCGTCCGGGAAGGCGGTAAGGCTGAGGGGAAGGTCTGTGACGTGCTTGTTGATGGACTTGTTGTAGGCGCTGAGCAGGCTGAACGCGTCGAGGGCGCGGCTGAGCGCACCCTCGTTGTCGCCACGGGAAAGGCTGATGTCTGACAGGGTGCAGAGGGCTGAGCTCTCAAGATATGCGTTGCCATACTCCCGTGCGGCTGAGGCGGCGTGGGTGGCGAGGTGGGTGGGAAGGTCGGAGGCTATGCTGTCGCCGAAGAGCTCGGTGACGAGCACTAAGATGGAGGGCTTGATGTCTCCTCCTGCCGCCACGTATCTCGCCAGGGCATTGGAGGCTACGATGTCGTAGTAGGCGTAGCCGTTCTGATGGCTGAGATAGAGGAGATGGACGAGCTGGCGGATGGCATTGGCGCGCGTGTCAGCGCTGGACTGGCTGGCCATGCCGCTCAGGGCGTGGAGCAGGAGATAGTTGGCGTAGAGTATGGTGTCTGAGCTGTAGGTGTCGATTTTCGTGTCGATCCAGGCAAACTCATTTTCCGCGTCGTGCTGCTGGCGCAGGCGCATGAAGTAGTTGAGCGAGACGAAGTGGTACTTGGCGAGGGTCGTGCTGTAGAGCCACCGCAGGTGGGTGTCCATGCAGTCGGAATAGTCTGCCACGTTGTCAAGGCGGTACTGAGCGTCGACGCGGTAGTCGTAGAAGTCTTTGCCTCGCGACGTGACGAGGCAGAGCGACATCATGTCGACATCACCGGCTGCGCGCAAGAGGTCATTGCGCGTGGTCTCTATGACTGAGGTCAGCAAGGATTCGGCCGAATCGTAGCGCAGGGTGAGCATATAGGCAGCGGCGGCATTGAGCTTTATCTCGTCGATGTAGTCGGGATGCTGGCTGCTGGCGCTGTCGGCATCTGAGAGTATGTCGTGTATCACCATTTGCGGACGCTTGTATTTGAGACGGGAATAGCTCTCGACCCTGGAGGAGAGTGTGTCTGAGATGCGGTAGTCGCTGCACGAAAGCAGCAGCGCGGCCAGGACAGATGTCAATATAAATATATGTGCGGACGTTTTCACTTCTGATGTTGATTTGTTTTGGATGATGTGTGATGGGGCTGTGGATGATATGTGATTTGTTGTGGATGATGCGTGATGGGCCATGGATGATGCGTGATGGGCTGCGGATGATGTGTGATTGGCTGCGGATGATGTGTGATTGGCCATGGATGATGAATATTCCAAGAACAAAGGTAATGCTTTTTGCCGGTTTATGATGCAGCCAGGCAGCGTTTATTCGTAAATCCACGTCTAATAGATTATTTTTTCACGGCATTTCTTTTGATTATACTTGGTATTGCGGAATGAATGATGTAACTTTGTGCTGATTTTTATCTTGCGCGCATCATGCGCGCATTCCAAACAGCACAATATGACATATCAAGAAACAGTAGAATATCTTTACGCCTCTGCTCCGCTCTTTCAGAACGTGGGGGGGGATGCCTACAAAGAGGGGCTGGCCAACACGCTCGCGCTGGACGCGCACTTTGGCCACCCGCACACGCAGTACAGGACGGTTCATGTGGCTGGCACAAACGGCAAGGGCTCTTGCTCGCACACTCTGGCCGCCATCCTCCAGTCCTCAGGACTGAAGGTGGGGCTCTTCACTTCGCCTCATCTCATCGACTTCCGTGAGCGGATAAGGGTGAACGGGAAAATGATTGAGGAGAGGTATGTGGTGGACTTCGTGGAGCGGGAACGGGATTTCTTCGAACCTCTCCACCCGTCTTTCTTCGAACTGACAACGGCTCTCGCGCTCAAGTATTTCGCCGACGAGAAGGTGGACATAGCTGTCATTGAGGTCGGGCTGGGCGGCAGGCTGGACTGCACCAACATCATCCATCCCGTCACGTCCGTCATCACCAACATCAGCTTTGACCATGTGGCCTTTCTGGGTAATACGCTCGCCAAGATTGCTGGCGAGAAGGCTGGCATCATCAAGAGGGGGGTCCCGGCGGTTGTGGGTGAAGCTGTGGAGGAGACGAGGGGCGTGTTTGAGGCTAAGGCAAGGGAGGTCGGATGCAGCATCACGTTTGCGGAGGACGAGCCGGAAGTAATCGAGCACTGCATTAACTCGGATGGCGGCATTGACTATAAGACAAGGAGTTACGGTGAGGTACATGGCGAATTGGGCGGATTCTGTCAAGTGAAGAACACCAACACCATCCTCACGGCGGTAAACGTGATGAGGCAGGCTGGGCTTGCCATCACGGAGGAGAACGTGAGCCGCGGCTTCGCCCGGGTGTGCGAACTGACTGGCCTGATGGGACGCTGGCAGACTATAGGCGAGAGGCCCAAGGTGGTGTGCGACACTGGGCACAACGTGGGCGGCTTCGAGTGGATAAGCCGTCAGCTCATGGCTGTGGAAGGGAGGAAGCGCATGGTCTTCGGCATGGTCAATGACAAGGACGTGGGCGGTGTGCTCAGCTTGCTGCCCAAGGACGCTCAATACTACTTCTGCCAGGCTTCTGTCAAGCGGGCTCTCAAGAGCGAAAGGATGAAGGAGCTGGCTGAGGGCCATGGGCTCAGGGGGGAGGCCTTCGCAACGGTGGCTGAGGCATACGGCAAGGCCTTGGCCGACGCGGCCGAGACGGACTTCGTGTACGTGGGCGGAAGCAGCTTCGTGGTGGCCGACTTATTAAGCCACTTAACCCAAAACAGCCCTAAATATGTAAAAAAACACTAATTATCATGCCCGAAAGTGATATTTCCCGCAAGATTGTTAGTCCATAAGAAATATTTTTCTTTAATTTGCATAGTAATCTAAAGCCATATAAAACTAACTTATTATATTTTTATGAGCACAATACAACCAAAACTGAGTGGTCTCAAAGCAGAAGACTTCCAGACAGAGGTCAAGGGGAAAAAGACCGACCTCTACACACTCGTCAACGCTGACGGGTATGAAGTGTCAATAACAAACTACGGAGGCGCCATCGTGGCCATTATGGTGCCAGACAAAGATGGCAAAGTGGCCAACGTCATCTTCGGGCATGACAACATCCAGGATGTCATCAATTCTCCCGAACCATTCCTCTCCACTCTCATCGGCCGCTTCGGCAACCGCATAGCAAAGGGTAAGTTCACACTCTGCGGCAAGGAGTATCAGCTCGCTGTCAACAATGGAGTCAACCACCTCCACGGTGGACCTACGGGCCTGCACAGCGTGGTATGGGACGCTTATCAGACTGGGGCTCAGAACCTCACTCTCAACACTGTCTTGCCATACGGCCATGAGGGATTCTCAGGAGAGGTGAAGATCGCTGTTGAGTTCACTTGGACGGATGACTGCGAGCTTATTCTCGACTATTTCGCCACGACAAACAAGCAGACCATCATCAACCTGACCCATCATGCCTTCTTCGCCATCCAGGGCATAGGCAATCCTACACCAGACATTCTGGACCAGGTGATGGAGATGAACTGCGACTTCTATATCCCTATTGACGAGACAAGCATACCGACAGGAGAAATCCTCAAGGTTGAGGGCACTCCATTCGACTTCCGCAAACCAAAGGCTATCGGACTCGAGATAGACGCTGACAACGAGCAGATCAAGAATGGCTCTGGCTATGACCACTGCTTCGTCATCAACAAGAAAGAGCCGGGCGAACTTGCGCTCGCAGCTCGCATCATAGACCCGAAGTCTGGCCGAGTGCTGGAGACTTACACCACCGAGCCTGGCATGCAGGTGTACACAGCCAACTTCTGCTCCGGATACCCTATCCAGTTCGGATGCACTGCACCACGCCGCTCTGCCATCTGCTTCGAGAGCGAGCACTTCCCAGACTCGCCTAACCGCCCTTATTTCCCAACGACAGTACTCAAGCCAGGACAGAAGTACACACAGAAGACTGTGTACAAGTTCGGCACAAAGAAGTAATACACTATTTCACACCCTCGTCCAACGTTCAGATTGGACGGGGGATTGTTGATTTAGTTTAATACAAACCTGTAAACTAACTAACATTTAACTAAATACAATCTACAAACCAACATGTCACAGAAACAAACACCTAATTACCTGTTCCCATTGATTATTGTGTTCATCGTGTGCTTCCTCATCGGATTTGTAACAACGATGAACAACTCAATGATTGAGTTCTGCAAGGAAGCGTTCAAGCTCAACGATGCGCAAGGCCAGCTGGTCAACACATTCTTCTACGGCGCATACGCTCTCTCCATTCCCTTTGCCATGATGATGAACAAGATTGGCTATAAGTCAACTCTCGTTCTCGGCCTTTCAGTCGTGGCATGCGGATTCATCGCCAACTTCCTCGGCGTGAGTGCCGCTATCGGCTCTCCAAACGTTTACACTGTATTCCTTTGCAGCATGAGCCTCGTGGCTCTCGGTGTGGTGATGCTCCAGCTTGTAGCCAACCCATACGTCATGGTGCTTGGAGCTCCAGAAGGCGGCGCGTTCCGCATGACCCTCTCACAGGCACTCAACTCTGTTGCCACAACCGTGGCTCCTATGTTCATCACATACGTCATCATTGCCGGCAAGCCTAAGCTCCCAGAGAATGTGCCTGGCCCATTCCTCGGACTCGGTATATTCACATTCGTCATCGCCGCAATTCTATTCTTCATCAAGCTGCCTGATCCTGACAAGGACAAGAAGGACGAGGAGGCAGGGGATGCCGCAGACGCAAAGCAATATAAGAGTTCCGTGTTCAAGTATCCGCACGTGTGGCTCGGAGCTCTTGCCATCGCCATGTACATGGGACTTGAAATCGGCATTCCATCCATGCTTCCCGCATACTGGAAGGCTGACGCCTCTCTGCCTGGTTCCGCAACTGAATATCTTCCATTCTACTGGGGAGGCATGATGGTGGGCCGATTTGTTGGTTCAGCCATCCTGACCAAGTTCAAGGCTCGCACCCTCCTCTCCGCGTGCCTCATCCTCGGTGCCGCTTGCGTTGGCCTCTCATTCATCCTCTCAGGTATGGCTGCCGTCTACGCCATGTTGGCAGCAGGACTCTTCCACTCTGTGATGTGGCCTCTCATCTTCAACCTCGGACTTCAGGAGCTTGGCCCTCACACGAAGAGCGCATCTGGCATCATCAACATGGGTGTGCTCGGCGGCGCTACTCTCCCACTCCTCATGGGCACAATCGTTGACAACCCATCACTCGGAGTAGGTGTGGCCATCATGCTTATGTTCGTGTACTATATTTATGTGTTCTGGTTCTGCAATTTCGGTTCAAAGATTGGACTGAAGTAGTGCCAAGGCTATAAATCCATAGTTGCAGCGGCCGCTATAATAATCCACTGCTGCCATGCAAGCCATGGATTCTCTATAACTAAAAGAATTAACCAAATAACTCTAACCTTATAAAAACCCAAACATTATGAGACTAACTATTGATGATGTAAGAACTCGTTTCATTAAGCACCTTGGCGGTGAGCCAGGATCAGTGTATGCTTCTCCTGGTCGTATCAACCTTATCGGTGAGCACACTGACTATAACGGCGGCTTCGTGTTCCCCGGAGCTGTCCAGCAGGGTATGATTGCAGAGGTTCGCCCTAACGGCACTCGCACCATCAAGGCATACTCTATCGACCTCAAGGACTATGCCGAATTCTCTATCGATGACCCAGAAGGGCCAAAGGCAAGCCACTTCCGCTACATCTTCGGCGTTGCGCGCGAGATGATGGCACTCGGCGTGCCAGTAGAGGGATTTGACACAGCCTTCGCCGGCGATGTTCCTAAAGGAGCAGGCATGTCTTCTTCTGCAGCCCTCGAAAGTTGCTACGCTTTCGCCATCAATGACCTCTTCGGCGGCAACAAGATTGACAAGATGACACTCGCTAAGGTGGGTCAGGCTACTGAGCACAAGTATATCGGCGTGAACTGCGGCATCATGGACCAGTTTGCATCTGTGCACGGAAAGAAAGGCAACCTCATGCGACTCGACTGCCGCTCTGGCGAGTTCCAATATTTCCCATGGAATCCAAAGGGATACAGGCTCGTGCTGATTAACTCTTGCGTGAAGCATGAGCTCGTCGGCTCACCATACAATGACCGCCGACGCTCTTGCGAGAATTGTGTCAAGGCTATCAAGGAACTTCATCCTGAGAAGGAAATCACGACTCTCCGCGAGGCTACTTGGGATGAGCTGAAGGAGATTGAAGGCAAGGTGTCTGCTGAGGACATCCTCCGCGCCACATTTGTGCTCGACGAGAAGGACCGTGTCCTCGCTGTCTGCGACGCTCTCGAAAAAGGCGACTATGAGACCGTGGGACAGAAGATGTATGAGACTCACTACGGACTCTCTAAGCAGTATGACGTCTCATGCGAAGAGCTCGACTTCCTCAACGACATCGCGAAGGAGTGCTCTGTGACAGGTTCACGCATCATGGGCGGCGGCTTCGGCGGCTGCACAATCAATCTCGTTGCTGACGAACTCTATGACAACTTCGTCAACACTGCCGTGAATAAGTTCAACGAGAAGTATGGAAAAAAGCCTATCGTAATTGATGTGGTCATCGGTGATGGCTCACGCAAACTGTGCTAACGCAACTTTAACTTATTCATTGTAACTTTCATAAATGCCAGTGGGGGGGAACGCGTTGATGCGCTCTCCCTCATTTGATTTTTTCTCCCGCTTCTTTCTCTTGCATTTTTAACTTGCTTTTTTCTCTTGCATTGTTCTTATGCTTTTTTCACCTGCATTTTTCACCTGCTTGGCTTTTTCAGGGATATCATGGATTTTGCAATGTGGACTTGCCGAAATGGCACAACCACCTGTCAAAAGCAGTTAAAAATGCCTTGCATTAAGCGCAAATGAGTGTATGAGACACACTTTATGTTTAATAACATGTTTTTGCGCATGCAAAATAACGCTAATTTTTCATAACTTTGACCACAGTTTATAAACTTATTCATTTCTAACCCCATTTATGAAAAATCTAAAATCTGTTTTCATGGGAAGTGCTGCGGCTGTGGCATTCCTATGCTCTTGCAACTCTACTCAGCAACCGGCAGAGCCAGCGATGACAAAGTCTGGCATAAACCCAGCTGATTATGACACATGCATGGCTGTCGCTTATGACTACGAGACCAAAACATTCGTGGCCGACACTGCCAACGCGAAGCCAATCAAACTCTACACTCTTACAAACTCTAAAGGCATGGAGGTATGCATCACCAACTTCGGCGGTCGCATCGTCAGCATCATGGTTCCCAACAAGGATGGTGAACTGGTCGATGTGGCATGCGGATTCGACAAGGTGGAGAATTACTTCCCATGGAACTATGAGACTGACTTCGGATGCTCTGTCGGACGCTATGCCAATCGCATCAAGGGAGGCACATTCACCATCCCGGGACAGGACAAGCCTGTCGTGCTTGACAAGAACAACAATGGACTCCATTCTCTCCATGGCGGCTACACGGGCTGGCAATATCAAGTGTATGATGTCGTTGACTCGTCAGACAACACTCTGACCATCAAGCGCATCTCTCCAGACGGCGACAACAAGTTCCCTGGCAACGTGGAGGCTACGGTCCGATTTGAACTTGACGAGGACAATTCAATAGCTATATACTATGAGGCAACTACCGACCAGCCTACCATCGTCAACATGACCAACCACACGTACTTCAATCTGTCAGGCGATCTGAACAACACTATTGATGAATCAATCCTTTATGTCAACGCTGACTCATACACTCCAGCGGACAACACATACATGCCAACAGGCGAAGTCCGCCCTGTGGAGGGTACAGTCTTTGACTTCCGCACTCCTAAGGCCATCGGCACAGACTTCAGCTCTGGCAACCCTGAGATAGAAGGCGCGGGGGGCGGCTATGACCACAACTGGTGCCTCAACACCAAGGGGAACGAGACAAAGGTGTGCGCTACCCTCTCCGACCCACGATCTGGCATCAAGATGGACATGTACACTAACGAACCAGGCGTGCAGTGCTACACGGCCAACTTCCAGGATGGCACACGCCCGGGCAAGGGCGGCATCTTGTACCAGAAGCATTGCGCCATCTGCCTTGAGTCTCAGAAGTATCCAGAC
>JAXJBE010000250.1:0-10120 GCA_036303125.1 Bacteroidaceae bacterium
ATCATGGTGAGCTATCAGAATGTCGAGACCTCCCATGCCAGGATGACCATCGCTGGAGAAATAAAGGTCACCGTTGGGACGAAAAGAAGGGAACATTTCGTCTCCTGCTGTATTGATGGGCCGGCCAACATTCTCCATTCCCACAAACCCCTTCTCTGTGATTCTTGTCCGCCAGATATCCAGACCACCTTCTCCTCCTGGCATGTCACTGACAAAATACAGCCATTCGCCATCTGGGCTGACTGCGGGATGAGCATAGGAACATAGAGTATCGCGTGATATCTCGCACTTGGTCGGTTTACCCCATGCGGCATCGCTGCGCTGCGACTTCCATATCTCGGCATAGCGCGGATAGTCTGGGTCGCTGGAACAACGGGTGAAATACATTGTCTTGCCATCGGGACTAAGGCATGAAGCTCCCTCGTCATAGTCCGTGTTGACATCACCTGATATGGCCTCGACTGGCTGCCACTTGCCCTGCTCATTTTTCTTTGTGAAGAAGAGGTCGCCAAACTTTTGCCCTGTGATGCCCGAGAGGTCATCGCCAGCCGCATCATTGCGTGTAGAAGAGAGGATTATCTGGTCTGACTCATCGCCCACAAGCATAGGGCTGTAGTCTGCGCGTCGGGAATTGAGAACAGCTTCTTTCTTGATGGAATACTGGTTAGGCTTAGCCTTCCACTGCGGCCCAAGTTCGCATGATAGCAACCCACTGTGAGCCAGTTCATTGCCAGGATCTTTAGCCTGATATAGCTTGAAGTTTTGTACAGCTTGCTTATACATGCCAGCCTTGAGCTGCTGACGGCCGAGGTGGAGATAGGCAAGGCTGTCTGCCACATTATAGCGTATAGCATTCTGATAAGCAGCAATGGCCTTCTGCGTGTAGCCGATGCGCCTGTAGCATTCGCCCATCATATAAGCTCTGACAGCACGTTTGGCCTTATCCTTAGGAGCACATCTGGAGTATGACTTCTTATAGTTGATGGATGCAGCATAGTATTCGCCTATGGCATAACTCTGCTCTGCCTTCTTGAAGGCGATGCTCTCGTTGCTGCATGCAGACACAAGCAGGGCTACAACCGATGCCGCGAGGGCGGCGGGGAATAGAAAGGATAATGTATGATGTCTTCTATGTTGCATGATTTTATGTTGTTTTGAGGTATTCTATAGGAAAGACTCTGAGGCTGCACTCTTTCACGACTGTTCAAAAGGCTGGCGATAAGTACATCCTTCCTTCCATCTCGAACATCCATAAGCCGTCTTCCCCTTGATGATGTGTCCCTCCTTGCACACAGGGCATGGCAGACCTATCATGTCATCTGGATTATATCCGGCCTTGACCTCTTCGACAGAAGGAGCGGCCTTATCCTTTTTGCGCGGCTTTTTAGCAGGCTGGAAACCAGCTGGCGCATTAGATGGAGCCTGAGCTGGCTTGACCTTAGGAGCTTTCTTCTTGAGGTCTTCGTCTGTGGTGACGGCTACATGGCGATTGGTGTGGTCGTTGCGCACAGCATTGATGAGGTCTACGACCATGGCCTTGAGCTCTTCAATGAAGGTTTTGGCATCATATTGCCTCTTCTCTATCTCTCTCAGCTTCTTTTCCCATAGGCCTGTCAGTTCGGCACTCTTTAGGAGTTCTTCGTGGATGATGCCTATAAGTTCCACACCCGTCGGGGTGGCATGGATATTCTTGCGTTCCTTGCGGATATAGCGACGCTTGTAGAGTGTCTCGATGATGGCTGCACGAGTGGATGGACGGCCTATGCCGTTCTCCTTCATTGCGTCTCGCAGTTCTTCATTGTCGACAAACTTGCCAGCAGTCTCCATTGCCCGGAGCAAGGTTGCTTCTGTGTATGGCTTTGGAGGCTGTGTCCATTTCTCTGTGAGAGAAGGGACATGAGGGCCTTCCTCCCCTTTGGAGAAAACGGGCAGTCCTGCCTGTTCCTCATTCTTCTCGCCCCTGTCGTCATCTTCCTTTTCTGTTCCACCTGCGGCATTTTTGTATATGACCTTCCATCCATCATCGATGATGACTCTGCCACTGGTGCGGAAAAGCACGATGTCCTTATCGTCTGGCTGCACCTCACCGTAGACAGTCGTTGTCTCAAACTTGCAGTCGGGATAGAAGACAGCGATGAAGGCTCGCGCCACAAGATCATACACATTTTTCTCTATGTCTGTCAGGCTTATGGCTGGGACTCCTGTGGGAATTATGGCATGGTGGTCTGTCACCTTGGAGGAATCGAAGACCTTCTTTGACTTGATGAGCGTTTGGCCAGCCAAAGGTTGAATCCATTGTTCGTAACCTCTGAGTCCGGCCAATATCTGTGGACACTTAGGGTATATGTCATCGCTGAGGAATGTGGTGTCTACACGTGGATAGGTAGTGAACTTCTTCTCGTAGAGGCTTTGTATAATCTGCAGGGTCTGTTCGGCAGAATAACCGAACTTGTTGTTACATGCCACTTGCAGAGACGTGAGGTCGAAGAGACGAGGTGGGGCTTCCGTGCCTTTTTTCTTCTGCACATCTGTGACTTTGAATGGCTTATCGGCAATGGACTCAACAACAGCCTTGCCCTCTTCCTCATCCAAGAACTCTACAGGACGATAGATAGGTCCCTTGCTCTTGATAGACTTGCCCTGCTCTGCTGCTGCCTTGACCTCGGCCTCTGCTTCAGCCTCTGCCTCCTCATCATGTGCTATAGCGCTGAACTTCACATCCCTGTACAATGTCGATAAAACCCAACTATGTTTAGGGACAAAGTTCTCTATTTCTTGCTGCCGCTTGACGATAAGCGCCAATGTGGGTGTCTGCACTCGCCCGATGGAGAGAACCTGCTTGTCCTGTCCATATTTGAGAGTGTACAGACGGGTGGCATTCATGCCGAGTGTCCAGTCACCGATGGCACGGCACAGGCCTGCCTCGTAAAGTGACTGGTATTCCGTCTGATCTTTGAGAGTGTTGAATCCTTCCCGTATAGACTCCTCAGTGAGGGATGAAATCCATAGACGCTGCACAGGGCACCTTGCCCCAGCCTTCTGCATAACCCATCGCTGTATCAGTTCTCCCTCCTGGCCAGCATCGCCACAGTTGATGATGCCGTCAGCAGCCTGCATGAGTTTTTCTATCACAGCAAACTGACGTTTGACTCCTTCATCGTTCTTGAGTCTAATGCCAAAACGCGGTGGTATCATGGGAAGATCCCATAAGTCCCATCGCTTCCAACGGCTCTGGTATTCATCGGGTTCCTTTAGTTCGCACAGATGGCCAAATGTCCATGTCACCTGAAAACCATTACCCTCAATATACCCTTGCCTCGCAGTTGTAGCTCCCAACACATTCGCTATGTCACGAGCCACACTCGGTTTTTCGGCTATACATACTATCATATATTGGCCGCCTCCTTCTGCTGGTCGTGCAACATCTTTGCCTGACGCAATATGTCACTGGCAAAAATGAAATCTTCAAGCCTCTTGTTATCCGCATCCATAATCTCCTTGTTGTTGCCTTGCCATTCGGCTCGCCCCTCACAGATAAAGGTGATGTTTTCGCCAATGCCCATGACGGAGTTCATGTCGTGGGTATTGACAATGGTGGTTATCTTGTCTTCGTGAGTAATGCCCGCTATGAGTTCGTCAATGACGATGCTTGTCTTTGGATCAAGACCAGAGTTAGGTTCATCACAGAAGAGGTACTTTGGCTGAAGAACTATGGCACGCGCTATCGCCACTCGCTTCTGCATGCCGCCTGATATCTCTCCAGGAAACTTGTTCTCGGCTCCTTGAAGATTGACACGGGCAAGACAGTCCATAGCCCTCTTACGGCGGTCAGACTCAGACATGTCCGAGAACATGTCGAGAGGAAACATCACATTCTCTAATACGCTCATGGAGTCGAACAAGGCCGCACTTTGAAAAATCATGCCCATTTCCCTGCGGAGGAGTATTTTCTCCTTCTTGGAAAGTGAGACAAAGTCTCGGTCATCGTAATAAACACTGCCACTCGTTGGAGTGAGTAGACCGACTATATTTTTCATAAGCACAGTCTTTCCGCTTCCACTCTGACCAATGATGAGATTGACCTCACCATCGCGAAAGGTCGCATTGATGTCTTTGAGCACAGCCTTGTCCTCAAAACTTTTATATAGATGTTCTATCTTTATCATACCGGATAATCATTATTTGTGGTAGAGATGATTATTTGCAGTCAATGCAGTGCCGTGATTTCAGAATAGCACAACATCAGCATTGCAGCTTATGTCAAAAGGTGGGTGAGGAAGATGTCGGAGAAGAGCACAAGGATGCTGCTTGTCACCACGGCATCTGTGCTTGACTTGCCGACCTCCACGCTGCCGCCCTCGACTGTATATCCCTTATAGGCTGAGACACTGGTGATAATAAAAGCATATACTACGGCCTTAATCATACCGCACCAGAAGAACCACTGATTGAATTGATAGCGGAATCCCTCAGTAAGTTCGGGCACCGTGGTAGTGCCCATCAACGATGTGGCATAAGCGCCTAATATGCCAGCACAGACACTGAGGGTGACGAGGATGGGCATGATGGTCATCAGTCCTGCAATTTTAGGGAGTATGAGATAGTTGGCTGAATTGACTCCCATTATGTCCAATGCATCTATCTGCTGAGTTATCCTCATCGTACCAATCTCAGAGGCGATGTTAGAGCCCACTTTTCCTGCAAGGATGAGGCACATGATGCTTGACGAAAATTCCAAAAGCATAATCTCTCGGGTGGTGTATCCAACGACCATGCGAGGCATCCACGGACTCTGAATGTTGAGCTTAATCTGCAGGCATATCACAGCACCGATGAAGAAGGAGATGATAAGAACGATACCTATCGAATTATAACCCAACTGATACATTTCTGTCACGTATTGTTTGGCAAACATCCTCCACCTGTCAGGACGAGAAAGCACACGCTCCATGAGCATGACATATTTGCCTAAATGAGCTAATCCACTTTTAAATGATAACACTTGATTGCGTTTTAATGATTTATAAATAGCAAAAACTACGCAAAATTAAATATTTTCGTTCAAAAGTGAGCGTTTTAACATAGTTTTTTCCGAATCAAAGAGACTAATCAACAAACTATTTGTACTTTTGTAACTAATTTAAGACAACATGGAGACAATACAGATAGCAACAACGACCAACGCTGGCGATGCCGAGATACCTGAATACTCAGAAGACAGGAACACTCTCTACACTCGCAACCTCGTCAAAACATACGGAAAGCGCACTGTCGCCAACAACGTGTCGATAAGCGTGAGGCAAGGAGAAATCGTTGGCCTGCTCGGACCTAACGGCGCAGGAAAGACGACATCGTTCTACATGACAACGGGGCTCGTTGTGCCCAACAGCGGACAGGTCTTCATCAACGAACAGGAGATAACGAAGGATCCTGTGTCAACACGAGCAAAGAAAGGCGTGGGCTACCTCGCTCAGGAGGCCAGTGTCTTCCGCACAATGAGCGTGGAAGACAATATCATGACTGTGCTCGAGATGAAATATAAGTCGGTGGACGAACAGCGCGAGCACCTTGAGAGACTCCTTGACGAATTCAACCTCCAAAAAGTCAGACGCAACAACGGCAACCAGCTCTCGGGAGGCGAAAGACGCCGATGCGAGATAGCACGATGCTTAGCCATAGACCCTAAGTTCATCATGCTCGATGAACCTTTTGCAGGTGTCGACCCTATAGCAGTCGAAGACATACAGTATGTGGTGTGGAAACTTAAAGACCGCAACATCGGCATCCTCATCACAGACCACAACGTGCAGGAGACGCTCTGCATCACAGACCGCGCATACCTTCTTTTCGAGGGACGCATCCTCTTTAAAGGTACGCCAGAGGAACTCTCGCAGAACCACATCGTCAAAGAGAAATACCTCGGCAGCAACTTTGTTCTCCGCCCCAAAGACTTCCAAATGATAGAGGAGAAGAAGAGAAAAGAAATGGAAGAGAATTAGCTGACAGGAGCTAAGGAACATATCTTCCTTCCGCACAACGAAACAACTCGCCACATTAAATAATAATAGATATCAACAAGAACAGCATCAACACGCACTCACTTAGTATTATTATAGAATAGACATGACAGAAACTCAAACATTACTCAACGCCTGCGTAGCGGGCATTCAAGAAAAGAAAGGCAAGAACATACGCATAGTCGACCTCGAAGGCATTGATGACACCATCACCAAGTTTCTAATCATCGCCGAGGGCAACACTCCAACACAGGTGGCTGCCATAACAGAGTCTGTACGTGACTTCGCACGCAAGGAGGCTCAAACAAAGCCATCTGCCGTGGACGGCACACGCAACAACCTGTGGGTGGCTCTCGACTTCATCGACATAGTAGTACACATCTTCGTACCCGATGCCCGAGAATTTTATGACATAGACCACTTGTGGGAAGACGCAAAAATGACAGACATCCCCAATCTCGATTAAAATCACTAACAGGCAAAGGCAACAATGCCACCCGCGCATATATCTCTGAGCCTCCACACCTGGCTCTGCCCATATCATCAACCACACTCTAACAATGGACAACAATACCCCCAAAAACGGCAACAACCTACGCAAGCCACGCTTAAACTTAACTTGGCTCTACATACTAATTATCGGCGGCCTAATATTCATGTTCATGAACCGCTCTGGCAACTCAGTGACAAAGAGCGTGGACTATTCTGAATTCAAAAAACTTGTCAACAACGGATATGTCTCCGAGATAACTATCAACACAGATGACAACACTCTTGTGCTTGCCATCGATTCTAAACATAAGAAAGAGGTCTTTGGCAACACAAAACTCAAAAGAGGACAGGACCTCATACAGGTAGACTTCGGTTCTATCGAAAATCTGGAATCTTTCATCGACAACCAGACAGAGGAGAAAAACTTCACTGGCAAGGTCAAATATGAACGTAACAATGACCTTATCACAAACATTCTTTGGAACTTTGCCCCATTTATCATCATCGTCTTGATATGGATTTTCATTATGAGAGGCATGAGCGGTGGAGGAGGATTCATGGGTGGAACTGGCAATATATTCTCTGTCGGCAAGTCCAAAGCTCAGCTCATAGAGAAAGATGATAAAAATTCCCCTCAGGTTACATTCAAGGATGTGGCCGGACAAACAGGAGCAAAGCAGGAAGTGCAAGAGATAGTAGACTTTCTCAAGAAACCCGAGAAATACACCAACCTCGGCGGTAAGATACCTAAGGGAGCACTCCTCGTGGGTCCTCCGGGAACAGGCAAGACCCTTCTTGCCAAAGCTGTAGCGGGAGAGGCTGGTGTACCATTCTTTTCCCTCTCGGGCTCAGAGTTTGTGGAGATGTTCGTCGGTGTAGGCGCAAGCCGCGTGCGCGACCTCTTCCAGCAAGCTAAGGCCAAGGCTCCATGCATCGTATTCATCGATGAGATAGATGCCATCGGACGCGCCCGCAGCAAGTCTGCTGCCATGGGCGGCAACGATGAGCGAGAAAGCACACTCAATCAGCTTCTCACCGAGATGGACGGCTTCGGCACCAACAGCGGAATCATCATCATGGCTGCCACCAACCGTGCTGAGATTCTCGACAAGGCTCTCCTCCGCGCAGGACGCTTCGACCGACAGATACATGTGGACCTGCCAGACCTCAACGAACGCAAAGACATCTTCATGGTACACCTCCGTCCACTCAAGATAGACGAGACGGTGGAAGTGGCACAACTCGCACGACAAACTCCAGGATTCTCAGGTGCCGACATAGCCAACGTGTGCAATGAAGCCGCCCTAATCGCCGCTCGCAAAAACAAGGAATGGGTGGATAAGCAATGCTTCCTTGATGCCGTTGACCGCATCATCGGAGGATTGGAGAAGAAGACCAAACTGCTCACAGCCAATGAGAAGCGCACTATCGCCCTTCATGAAGCTGGCCATGCCACCATCTCATGGTTCCTCGAATATGCCAACCCTCTGGTCAAGGTAACCATAGTGCCACGAGGCCAGGCTCTCGGCGCAGCGTGGTACATGCCCGAAGAAAGACAGATATCCACCAAGGAGGAGATACTCGATGAGATTTGCGCCACTCTTGGAGGCAGAGCTGCCGAGGAAATATGCAACGGACGCATCTCCACAGGTGCGATGAACGACCTTGAGAAGGTTACAAAGCGTGCCTACGGCATGATAGCATACGCTGGCATGGGCAATAAGTTACCGAATCTCTGCTTCTACAACAACCAGGAGTATCAGTTCTCTAAACCATACAGCGAGAAGACAGCTGAGACTATCGATGAAGAAGTGCGAGATCTCATAGCAGGTGAATACGCCCGAGCAAAGAAAGTATTGACAGAGCATCGTGAAGGACACGAAAAACTTACACAGCTCCTTATTGACAGAGAAGTCATCTTCGCTGAAGACCTCGAAGAAATCTTTGGTCCTCGACCATGGGTATCCCGCACTGACGAGATTCTCGCTTCCAACAAAGAAGAAAACGAAAAGTCAGCAGACAAGAATCCAAACAACACAGACCACGAGAAGGAGAACGAAGAATTTATAAGACAGAAGATAGTGCAAGCTGTTGTCGAGAAAGCAGAAAAAGCAGAGAAAGCCAAACAAGGCGACACTCTTGCCAACAACAATCCTAACAACAATCAACAAAACGATTCAAAATAATCTGAGATGTTCGATAAACGCTTAAAGAAATCGCACTTTTAAGAACGTTTGTCGAACACCTCTTAACCTAACCTCAAAGTGAAAAACCTTATCGTTCGTGCAATCACGGGTGCAGTATTTGTAGCCATAATCATCACAGGCATAATACTCAGCCCCTACTCTCTCCTCATATTGTTCACAGCCATCACAGCTCTTACCGTATGGGAATTTACCACTATAGTCAACAAGCACATGCAACTGCACGTCAACCGTTTCATCACGACGGTGGCAGCTGCATATCTCAATGTGGCTGTATGGTCCTTCAACACAAACATTATGGGTGCTGAGGTATTCATACCCTATCTCATCTCTCTCATTTATCTGCTTGTATCAGAACTCTATCTCAACCAAAAGGACACGGTGCAGACCTGGGGCATGACCTTCATGGCGCAGCTTTACATAGCCCTGCCATTCGCATCCTTCAACACACTATGCTTCATCAATACTCCATCAGGCACAGCATACTATTATTGGTATGCTCTCTCACTCTTCTTCTTCCTCTGGGCCAGCGACACAGGTGCCTACATCTTTGGTTCATGGCTGGGCAAGCACCGACTCTTTGAGCGCATATCACCAAAAAAGTCATGGGAAGGCAGCATCGGTGGAGGACTGACAGCCATAGCTGTTTCACAATTGTTAGCTTACTTCGTGCCATTCGCTGACGGACTCTCCACTTGCCTCAACCATGGACTATGGGCTGGAATGGCTCTTATTACTGTCGTCATGGGCACATGGGGCGATCTCGTAGAGTCTCTCATAAAGCGCAAGGTTGGCATTAAAGACTCTGGCAATATCCTGCCAGGTCACGGAGGAATGCTCGACAGATTTGACAGTTCACTCATCGCCATCCCTGCGGCTGTGATATACATCTATACTATTATGCTAAATTTGCATCTGTAGCCTTCATGTCAACACACGTAAGCCTACAGATTATGGTCTAACAATAAACATCATTAACTATGATTGAAAATCAGAACCCCACTGAGGAGACTGCTCAGCAGATTACAGAGCAGCCTACTGTAGAACCAACAGAAACTGCAGTTGAGCCTGCAGCAACTGCAACTGAACCCACAGAAACTGCAGCTGAATCTACAGAAACAACTTCTGAAAGCACAGAAGACGCACCTCAGGCAGAAAACTCTACCACTACTTTCGCCGCTTACGCGACAAAAGCAGAAGTCGTGAACAGACTTAAAGAAATCGCCGACAACGACGAAGAAGTAACACGTCAAGAACTCGACAGCCTCAAGAGCTGCTTCTACCGCATCCACCATCAGGCTGCCGACGCAGCATTCAAAAAGTTCATCGAGGAAGGAGGCAATGCCGAGGAGTACACACCTGAACCTAATATCGAGGAAAACCGGTTCAAGGAGTACATGGCTGTCA
>JAXJBE010000251.1:0-3334 GCA_036303125.1 Bacteroidaceae bacterium
GTGGTAGTTCTCGTCGGTCTTGGCGGTGGGGTAGTATCCGTTCTCCTTGAGCCAGCTTACCACATCATCCACCGTGATGTCGAAGCGGTTTTTGCCTATCTCTCTCTCCCACACATCATCGGTCTCGGCAAAGAAGGTGAAGCCGTAATACCTGTGCTCGGGCAGCTTGCCGGTGGTGTAGCCTACACCCGATTCGTGGGCAATCATCTCTGGCACCTGGCCGGTCTGATAGGCCAGCTCGTAGTCGTCATCCCTGTATTTCTGCAGGGTATCGAGCATGCCCACGGCATGCACGAGCATCGAGGACACGTAGTAGCCCGACTCCTTTTCGGTGTATATCTTGTTGAGGAGGTAGCCCAGGGTGTTGTTTGTGGGAGCCACCACAGAGTGCACGCAGTGGACGTAGCCGTTGAGCACACGTATGTTATTGTTGCGCGCGTCCATCAGCGCACCGTTGATGGTGATGCTGTCGGGGTCGTCGAAGTAGTTGACTATCAGCTTGCGGTCATACATGTTGCTCTTCGAGAACTCGCCGCCGTCGTTGATGGGGAACTGGGCCACATCATAGGCCGGGAGATTGTCACCGCTGTTGATGACGCTGTTATATACGATGACTTTGCGGATGGAGTCGAGGGTGGTGCTGTCGCGGAAGCCATCCCAACTGGCACTTGCTATGATGCTCTTCATGGCCAGGGTGTCGAGGTAAGCCTGCACGGCGTCGTTGTCGGGGGCAAATACTGTGAAGTGGCCGCGGGCGGAGAGCAGCGAACCTACTGTGGAACTGGACATTCGGCTCACAGGCACCTTGTTCAGCAAATCCACAAAACTGCTGTACTGCTCGTGCTTGCACAGATAACTGTAGGCTGTCTCTTCCTTCAAGACATAACGTGCGCTCATGTCGATGTGTTCTTTGCAGGAACCCAGACCGATTGCTATTAGCAAGGCTCCTATTACACCCTTGACTCCTCTCATCTTCGTTTAGTTTTAATTGGTTAACGGTTGTCCGTATATAGATCGTTTTGACTGTAAAAAGAGCGTTTTGCGCTCATCACCTCCGTAAACCCAAATCGGTCATTAAGATTTCTCTGTGTCGTACGGCAAAGAGAAATCCTTTAATTTTTCCCATATAGACAAGAATGATTGTCGTGTTTTTAGTGATCTGGCCAAATATAGTATATGCTTGTCTTTTGTTCTACCCAGATAGGCTGGCGTCGATATCAGCTCGTATCGGATAGTCTTCAGAAATTTCTTCTTGTCGGAATTGATCAGCGCGTGTCTGAACAACGACATGAAGTTATATGCCATTACAATGAAGTTTCCACATGCCTCTGTTGCCCAGAAGTTATTTGTGACAAAATCATCGATGGAGAAATCACTCTTCAGTTCCTTTATCCTGTTCTCAGAATCCGCCCTTCCGCGATATGTGTCATATATGATTTTGGCTGGCAGATCAAGGTCTGTTACAAAGCAACTGTATCGGTATTTACCGAAATCTTCCTCGTCCTCGAAAAGCTCCAGTTGCTTGATTTGCTTTCCCGCAGCTTTAGGGCGCTTTTCAATTTCTTGCCTGACCATCACAATACGTCTTGCCTTCTCCCAGCCATTTGCCTGATAGGTGGTTTCGGATATTTCCAATCCTTCTGTCAACTCTATCCATTTGCGTTCATGGGTAAGGCTGTACTTTATGCGATTATTGAAACGGCAGGCTATGATGTAGTGTAGATCTTTATCTTCCAGATAGTCAAGTATTTCCTTTGCAAAGAAGCCACTATCCATGCGGACCAGTCCGACACGTTTGCCCTCCAGTTTTGAGAGTGTGTCCTCAAGAAATGACTGATAATTGGTACTTGCAGATGTGTTGCCTGGTCGTAGCCAGTAATTTGCTATCATTTTCACATCGGAAACGAATGCAAGGAGAGGATGATGCGAGAGTCGTCCAGGACGCTTGGGGTTGTATCCTTTGGCTGCCCCCTCCTGATTTCCCTCACGGACCATCACAGTCGAATCGAAGTCCAAGGTGTAATTGTCGAACTTCAATTCTGAGAAAAACCAACGGAACAAATTTCCGAAAACACGTTGGTTGATAGCTTGGGAGAATTTGTTTAGATAGCGCTGGTATGCACGATGGTCTGCTCCGCGTTTCCACCCAAGCAGGTCACACAGTGCAGCGTCATAACGTACCACATCAAGATGGCCAAAACAACTTGCACCACACCACACACCTGCAAACAATCCCAATATCAACTGGATTGGTTTGTAGCCACGGTTGGATCCTTGAAGTGGAACACCGCTTTGCATAACATGCTCTTCAAAATGGCATTTCTCTAGCATTTTGAAGAACAGGGAAAGACCGCCAAAAGGTGTTATTTCCTTGTTTACGAACTTTATGTCACAGTTTCGCATCGGAGTATTTACTTTTATTCCGTGGTAAAGATAGTAAATATTTATAAGCCAAACATATATAAAGCTGTTTTTCTAATGGCGGTCATTAGAAATTGACAAGAAGCTTTTTCTAATGACCGATTTGGGGTAAAGTTAGTTCTTTTTGATTGTAAAATGGTACGAAATGGGCGAAAAAATGAACTAAGATGTAGATTTCTTGACGTTCGGGCGAATTTTCTCCCTCATTGGGCTTCCTGTTTACCTCGTTTGTGTTGCATCCCGCTCTCTTTTTGGTCTCTCTCTCCATGCTTTTATGAAAAGAAGTCTTGCAGAAGGGAAGTGCCCGCTTTTATGATGGGGAGTCAAGAGCAGCATGATATGAGGTTTCGCGAAGCTTGTTTTGGGTTTCGGACAAACTTGTTTAGTGTTTCGGTGAAGAGTGATGAGGCTCTTGGGCTGAACCTGTTTTGTGTTTGGGTTGAATGCGCTGCGAGTTTAAGTTGAATGTGTCTCGTGTTTTTGCCAAACATGATGTAGGTTTCTATGGAATGCGTTGAGAGCCCCATCGGAGCATGCTGCGAAGTCAAATGAAGCATGTCCCGATGGCCGATGCACCGCGATGTGTCGAGCGGAAAGAATCACCAGACCTCGTTTCTCATAATCTTGCTCTGCTCCGCAAGGATTGTTTTTCCAATTCTTGCGGAGCCAAATACAGGAAAGGTAGTCAGAAAGGCAGGAGTAGTACTGCATGCTCTGTAGGAGTAGTACTTCATTGACGACAGGAGTAGTACTCCGTTGATGACAGGAGTTATACTTCATCGTCAAGTTAAGTAGTACTGCCTCCAAACGCCGGAAAATCCGTCCTCCTCCCTCTTCGCCCTTTCCCGCCCCCAAACCCTCGGAACCGCCCCTGATATCCCGAAAATGTATCGCGCGCGCAATATATATATAA
>JAXJBE010000252.1:0-1546 GCA_036303125.1 Bacteroidaceae bacterium
CGAGAAACTCTCCACGGCCTGTTCCAGATAGAGCTTCACGCCCTTCTCCTGAAGGTGCTCATGGACAAGTGCGGCCATGGAGTAGTCGATGGGTCCCATGACCTGGTTGGCCATCTCCACAACAGCTACGTCCAGTCCTGCATGTTTCAGGTTCTCTGCCATCTCCAGACCTATGAAGCCGCCTCCCACGATGACAGCCCTGCGCACCTTTCCTCCGTCCAGGAATGCCTTTATCCTGTCCGTGTCGCTGACGTTGCGGAGCGTGAAGATGCCCTCGCTGTCGATGCCGGGCAGAGGTGGGACGACGGGGGAGGCTCCGGGCGAGAGCAGCAGTTTGTCGTAGGTCTCTGTATAATCCCGTCCGTCAGCCGTGCTTACCGTCACCGTCTTCTTCGTCGTGTCAATCTTCGTCACCTCGCTCTCTGTCCTCACGTCTATGTGGAACCTCCGGCCGAATGCTTCGGGGGTCTGGACGAAGAGTTTCCCACGTTCCTCTATGATGCCGCCTATGTAGTACGGAAGTCCGCAGTTGGCGTAGGAGATGTACTTTCCTTTCTCGAATAGAAGGATCTCTGCCTCTTCTGTCAGTCTTCTTATGCGTGCTGCTGCCGTAGCGCCTCCAGCCACGCCGCCAATGATGATGATTCTCATGTGCTGGTTTGTTTTTAGGGTTCGTGCTTTTGATTATACCCAGCCGCCTGATGCCCTCCAACAAGAGTGCTGACTGTCCGTTTTCCGTGCATTTCCCACTTCCAAAGCGTGTCCAGTATTTGCTGACTCAGGGCCGTGAATATATTTGCAGGTGCAATAATACTGATTTATACTGGTTTATCCAAATATTCCAGCCACTTTTTGCACCAAAACACGATTATTGTAGGGGCAATATTGCACCAAAACACGATTTTTTATGGTTGATGGGGTAGAGTTGTTCATAGTTTGTAGTTCATAGTGAATAGTTGTATGTGCTGTTTCCCTTTTCTTTACTATTGCATGTATTGCACAAGGAAACGCAGCAGAATAGTTAGCTCCACACAGTAATTTGGTTGTCGGAGATTGCAATTTATGGCACAATTCTTTTTTCTTGGGTGAAATACAGGAGTTGCATCGTGGACTTGCCTCGTTGAAGTATTTCTGTGAAAATGCACGGGAATATCATGTGGCAGTAGCCGGTTCCCTATCCCTTCCCAATTTGCCAAAGAGAATAAAAAGTTTATCTATGGTGTAGTAAAGCAAGGTGCAAGAGCCAAGGATTATGAGTTGGCTATCCAATGGCTCATAGATGCAGGACTGGTATATAAAATCAGTAGAGTGAAGACTTTGGGGCTTCCTCTGAAGATTCATGAGGACATCAGTGCCTTCAAATTGTATCTATTGGATTGTGGATTGCTGGGTGCTATGAGTAAAACTCCACCAGCCTTACTTCTTTTGCCTAGTAATGACAATACCGGGAAGGGTGATTTTACGGAAAACTTCGTTTGCTGTCAGCTGGAATCGTTGCGCCAGATTCCTATATATTATTATAGTAAGGAAAACAGCCAGTTGAAAC
>JAXJBE010000253.1:0-1818 GCA_036303125.1 Bacteroidaceae bacterium
GTTCGGCAGGTGTCGGCGCGGAGTCGATGAAGCTCTTCGGCGAGGAATACTTCGGATTGATATCTGCCATTCTGACGCTGTTGATTCTTGTGCTTTCAGAAATCATCCCCAAGACCGTCGGAGCATATTATTGGCGTTCGCTCGCCATGCCGTCGACAAAGATCATACGCGTGCTCATCTTCATCACCTATCCGCTGGTTCTGCTCTCAGAGCTAATCACAAAGGTATTCACACCGAAGAATCATCAGGCTTCTGTGAGCCGCGAAGAAGTGTCTGCGATGGTTGACGTAGGCACCACGGAGAGCATCTTCCGCGAATCGGAAAGCAAGATCATAAAGAGCTGCATCCGTCTGGCGAGTGTGAAGGCACGCGAGGTGATGACTCCATCCATAGTAGTAGAAACAGCTAACGTGAACCTTACCATCAAGGAGTTTTACGAGCAGCAGACATGGAATTTCTCGCGCATACCGGTATACGACAAGAGCAAGGATTACATCATCGGCTATGTGCTGAAGGACATGGTGCTGAAGGAGTTGTCGGAAGACCAATTCGAGACAAGACTCTCCGACCTCATGCGCCCCATTATTTCTTTCAACGAGGACGATTCGGTGTATCAGATATGGGAGAAGATGCTGGAGAAGCGCGAGCACATCTCTAACATCCTTGATGAATATGGCTGTCTGCGTGGCGTGGTGTCGATGGAAGACGTCATAGAGACCATGACTGGCGTGGAGATCGTGGATGAGGATGACGTGGCTGTGGACATGCAGGCTTTCGCCAAGGAAAAGTCGCGTAAGATGTCGCAGAGGTAAAACAACAAGACACGGTCGTCATTATGCCCGTTGGTCTTCGCCATAATGATAGTTGCAGATGAGGCTGCTTAAGACAAAGAGCCATATCATCACAGCCACAAAGTTTGCTTCATGACAAAGGGAGTTAAATTCAATAATTTTTGTTAAACACAATCATATTTTATTTAATATGTTTATACCTTTGAGCAATTTTTTATAATCTAAGGGATAACATTTTTATTAAATTATACAAAAAAATATGAGAAAAGATTCTGAAAGTCCTGTTGTCAGCAACCATAATAAAGTAGGTTTCATAGGATTACTCATAACTTTAGGCATCGTGTTTGGCGACATCGGAACATCACCCTTATATGTGATGAAGGCCATTCTCCATACAGGCGAAAACATCAACGAGAGCACCATACTGGGCGCATTGTCCTGCATCATCTGGACACTCACCCTACAGACCACCATCAAATATGTATGCGTGGCTCTGCGAGCCGACAACAATGGTGAAGGAGGCATTCTCGCCCTTTACGCCCTGCTGCGCCGACTCAAAAGCAAGTGGATTTACATATTGGCTATTATCGGCGCAAGCACCTTGCTGGCTGACGGAATCATCACCCCAGCCATTACGGTTACCACAGCCATCGAAGGGCTCGAAAGCATCAGTCCCAACCTACCTGTCATCCCAATTACGCTTGGCATCATCACCATTATTTTCTTCGTGCAACGGTTTGGCACAGAGAGTATAGGCAAGTCGTTTGGAGTGTTCATGCTGATATGGTTCCTGCTGCTGGGCGTGGCGGGAACCGTCAGCATCACGTCTTACCCGTTGATACTGAAGGCCTTCAACCCCTATTACGCAGCCATGCTGCTGGCAAGATCACCTGAATGGTTCTTGATTCTTGGTGCCGTGTTTCTCTGTACCACCGGTGCAGAGGCTCTCTACTCTGACCTGGGTCATTGCGGCAGAAAGAACATCACCATCAGCTGGGCCTTTGTAAAGACCATGCTCATTCTCAAC
>JAXJBE010000254.1:0-3490 GCA_036303125.1 Bacteroidaceae bacterium
AGGTGCTGGCAATGCAGTCAGTTCCATTGTCGGCAACAGCAATTTCAACGGCACACTGATGGACAAGACCAGCAGCGTCATCGAAATAGCAGAGAATACATACGACCTCTACAACAACCTCTCCACCAATGCCGGCAACACCCTGTTGCAGTTTGTTGGTGGACAGGAGGGCATTGCCAACCTTTTCTCTTTGTCGAATTACAATACCACAGCATGGATTACTGACTATGCCCGTGAAGGCATGGGACAATACTATACACAGCGATGGTATATCTACAGCGTTGACCAAGGAAGCGAGAAGCTCTGCGACTACTATCCTCCGACAGATGATGATGCCATCCTGTATGGCGACCATTGGTATCGTATCAGTACAACAGATCCCGATTTCTATCCTTCCTCCTCACAACGGGAGGCAGCACTCCAGAACTCAGAGAATCATGCAGGCTGGAGCCGTAGCCGTGTGCAACAGCTCAATAACTCTAATGATGGCTACAACTACAATATCAGCTACTATTCATCAGCATACATTCTCAGCAAAAAGAAAAGCGGTCAGTATGCCAAGGCATACGCCTACGAGATACATGTGACCAAGTCATGGTACAAGCAGGAGGTGAAATATGAGGATGTCTTCGATTCCTATTCCATGGACATGGCCACTTTCAGAGCAGGCTTGAACGCCCGTCTTGCCGACTACAATGACAACGAAGACGGCATCCGTTACTACATTGGCAGTGACAGCAAGCGATACTACCAGGCCACCAATGCGGAGAAGATGGCAGGTTGCGAGACGGCTACCATCAGCGTCACCTGCCATGACGGAACCAAACTGGGTGAAGGTTCCACCCAATACAAGTGCTCTCAGTGCGGCGGCAGCGTCAATGCCCACACTAAGCAGTGCTCCATGGCTACCACCATCACTTCGGAGAGTGTCAATACCTCCGAGATTGATGCAAAGATTGCCGAGACAGAGGGCAGAATAGCATCCATTGATACAGAAATAGCCCGATTGGAAGCGGAAAACTCTAACCTCCTGAAGCAGATACAGACTTCCAGTGTTGAAGATGCCGCAAGGTATCGTCAGCAATATAACGCCAACAAAGACCGCATATCTGTGTTGAAGTCAGAGAAAAGTGCAGCAGAAAAAGAACTTGCAGACTACAACCAAGCCAAGCAAGAGGCTGTTGATGGAGAGAACGCCGCCACTGATGACTACTACCGCATCCCGGCCATCATGCAGGACTGCAAGAATGCCTATAATCTCAGTTGGAACGGAGCAGGTGCATGGGAGGGCAACACTTTCGTGCGCACTGCATCCATGCCCAATATCAACGGCACTATCACGTTCAAGGCGACCATCTCCATTGCAAGAAAGCCGAAATACTTCCTTGGCATCAAGATACACCGTGCCATCGTCCAGATTTCATGGACGCTTACCACAGAGTACAGCGACACGCAGGTGGTGGCAGTCATCAACCTCGATCCCTCGAAGACAGACCAGGAGAAAGCCGATGAGGTCAATGCCAAGCTGTCAGAGATAGCCCGGGAATACCCTTCCTGTGAGCCAACGGTCGAATATGCCAAAAGCAGTCCTGTGGAATCAGATGACACAGAAGACACCTACCATCTGTTGTGGACAAGCGACCGCCTGGACATTGCCCGTCAGATAGACAGCCGTCTCACGAAGATCTATGCCGACCTTGTGTCGTTGGAGAAGATGATGCACTACAAGCATTCCATCATAGACATCCTCCGCAGTATAGCCCCTCTCGACACAGACCAAGGCAGAAGGCTTACGCTCATAGAGAGATGCAGGAAGCGTTGGTTGCGCAATGCTGCCAACAGCGCACATTCAGATACGTATAACGGCAAATATGACGAAGAAGATGAAGACGAAGAAGAATAATAAAAAGATTCTGGCTCTCATTGTATGCCTGCTGGCACTGTTGCCTTCCCCCATGTATGCCCAGTTCAGCTTCGATGTCACTTCAGTGGAAGCTTACATCAACGACCACAAGGAGCAGAGAAGCCTGCTGCTGGTCCGCTCCACGCTGGAGGCAAGCAACAAACTGCTGCATGACTATAGCGGTGATGCCAACAAAGGATTCCGCGACATCAACAAAGAGCTGGACAAATACACAAGAGCCTTTGATGTCATTGACGTGCTTTACCAGTCTCTGCGCACCAGTCTGAATGTGTACAACACCTACGAGAACATCAGTGACCGTATTGGGGACTATAAGGACATGCTCAGCGATTTCAAAGAAAAATGTCTGGAGCGAGGCAATATCGTGAGTACGGACACCATGATTGTCACCATCAACATGAGGGCACTTGCCAAGATAGCAGAGGAAGGCGACAACCTGTACAACTCCGTCAACGACTTGGTGCTCTATGCCACAGGAGCAGCCGCCTGCACCACCTCAGACCTGCTCCTTGTCCTGACGAACATCAACAACTCGCTTGACAATATCCGCAAGCATCTGAACAAGGCGTACTTTGACACATGGAGGTACATACAGGTGCGCATCGGGTATTGGAAACGGCAGGTCTATCGAGCCAAGACAAAGCTTGAAATTGTCAACGACGCTTTCGGCAGATGGAGAGGAGCCGGGTATTTGGGATATTAGGCTAACGTTAAACAAAAGAAGAATATGTTTAGGATAACACTTTTACGTTCAGCGTCTTGTGTAGGTATGATGATGTTATGCCTTAACTCATCAGCGCAGAGTTATGTGACCTACAATCATGATGCCACAAAGATGAATCAGATAACGGTTCAGGAGATTGGTGTAGGAGGACTGACACCAGCCTTCTATTACGATGTGTTTCACAACAGCTATCAGAAGAGCGCAGCTCGCAAGAACAAGCTTGGGTTCAGGTCGCTTGCAGGTGTTTCTTCCTATCAGCAAGTAGATGTCGCTGACAGCATTAAGGCTTACCTCACGCAGAGAGCAGAGATTGAAGCCCTCAATGTGGCAGACCGCCAGATAGACATCGCCTGGCTCGCCGAGGGGAGCAAGATAACAGACAAGCTCGCAGCTTTTGAGGAAAACATCAACCGCATCGTCGGTACTGGAGGAACAGTAGCCGACAAATCAAGATTGGAGGAATACTGCAATATGTACAAGACCGCCATCAAGGTGACACAAGATGCCTATATGCCAAATGCCCAAAGGAAGAGACAGTACCTTGCCATCTATGCTGATATATCCCAGCAGAACGAGACCCTTGTCTCCTTTCTGGTACAGTTAAGCAACAGGAGAAAGACATCGTCCCTGCTGACCGCACGCCTTGAAAGGCGCAGCAACATAGCAGCCCACGCCTTGGCCGCACATGAGAGGTGGCGTGATGCCGGACGCAGGAATGCAGGTGGCAACTCTGGTGATGCAGATAACGATGATTCAGAAAACATAGTTGAAAGATAACGATTTATGGCAGATTCAAACATCCTCTCGGATTTCGGTATCAATATCCTCGAACAGGAGATTGA
>JAXJBE010000255.1:0-1750 GCA_036303125.1 Bacteroidaceae bacterium
ATAGGGAACAACTGGTCGATAGCCCAAGAGTCTGGCAGACTCTGGAATAGCGAGAAGTTGCAGAAATATTTATCTGCCAACAGCTTGTTGAGATTCTTCAGTTCCTCTGGCACATGCTTGATGTTCTTTGCCAACACGTTTATCTCGTGAGCCACGCTCCAATACATACGTTCTATCTCTGCTCTTGTCTTCAAGTCTACGATGCCATGACTAAAGAGCTCAAGAGCCTCTTCGCGTATCTGCTCAGCATCGTGCCAATCCTCGAGCATAGAACGAGAGCTAAGGTTGTCCCAAATGTCGTAGAGGTCTTTCACCAGCTTATGGTCATCAGGCTTAGCCTCAAACTCCTCTGGCATCTCTGGCAAGCTTGCAGTCTCCAATACGTCAATCACCAATACTGAGTGGTGAGCCGTTAGCGAACGTCCACTTTCTGTGATGATGTTTGGATGAGGAAGCTCATTCTTATCCGCAGCCTCTACGAAGGTGTAGATACAGTCGTTGACATATTCCTGGATGCTATAGTTGACAGAGCTTTCGCTATTTGACGAGCGAGTGCCATCATAGTCAACGCCAAGACCACCACCACAGTCAACAAACTCCACCTTATATCCCATCTTATGAAGATTGATATAGAATTGTGAAGCCTCACGAAGAGCTGTCTGTATACGACGAATCTTTGTTATCTGCGAACCAATATGGAAATGGATTAGCTTCAAGCAGTCGTGCCATCCCTTCTTCTCCATGATGTCGAGTGCCTGCAGCAGTTCAGCGCTGGTAAGACCAAACTTAGAAGCATCGCCGCCACTCTCTTCCCATTTGCCGGAGCCACATGATGCAAGCTTTATTCTGATACCGAGGTTAGGCTTCACGTTGAGCTTCTTTGCTACAGTAGCAATTGTCTCAAGCTCGTTCAGCTTCTCAACCACGATGAAGATACGTTTGCCCATCTTCTGAGCCAACAGCGCCAACTCTATATATGCCTGGTCTTTATAGCCATTACATATTATCAGCGAGTCGCTTTGGCATTGCACAGCCAATACTGCATGAAGCTCAGGTTTTGAACCAGCTTCAAGTCCGAGGTTAAACTTTCTGCCGTGCGAGATTATCTCCTCTACCACAGGCTGTATCTGGTTAACCTTGATAGGATAAATTATGAAGTTCTCACCCTTGTAGCCATATTCCTTCTTTGCCACGTCAAAACAGCTGGCAGTCTTTTCGATACGGTTGTCGAGGATGTCTGGAAAACGCAATAGCACAGGCGATGTGACATCGCGCAATGCCAGTTCGTCCATAACCTCGCGGAGGTCAATCTGTGTCTTGTCCTTACAAGGAGTGACATATACATTTCCCTTGTCGTTGACTCCAAAATACGAAACGCCCCAACCATTAATGTTGTAAAGCTCTCGTGAGTCTTCGATAGTCCATTTCTTCATTCTTCTTTTATTCGATGTTTAGCAGTTCTTTTACTTTTTCTACTGAAATCTTTATCTTCTCATAGTTGTCCATGAGGTCTACGTTGAGAGTGTATTTAGCCTTTTCATAGAAAGGCTTGCGCTGTTCCAACTGTTCGTGGATAAACTCGCGAACCTCGTCAGGAGTCTTGTTCAAGAGCAAAGGGCGTACGGTCTTTCCCATCTTCAGATGTCCGTATAGCACCTCTGGCGAAGCCTTTAGGTAGATGGTGTCGCCCTGCTGATTGATGTAGTCTATATTGTCGAAGAAGCATGGAGTGCCTCCGCCACAACTAATG
>JAXJBE010000256.1:0-3118 GCA_036303125.1 Bacteroidaceae bacterium
CATATATATAATTGGTATTGCTTTCGCGCTCGCCATTTATCTGTTACGACTTTTGACTCTGGCGCGCCTCTTACGTCGTTGCCACAATAGTTACGAAAGATGTTCATCTTATGCTGGATATGAAAATCAAACAGCCCTGCAGCTGGATGCACTGGATTATCATTGGTTCTATCGACCTGAAACAGAATGCAGAACCAGTCATCAATCATGAACTTGCGCACGTAAGGATGAGACATTCGTGGGATGTGGTTCTCTGCGACCTCACCTGCAGCCTATTATGGTTCCTGCCTTTTGCGTGGATGTTACGTCAAGACCTGGTGGATGTGCATGAGTTTCAGGCAGACGAGGCGGTATTGCAGGGAGGCGTGACGTTGGATGAATACGAGCATCTGCTGGTGCGCAAAGCAGTACAGACACAGGTTCTGCCCATCATGAACACTCTACGCAGTGGAGCTGTGAAGAAGCGTTTTGCCATGATGCATTGCGGTCGTTCATCCCGTTTGTCACGGATCAAACTGCTATATCTCCTTCCTGCCCTTGCAGCTTGTTTGTGGGTGTCAGCCAAAGCCGAGATATACACGACCTATCTCAACGGCAAGCTCTTGACACAAGAAGAACAGAAGGCCATCGACCCCAGCGCAATAGAACATGTTACCGTGTTGAAAAGCCAGAAAACAATATACGTTGAGACAAAGACCGTATCTGTTCCTGCCAATAACGACGGGTTGAAACCTGGGACAAGTCCAGAGAACACTAACTTTGACAATGTTGAACAAATTCCCCAATTCCATGGTGGCGATGAAGCTATGTATAAATACATTTCCCACCATATACGTTATCCGAATATTGCCATCGAAAATGACGTAGAAGGAGCCGTCAACGTGGAGTTCTTCGTTGAAGAGGATGGGAGCATCACGCAAGTGAAAGCCTTGGAGCCTTCGCCTGCGTCAGGTAAAAGCAACATTGTGGCGACTTCCAATCGGCAGGAACGAAGTGAAATATCCTCCACTGACACAGAAAAGGGAATCCGTGCTTTGCAGGAGTATTCAGAGGAACTTATCCGAGGTATGCCTCCGTTTGAGCCAGGGCAAAAACAAGGCATGCCTGTTCGTGCTAAAGTGACCTTGCCTATAACGTACCAACTCAACTGAAAAACGAGGCAAGAGCAGAGAGCAGGCTTGTTTGCACTATGCCTTGCAAGGAGGAAGAAGACCGAAGATCAACTGTCGTAGCCCTATCTTATTGACAACAATTGATTATCCGTCAAAATGACGGACAGCCCTTGTTATACCCTTATAATAACCCTAAAATATTAAAAGTATGATTACAAAAGCATCCATCCGTCGTCTCCTGTGGCGTCACTGTTATGGCCTCCACCATATGAACTACAGGAAAAGTTCAACCAAGAGGAATTGAAGAAACTGATAGATATTATTGAAAAGGCAGACAGAAGGAACAGCACTCCAATAAAACATTAACAACAATGAAAAATATTTTAGCAACCATGACGGCCCTTGCACTGACGATAGGAGTGCAGGTACAAGAAGAGACTGTTGACACGGCTCAGCTCGTGGCCGTGTATGACTATGAGTGTAGAACACAGGACGACGAGGCAGCACCCATCACGGACAGGATGCAGCTCGTGGTACAAGTGGGACGGACGGTGACGAAGTCGATGCCGTATTCAGCCTATCCGTTTACTGACAACGGTTCAAAGGCAGATGTGGCAACAGGGTTCCAAGAGGCACTGATGCACATGCCGACGGTGTGGACGGGCTTATCCAACGGACAGACCACTGTACGTGAGTTCATCTTCCCGCACGACTACGAGGGCTACGAGCCGACACCCGATATCGCATGGAAGCTCAGTGATGACACACTGACCGTGAGCGACTACCTTTGTCAGCAGGCCACAGCGACGCATCGAGGCGTAGAATGGCGCGTGTGGTACACTGATGAGATTCCTTCATCGGCCGGGCCGTGGCGGCTGCGCGGTCTGCCGGGACTGATAGTGAAAGCAGAGAGTGAGGCGCACACGTTCTGCCTTGCAGGGCTTCGCCAAGAGGCATCGCCCATTACAGCCCCAGAGCAAAGGGTCGATGTGCTCCGTATGAAATACGCCAAACTGTAGAAGCATAAGAACGAAATTCTTAGCAACCGCCAATATGCCAAGAATCCCATGTACTATGTGCCCAATCTTCAGGGCAGTATCACGGACATGAACGTCTTCAACCACGACGGACAGCAACTTCTCTTTGCCAATGGCGGTCATCCGCTGCTGACGAAGGCCCACGTATATCAACCGCTGGAAAAGGAATAAGACAGATATGCAGCGACTCCTGTACATTATATTATATATAGCACTGACCGTCCATGCATCCGCTCAGGTGCGAGTGACGGGGCGGGTGATAGATTTGCAGAACAAGCCCGTGAATGATGTCATTGTGAAAATGGTAATCGGCACGAAGACGCTGGCGTTTACCAGCACGAATGCGAAGGGCGAGTATGCGCTGGAGGTCAAGAGTGCGCCGACGGGGGAGGTGACACTACAGTTCAATCACATCAGCTATGAGAAGGAGTCGGAACGTGTGACGCTGAAGGAGTGGGTGACCAAGGTGAACATGCTGCTGACTATGAAGAGAATCAGCCAGAAAGAGGTGACGGTGAAGCCTGACATGCTGCGGCAGAAGGGCGACACGCTGAGCCATAACCTGGCGTCGTTTCTTGGCAAGGGTGACGTGACGCTGGAGGATGGACTGAAGCGGCTTCCGGGAGTCGATGTGTCGAAGAATGGTGGCATCAGTTATATGGGCAAGCCCATCTCGCAGTTCAACATCGAGGGGATGGAGCTGCTGGGCGGCAAGTATAACCTAGCGACGCGGAACATTCCTGCGGATTATGTGACGAATGTCGAGATAGTGCGTAATCACCACAGCCGACGGGTGGAGAAGGACGTGCCGAGCAACGAAGTGTCGATGAACATCAGACTGTCGAACAAGGCAAAGTTCAAACCGTTCGGACAGGAGGAGGCGGGGGCGGGCAACATGGAGGACGGCAACGATAAGTTACAAGCCCTGCTGGGACTGACTGGCATGATGTTCACGAACAAGTTCCAGAC
>JAXJBE010000257.1:0-11455 GCA_036303125.1 Bacteroidaceae bacterium
ATAGCAGACTGCGCAGAAGCAAGCTCGCCCCTCACGGCATTCCTCAACTAATGGGCACACGCACTGACGCGCATTTACAACCTATAAGCAACACACGCACATACGTGCATTTACATCTATAAAAACAATACACACTTATGCCACAAGACAACAAAGCCTACGCTAAGCGTGAGAAAGCATACATGCAGGGGAAGCTCTTCCCTAACATCCGAGTGGGCATGACAAAGGTCAACCTCACTCCCACTGTCACCAAGGACAAGAACGGCATTCCACATACTGAGCCAAACTCCCCTGTATATATATATGACACCAGCGGTCCTTTCTCCGACCCCAACATCGAGATTGACCTCAAGAAGGGACTTCCTCGCATGCGCGAATCATGGATTCTCGACCGCAACGATACGGAGCAGCTGAAGGAGGTGAGCAGCGAATACGGCAAGCTGCGTCTTGCTGACCACTCGCTTGACAGTCTCCGCTTCGAGCACATACAGTTGCCACGCCGAGCCAAGAAGGGTAAGGCCATCACTCAGATGGCATACGCCAAGGCTGGCATCATCACTCCCGAGATGGAGTACGCTGCCATACGAGAAAACATGAATTGTGAGGAACTGGGCATCAAGACTCATATCACGCCTGAGTTCGTGCGAGACGAGATAGCAAGGGGGCGAGCTGTATTGCCAGCCAACATCAATCACCCCGAGAGCGAACCGATGGTCATCGGGCGCAACTTCCTCGTGAAAATCAACACTAACATTGGAAACTCTGCCACTACATCCAGTATAGAGGAGGAGGTGGACAAGGCTGTATGGTCATGCAAGTGGGGTGGCGACACCCTGATGGATCTTTCCACAGGAGCCAACATCCACGAGACACGTGAATGGATTGTGCGCAACTGTCCTGTGCCAGTCGGCACAGTGCCCATCTACCAGGCGCTGGAAAAGGTCAACGGACGAGTTGAAGACCTCACATGGAATGTATATAAGGACACTCTCATAGAACAGTGCGAACAGGGAGTGGATTACTTTACCATCCATGCTGGCATACGACTTCACAACGTTCATCTCGCTGACTCTCGACTCTGCGGCATCGTCAGCCGTGGTGGCAGCATCATGAGCAAATGGTGCCTCATACACAATCAGGAGTCTTTCCTCTATGACCACTTTGATGATATCTGCGACATAGTGGCTCAATATGACGTCGCCCTCTCTCTTGGCGATGGTCTGCGCCCAGGATGCACGGCTGATGCCAACGATGCGGCTCAGTTTGCCGAACTCGACACCATGGGCGAACTCGTCATCCGTGCATGGGACAAGAACGTGCAGGCCTTCATCGAGGGACCTGGACATGTGCCAATGCAGAAGATACGCGAGAACATGGAGAGACAGCTCGACCATTGCCACGAGGCTCCATTCTACACTCTCGGTCCCATCGTCACAGACATAGCTCCAGGCTACGACCATATCACCTCTGCCATCGGCGGAGCTCAGATAGCATGGCTAGGCACTGCTATGCTCTGCTATGTCACACCGAAGGAGCATCTCGCCCTGCCCAACAGGGAAGATGTGCGTGTAGGTGTGGTGACATACAAGATAGCGGCTCACGCAGCCGACCTTGCCAAGGGACATCCCGGTGCTCAGATACGTGACAACGCTCTATCCAAAGCTCGCTTCGATTTCAGATGGAGAGACCAGTTCCACCTCTCTCTCGATCCAGAACGAGCGCTGCAATACTTTGAGGAGGCAGGACACACTGAAGGCGAATACTGCACGATGTGTGGCCCGAATTTCTGCGCGGCCAAGTTGTCGCATGACCTCAGAAAACTATAAGCAAGCCTAATGACTATCACAGAAAGATATGCAAGACAGCTTCTCCTGCCAGAGATTGGCGAGGAGGGGCAGCGCAAGCTCTCTGAGGCTAAGGTGCTGGTGGTTGGTGTGGGCGGTCTCGGTTCGCCCATATCCATCTATCTCGCAGGTGCTGGCGTGGGAACGCTGGGACTTGTCGATGATGATGTGGTGAATGTCAGCAACCTCCATCGCCAAGTTCTATATGATGAAACATCTGTGGGACAGAGCAAGGCTCTATGTGCACAAGCACGCCTGCATTCGCTCAACTCTGACATAACCATCTGCGCCTACCCTCTCCGCCTCTCTGCTGACAACGCGCGAGACATCATCAGCCAGTATGACATCGTGGTGGACGGCACTGACAACTTCGCCACACGTTTCATCATCAGCGATATCTGCGCCGAACTCCATAAGCCCTATGTATACGGTGCCATCTGCGGACTTGACGGACAGGTAGCTATCCTCTGCCACGGCCATGCCACCTATCGCACCCTGTGCAACGAAGAGGAGACACGATCCATGCCTCATCCTGGCAAACAGGTGACTGGGGTCACCCCTGCCATCGTGGGTAGCGTGGAAGCCAATCAAGTGATGCAGCTCATCTGCGGATTTGGTGAGCCTCTCATAGACAAGCTGTGGAGCATAGACCTGTGCACTATGCAGTCATTCATCATCAACATCTGACTGGTCAGAGAAAGCGCGACTCATCAGAGAAGATGCAGGCAAGCCATCCAACATGGGAAGAGCCTGCCGCGTCTCTGTTCATACACATTATATATATAATAAGAACTCTTATAAAACATACTACAGTGTTTTCAGACGAATTAAAAAATATCAGTTGGGAAGAGACCACAGAGCGCATTGCTCACATGACCGATATGGATGTGCGCAGGGCTTTGGCCAAGAGTCACTGCGATGTCAATGACTTCATGGCTCTCCTTTCGCCGGCAGCCGAACCTTATCTCGAACAAATGGCCCGCCTCTCTCGCCGATATACGGAAGAGCGGTTCGGCAAGACTATGTCTATGTTTATACCGCTATACATCACCAACTCATGCTCCAACTCATGCGTCTATTGCGGTTTCCATCGTGAAAATCCGATGGCGCGCACTATCCTCACTCCCGAACAGATAGAGGATGAGTATCGAGCCATAAAGAAGCTCGCCCCCTTCGAGAATATTCTCCTCGTCACGGGAGAGAACCCGGCTAAGGCTGGCATGCCGTATCTGGCTAAGGCTATCGACATAGCAAAGAAGTATTTCTCAAATATCAAGATTGAGGTCATGCCGCTGTCTGCTGAAGATTATCATGAGCTGACGCTTCACGGCCTTAATGGCGTGATATGTTTTCAGGAGACATATCACCGTGAGAACTACAAGCTCTACCACCCACGCGGCATGAAGAGCAAATTTGAATGGCGCTGTGACGGATTTGACCGCATGGGACAAGCGGGGGTTCACTCCATTGGCATGGGTGTGCTAATCGGCCTGGAGAAAGAGTGGCGCACTGACGTGACTATGATGGCCTATCACCTCCGTTACCTGCAGAAGCACTACTGGCGCACGAAGTACAGCGTCAACTTCCCACGCATGCGTCCAGCACAAAACGAGGGTTTCCAGCCCAACTGCTTCATGACTGACCGACAACTGGCCCAGGCAACATTCGCCATGCGAATATTCGACCATGATGTGGACATCTCATACTCAACACGCGAACCTGCCTACATACGTGACAACATGTGCACACTCGGTGTCACCACCATGTCTGCCGAATCTAAGGTTAACCCTGGCGGATATCACACATATCCTCAGGCTCTTGAGCAATTCAGCGTCTCTGACGAACGCACAGCAAAGGTCATCAACCAGCGACTCAAAGAGCTGGGGCGCGAACCTGTATGGAAGGATTGGGACGCATCTTTCGACCTCTTCGGCAAGAACTGCCAGAGAGTGGCACAATGAACAGGCATCCATCGAATCATGCCAATTAATCATTTCATCACGACAAAGCAATCCGTGCTCTTATGACAATAGTCATCACCCTGCCAACTTTCTTCCGCGGAGAAGCTGAACACATAGTCCAGTTTCTTCACGGCGGAAGGGTGGATCTCATACACATACGCAAACCTGGGGCCACAGCTGACGAAGTGGAGAACCTTATTCAGAATATACCAGTCCCTCTTCGTCACAGACTTGTTATCCACGACCATTTCCAACTCGCCCAACGGTATGCCCTCCACGGCGTTCATCTCAACAGTCGCAACCCCAGCCCACCAGACGGATGGCAAGGAAGCATCAGCCGCAGCTGCCACAGCATCGAAGAGATCATCACGTGGAAAGAACGATGCAACTACCTCTCTCTCTCCCCCATCTTTGACTCCATCTCAAAGAAGGGTTACAGCTCAGCCTTTACACCTGACATCATCTCTTCTGCTCGCAACAAAGGCATAATAGACAAAAAAGTGCTTGCACTCGGAGGCGTCACCTTTGACAATATAGACACGGTCATCCGCATGGGCTTCGGCGGGGCCATGATACTTGGCGACGCATGGAAAGAGATGACTTCTATACATATTTAATTAAGCAACATCCTTAATTGGGTTGCAACGTCACTCATGAAGACCATACTCACCATAGCAGGCAGCGACTGCAGCGGAGGCGCAGGCATCCAGCAAGACCTGCGCACCATAACATTCCTCCATCAATATGCCGCTACGGCCATCACGGCCATCACCTGCCAGAATACTCTCGGCGTGCAAGCGGTACATCCAGTAACAGCCGACATTCTCCGCCAGCAGATTCTCTCCGTCATATCTGACATACATTTAGATGCAGTCAAGATTGGAATGATTCCCAACAAAGTATGCGCTGAAGTCATCACCGAGACTCTGTGCAGCTTGTCATGTCCAATCGTGTATGACCCCGTGATGATCTCTACCAGCGGCACACGTCTCATGGACGAAGACTGCATCCAGCACATAGCCGAAAGACTCTTTCCCCTCTGCACTCTCATTACTCCCAACATACCAGAGCATGCCGTCCTCGCCCCACATCTCCTCTCTGTCCCATATCTGCTAAAGGGAGGTCATGCCGACACAAAGGACATGACAGACATCCTCTATCTACCGGATGGAACGACTCACACATTTTCCACCTCAAAGATTCCCTCATCCAACCTCCATGGCACCGGCTGCTGCCTGTCCAGCGCCATAGCTACCTACCTCGCTCTCGGCCATAATCTTCCCAGTGCCATCAGCCAAGCAAAAGAAATAGTAACACATGCCATAGCCCTCGCCTCACACACAACCATCGGACACGGCAATGGTCCAATACTGCCTCTATAACATGCAAAATCGCACAGCAAAGATCTACCGAGTGACTGTTCTCGGCAGCATAGTAAACTTTCTCTTGCTAACGCTCAAGTTTGCAGCAGGAATCTTTGGTCACTCTGCCGCAATGATAGCTGACGCCGTACACTCTCTAAGCGACTTCATCACAGATGTCGTTGTGGTTGTCTTTGTTCATCTCAGCAATAAACCAGCTGATGATGACCATGGATACGGACACGGCAAATATGAAACCATCGCCACCTCCATCATAGGCATAGCTCTTCTGGCTGTGGCTCTCATGCTCGCTTACGATGGAGGTGAAAAGATTCTATCTTTTCTCCAAGGTGAGCAGCTCACATCACCAGGAATCATAGCTCTCGCGGCTGCTCTTACAAGCATCATCTCCAAAGAATGGATTTTCCGCGTAACAAAGAGTGTTGCCGATGAAGTTGACTCCAAAGCTCTGGAGGCCAACGCCTGGCATCACCGCAGTGACGCATACTCATCTATAGGAACAGCTATCGGCATTGGCGGAGCTGTGCTTCTTGGTAATCAATGGGCTGTGCTCGATGCCATAGCAGCCGTGGTCGTCAGTATCTTCATAGCATTCACCGCTATCAAGATCATACGACAATCTGCCGGCGAGCTTCTTGAGGAGAGCCTTCCACACGAAACAGAACAACGCATACTCGGCATCATAGCCGAGGACAAACATGTCAGTGACATACACCATTTGTGCACTCGCCGCATAGGCAACCGCATTGCCATCGAGATGCACCTTCGTCTGCCAGGTGAGATGTCTCTTGCTGAAGCCCATGAACATGCCACTCAAATAGAGCGTCACCTCCGTTCTGAATTTGGCTCCAACACACATATAATGCTTCACCTCGAACCCGTCAAACCGATAACTTATCAAACGACATCTCCAACAACAAGTTTACCCCACGCTTCTGCAAAATCCATCCCCGTCACCTCTATCAAACATAAAAAATAACTGTGCTTGCACTAAAACACACATCTCCTCCACATTTACCTCTCAAAAGTTCATCAAAACTTAAAAAAACAGTTCCGATATTTTGCCAATTGTCGGAAAACCACTAACTTTGCACCCGTTTTGTGGCAGAATCACAGACTCCACTCAACAGGATATTTAGATTTTATCAATATAATGTCTAACTTTATTAATTAAAACAAACAACTTTTTTAAATCATTTATGGCAATTAAAGAAATTAATCCGCTGGTAGATTTCGATTGGGATGCATTCGAGAACGACGGCGTGAGCGCTTCAGACAAAGCAGCTCAGAAAGCAGCCTACGAAGGCACTCTCAACAATGTTAACGACAACGAGGTAGTAGATGGCAAAGTAACAGCCATCAATGACCGCGAGGTTGTTGTCAATATTGGCTACAAGAGCGAAGGCATCATCGCACGCAGCGAGTTCCGCTACGCTCCAAACCTCAAGGTGGGCGACACTGTAGAGGTTTACATCGAGAACCAGGAAGACAAGAAGGGACAGCTTGTCCTCTCACACAAGAAGGCACGTCAAAGCCGTTCATGGGAGCGCGTTAACGCAGCCCTCGAAAACAACGAGGTTGTTACAGGCTTCGTTAAGTGCCGCACTAAGGGCGGTATGATCGTTGACGTACTCGGCACTGAAGCATTCCTTCCAGGTTCACAGATTGACGTTAAACCTATCCGCGACTACGATACATTTGTCGGCAAGAACATGGAGTTCAAGATTGTCAAGATCAATCAGGAGTTCCGCAACGTTGTTGTCAGCCACAAGGCACTCATCGAGGCTGAGCTCGAACAGCAAAAGAAGGAGATCATCTCTAAGCTCGAGAAGGGGCAGATACTTGAGGGTACTGTCAAGAACATCACTAACTACGGTGTATTTATCGACCTCGGCGGTGTTGACGGTCTCATCCACATCACAGACCTCTCTTGGGGCCGCGTAAGCGATCCTAAGGAGATTGTTGAACTCGACCAGAAGATTAACGTTGTCATCCTTGACTTCGATGACGAGAAAAAGCGCATCGCTCTCGGACTCAAGCAGCTCACTCCACACCCATGGGATGCTCTCTCAGCAGACCTCAAGGTTGGCGACAAGGTACATGGCAAGGTTGTCGTCATGGCTGACTACGGAGCATTCATCGAGATAGCTCCAGGCGTAGAAGGTCTCATCCATGTTTCAGAGATGTCATGGAGCGCACACCTCCACTCAGCTCAGGAGTTCATGAAGGTTGGTGATGAGGTAGACGCAGTCATCCTCACTCTCGACCGTGAGGAGCGCAAGATGTCACTTGGCATCAAACAGCTCAAAGCAGATCCATGGGAGAATATCGAAGAGAAGTATCCTGTAGGCAGCAAGCACACAGCTAAAGTGCGTAACTTCACCAACTTCGGCGTATTCGTAGAGGTAGAAGAGGGTGTTGACGGTCTCATCCACATCTCAGACCTCTCATGGACAAAGAAGGTTAAGCACCCATCTGAGTTTACTAAGGTAGGCGAGATGATTGACGTTCAGGTGCTTGACATCGACAAGGAAAATCGTCGTCTCTCACTTGGCCACAAGCAGCTTGAGGACAACCCATGGAACGACTTCGAACAGATTTTCACTCAAGACAGTGTGCACACAGGCAAGATCACAGAAATTCTTGACAAGGGCGCAGTTGTAGCTCTCGAAGGAGGCGTAGAAGGCTTTGCCACACCAAAGCACCTCGTCAAGGAGGATGGCAGCCAGGCACAGCTCGGCGAGACTCTCGAGTTCAAGGTTATCGAGTTCAACAAGGACGCTAAGCGTATCATCCTCTCTCACTCACGCATCTTCGAAGATGTAGCACGCGCAGAGGCTAAGGCTGCAAAGAAGGCTGAAGCTACAGCCAAGAAGGCAAGCCGTCCACAAAAGGAGCAGACTCCTACAATCAAAAACGTAGCCGCTTCTACTTCCCTCGGTGACATTGACGCACTCGCAGCTCTCAAGGCTCAGATGGAGAAGTAGTCACGTCATAAGCCTATAGACATATTACACAGGGGAGCATTTCACCACGAGATGCTCCCCTGCTCTTTTGTCATTTCCCTTTCCGTTTCCTTGCCTTTAAAGTCCGATGCCAACATTACAGATATATCATCATCTCTGACTCCCTCACTCTTTGACACAAAAACAATCCCAACAAAGCCTAAACAACAGCCAGCCTTCCAAAAATCAAAAGAAAACACCCTTTCCTCTTGTTTATTCGATAGAAATGAGCTAACTTTGTCTCGTCTACAGCAGCAGACACATTATTTATTTTATAAACCTAACTAATATATAGCTATATGTTTGCAAAAGAAATTTACATCCAACGCCGTGCAGAACTTAAGCAACGCATGGGAGAAGGACTCATCCTCCTCTTTGGCAACAATGATTCTCCCAACAACTATCCAGGCAACACATATCGTTTCCGCCAGGACAGCTGCTTCCTCTACTTCTTCGGACAGAAGCGTGAGGGACTGGTAGGTGTCATAGACATAGACAACAATAAGGAATACATATTTGGAGATGACATTGACATCGACGACATAATCTGGTTTGGCTACGTCCCTTCTGTCAGCGACCTTGCAGAACAGGTAGGAGTAACAAACACAGCACCAATGTCACAGCTCAAGGTTATCGTCAATGCCGCTATGGTCAAGGGACAAACAATTCATTTCATACCACAGTGCCGTCACGACCTGATGATACAGCTTTCCGACCTCATCGGCATCCACCCTCTCCAAAGCAAAGAGAAAGCATCAGTCAAACTCATCAAGGCCATTGTTGACATGCGTGCCGTAAAAAAAACAGAAGAAATCGAAGAGCTCGTCAAAGCCGCCGACATTGGTTACATGATGCACACCGCCGCACAGAAGCTTTGCGCTCCAGGCATTACAGAAAAATATATCGCAGGTATCATTGAGGGCATAGCAATGAGCCATGGAGACCGATACTCATTCCAGTCCATCCTCTCCATGCACGGAGAGATACAGCACGGTTACCCAAGCCACACACCCATGGAGGCTGGACGCCTCATGCTTTGCGATGCAGGCGCTGAGAACAACGAGAACTACTGCTCTGACAACACACGCGTCACTCCTATCTCTGGCCACTTTACTCAGCAACAGCGGGAAATCTACCTCGCTGTAGAGAACGCTCATGACTGGGTCATCGAAAATGCCAGACCTGGAGTCAAATGGCTTGACATGCACCTCGGCGCATGCCGCATCATCACAGACCATCTTAAGGCTATAGGCCTGATGAAGGGCGACACAGAAGAAGCAGTAAAGGCAGGAGCTCATGCAATGTTCATGCCTCACGGCCTTGGCCACATGATGGGCCTTGATGTCCACGACATGGAGGGACTCGGACAGAACTACGTGGGATTTGATGACGAAGTGCAACCTTCCACTCAGTTCGGCCTCAACTGCCTGCGCTGCGGCCGCCGCATGCAGGAAGGTTTCGTCATGACTGTCGAGCCTGGCATTTATTTCATACCTCACCTCATTGACTTATGGAAAAGCCAAGGCATGCACAAGGACTTTATCAATTACGATGCCCTCAATACTTATCGCGACTTTGGAGGAATACGCATAGAAGACGATATCATCATCACATCTGAAGGATGCCGAATCATTGGCGACAAGGTCATACCATACCACATTGACGAACTCGAAGAATTTATCAACAACAAATGAGACTATAATAGTAACTTAAAATACAAGAAACAATCAAAAATTCCACACGCAATGAAAAGAAATTTCATCATGGCAGCCTTACTTGCAGTGTCTGCCTCACTTTTTGCACAGGAAGAAGGCTTTACTTTCACAGTGGTGAAGGAAAACCCCATCACATCCACAAAAAACCAAAACCGCTCAGGAACATGCTGGGCATACAGCTCTCTCGGTTTCTTTGAGGCCGAACTTCTCCGCATGGGTAAGGGCGAATACGACTTCTCAGAGATGTACCTTGCGCATAAGACATACGAAGACCGCGCCAAAGCAGCTGTTCGCACTCATGGCGACATCAGCTTCAGCCAAGGCGGTTCATTCTACGATTGCGTATACTGTATGAAAAACTATGGCATCATTCCAGAAGGAGCTATGCCACTACCAGGTACTCTCTACGGAGACACCCTCGCAAATTTCAATGAATTCTTCTCCCTTCTCGAGCCACAGGTGGCAGCTATCGCTAAGGGAACACAGAAAAAACTCTCTCCTATATGGTTCAAAGCAATCAATGCAACCCTAGACACATACCTCGGCGAGTGCCCACAGGAGTTCAACTACAACGGCAAAACTTACACCCCACAGTCATACTTCGCCTCTACAGGCATCAACCTGGATGACTATGTGAGCCTCACCTCCTTCACCCACCACCCTTTCTATGAGCCATTCATCATCGAAGTGCAAGACAACTGGCGTTGGGCCTCATCTTACAACCTTCCACTCGATGAGTTCATGGAAGTAATGTACAGCGCAGTGAAAAACGGTTATACATTCGCATGGGGTGCTGACGTGTCAGAGAACGGATTCTCACGAGAAGGCATCGCAGTATGCCCAGACATAAAGCGTCTGAAGGAAGAGAACGGCTCGGACTATGCGCATTGGTTCGGTCCCTCAAGAAACAAGGATATAGATATCCGCGAAGCATACACTGCACATCCACGACCAGAGATAGAGGTGACACAAGAGATGCGCCAGGAAGCATACGACAATTGGGAGACAACAGACGACCATGGCATGCTCATATATGGCATCGCCAAAGACCAGAACGGCAAAGAGTATTTCATGGTGAAGAATTCATGGGGAACAAACTTCAAATACAAAGGAGTGTGGTACGCTTCCAAAACATTCGTAGCCTACAAGACCATGAACATCCTCATCCACAAGAACGCTATCCCAAAGAATATATTGAAAAAACTTGACATCAAGTAACATCATAAGCAAACAAACATATCCATTCAAAAAAGACATCTCCTGAAGCGGGAGATGTCTTTTTTTACGTACGGTTCTATTCCAAAACACCATCATCATGTTTAAATTCACACTATTTTCCCATTCAAGCAAAAAAAAGCCCCCAATCCCTTTGTCAATATCGCAAAAAGTCGTACCTTTGCACTCGCAAATGGGAAACAACCTTTTAAGGTCATAAAGAAGTACAGAAGGAAGTCACCCAACAGCAAACGGATTTGGTGCGTTAGTTCAGTAGGTTAGAATACATGCCTGTCACGCATGGGGTCACGAGTTCGAGTCTCGTACGCACCG
>JAXJBE010000258.1:0-1792 GCA_036303125.1 Bacteroidaceae bacterium
CCCTATTACCTAAAAAGGGGCTTTTCTTGTCTTGATTAGAATGAAAGGCGCATGCCGACACTCATGGTGCGGGCTGCCCCCCAATAGCCACGGAAGGAGTCGATGTCGTGGGTCTTGCCATCAGTACCGCGCTCTATATACTTTGCATCGAAGAGGTTGCGGGCTGTGGCGAAGAGATTAAGGTGGATACCCTTAGTGATTTCTGTCTCCCATCCCACAGTGGCATCAAAGAGGCTGTAGGAAGGGAACTCGTATGAATCGGCTGTGTCCTTCTCATCAGTACGGCTTGAAGGCTCGAAGTCTGCGTACATACGAGCATTAAACTGCCATCCTACGTGAGCATAGAGTCCTTCAGGAAGCTTTGCATCGAGCTGAGCGCCGAGCTGAGTCTGTGGAGCATCGCCTACATGGAGTCCGTCACATGAGATTTTTGTCTCTTTCAGTGTCTCGCCAGAGTAATTGTCGTAGGTAATGGCGCTGCCAGAGTTTTTCCATTTCCATGAACCCACCATTGCGTAAGCAGATGCTTTGAGCCAAGGAGTGAACTGCTGGAAGGCATTGAGTTCTACGCCCATGTGGAGAGCATTGAGTCCCTTGATCTGATATTTCTCGGCAGCTGCGTTGGCTTGCTTTGCAGCACTGACGGTAAGGGTCTTGTTTCTCCATGAAGCGATATATCCAGAAAGCTCCATACCACCGTTTTTCCACTTAGGACGCCATCCTGCTTCCGCCATGATGTTTGTCTCATTGGTGATGTCATTGGTGATGCTGAGGTCGCTGGAAGCGAGGAATACGCCAGCGTAAGGGAGACGAGAGTTGTAGCCTGCATTGAGATAGACGGCATTATGACGATTTACATTCCAGAGGATACCGCCCTTGACGCTTGCTCCCCAACCGTGAGCCCAGTCAGAGCACTCGCCTGTGGCATCATTATGACGACGGTAGTTGCCATTGAAGACGGTGACGCCAAGGTTTGCATTCACCGACTCTGTGGAGTAACGTCCCTGAATGAAGGCAGAGGCATGATGCGTAGTGCGACCATAGCGAGAGCCTACATAGTCGCCAACGGCAAGGCTGGCATTAGTGGCTGGATCGGTGAAAGAGGTGCCTCCCAGCATATCGAGTATCTTCATCTTGGACCATGTGGCATAATACTGATACTGCACGCCGGCACTGGCTGTCCAAAGGTCATTCAGACGATAGTCGGCTGAGGTGATGGCACCAAACTGTGTATGACCTGAGAGATAGTCAATCATCACATTCTTTGACACTCCATCTTTCTGATTTTCAGCCACTATAGCGTCGAAATCTATATGACCATCCTCTGTCTGATGCTTTATAATGCTTGCAACGCCCGACTTATAATTATTGTATGTGGAACTACCACCACCATCAGCGATAGCGAGATAGAGCGAGTTCTTCATCTGGAGACGCTCCCCATTCATGAGATGCTGGAGCGTGAAGTATGGCTTGATGTAGTGATTATGTCCTATGCTATACTCTTTTCCATTGTAATATCCCCAGTTTTTGGAATAGTCACGACCATACTTATCCACCTCTGCCTTAGAGAGCTCCGTGTTGCGCTGATCATGCTTCTCTGGCGAACCGAGAGCAGTGAAGACCAATGTGTTGGCGTCATTGAGCGCCTTGCTGACGGAGAGCATATAGGAGAAAGTCTTTATGTCAGTACACTCCACGTAACCGCCGCCATTGACGTAAGAGATATTAGCATTGACGCTCCATCCATTGCCAAACTGTCCTGAGGAGAAGCCGAGGGTTCCCTTCTTAGTAC
>JAXJBE010000259.1:0-5253 GCA_036303125.1 Bacteroidaceae bacterium
ATCCTCGTTAGAGCAAACGTTCATGGCTGCACCTGAGAGAACGTATGACGGGCGCACAAGAACGGGGAAGCCTACACGCTCTATAAAGCGGTCGATATCTTCCATGCTTGTAAGTGCGCTCCACTCGGGCTGGTTGATGCCGTTGTTGGTAAGCATCTGAGAGAACTTGGCACGGTCCTCGGCGTTGTCGATGTCCTGAGCCTTGGTACCAAGGATAGGTACATGCTGCTCATCGAGAAGCACAGCAAGGTTGTTAGGAATCTGACCACCTGTAGACACAATTACACCATGAGGTGTCTCAAGGTCGATGATGTCCATAACGCGCTCGAAGGTGAGCTCATCGAAATAGAGGCGGTCGCACATGTCGTAATCGGTTGACACGGTCTCGGGGTTATAGTTTATCATAACCGAACGGAAACCCTCCTTGCGGATGGTGTTAAGAGCTTGGACACCACACCAGTCGAACTCTACAGATGAGCCGATGCGGTAAGCTCCTGAACCGAGCACGATAATTGAACGCTTGTCGTTCTCATACTTTATATCGCTATTTACGCCAGCATAAGTGACGTACAGATAGTTGGTCTGTGCAGGATACTCGGCAGCCAAGGTATCGATCTGCTTAACAACAGGCAGGATTCCGTAATTCTTACGGCGTGAACGCACAACAAGCGATGCCTTACGCATAGACTTAAGCTCGTCCTCAAGACCAACGGCACGCGCAATCTGAAAATCGGTAAAGCCGTAAACCTTGGCTGTGCGGAGGAGATCCTTGTCGAGGGTGTTGATGTTGCATTTCTTCATCTCCTCATCGATGTCGATGATGTGCTGCAACTTCTCAAGGAACCACTTGTCGATCTTGGTAAGTTCGTGAATCTGGTCTACAGTATAGCCTTTATGCATAGCCTTGGAGATTACGAACACACGCTTGTCTGTAGGCTCGCGAAGAGCAGCATCGATATCCTCAATCTCAAGTTCCTTATTCTCAACAAAGCCGTGCATGCCCTGACCAATCATGCGAAGACCCTTCTGAATGGCCTCCTCAAAATTGCGGCCAATGGCCATAACCTCACCTACTGACTTCATTGAAGAGCCGAGCTCTTTGTCTACACCACGGAACTTTGAAAGGTCCCAACGTGGAATTTTGCAGACAACATAGTCAAGTGCAGGCTCGAAAAAGGCGCTTGTGGTCTTGGTTACTGAGTTTTTCAACTCAAATAAGCCGTAACCCATGCCGAGCTTAGCTGCAACAAAGGCGAGAGGATAGCCTGTAGCCTTAGAAGCAAGAGCAGAAGAACGGCTCAGACGAGCATTTACCTCAATAACACGATAGTCTTCCGACTGTGGGTCAAAAGCATACTGAACGTTACACTCACCCACGATACCGATATGACGGATAATCTTGATGGCAAGAGCACGAAGTTTATGATATTCTGAGTTGGTAAGAGTCTGTGAAGGAGCAATAACAATTGACTCGCCGGTATGGATGCCCAGAGGGTCAAAGTTCTCCATGTTACATACTGTAATACAATTGTCGTAACGGTCGCGAACAACCTCATACTCAATCTCTTTCCAACCTTTGAGACTCTTCTCTACCAACACCTGTGGAGAGAAAGAGAATGCCTTCTCGGCAAGCTTGTTAAGCTCCTCCTCGTTATCGGCAAAACCTGAGCCAAGACCTCCAAGTGCGTATGCAGCACGGATGATAACAGGATAACCCAGATCAGCAGCAGCCTTACGGGTTTGCTCTATAGTCTCACACGCCTCGCTCTTTATAGTCTTGACATTAATCTCGTCAAGCTTCTGAACAAAGAGCTCACGGTCCTCGGTATCCATAATGGCTTGAACGGGAGTTCCAAGCACCTTAACATTATATTTCTCAAGAATGCCCTGGCGGTAGAGTTCAACGCCACAGTTCAGCGCTGTCTGTCCGCCAAATGACAACAAGATGCCGTCGGGACGCTCTTTCTTTATTACCTCCTCAACAAAGTAAGGCTGTACAGGAAGGAAATAAATCTGATCAGCTACGCCCTCTGAGGTCTGCACGGTTGCGATGTTTGGGTTTATAAGAACCGTTTTGACACCTTCCTCGCGCAACGCCTTCAACGCCTGTGAACCAGAATAGTCGAACTCGCCCGCTTCACCTATCTTTAAGGCTCCCGAACCGAGCAACAACACTTTCTTTATATTTTCGTCTTTCATTTATTCTAATGCTTTATTTTATTAATGTTTAATGAGGCAAAGCCTATTTATATCAAACATTTCACTCCCCCACTTTTTTTGATTCATCAGATTTTTATCTTCTCATCAGATATTTATCGATCTTCAGAAATCAAATCTTATCGATACGAATCAATCTTATCGCCAAAAAACAATCTTATCTAAAAAACATATCTTCAAATATGATATTCATATATCTTCTAAGATTATATTCTTATAATAAAATTGTATAGTGGAGGCGAAGCTTTTTTACATTTTAAGGCAATCTACAAACTTGTCAAACATAAACTCTGTGTCGACAGGTCCTGAACATGCCTCCGGATGGAACTGGCTTGAGAACCAAGGCTTGCTTTTGTGACGGATACCCTCGTTAGAACCATCATTCATGTTTACAAACATCTCTTCCCAATCGGCACCTAAGGTCTTGGCATCTACAGCATATCCATGGTTCTGGCTTGTAACAAAGCACTTTTCTGTGCCTACAAGACGAACGGGCTGGTTATGAGAACGATGACCATACTTCAGCTTGTAGATAGATGCTCCAGCAGCCTTGGCAAGCAACTGGTTACCCATACAGATGCCACAGATTGGCTTATCGCTCTTGCTCATCTGCTTGCGAATGATCTTTACAGCGTCCTCACACATGTCGGGATCGCCAGGACCGTTGGCAAGGAAAAGTCCATCAAACTCCATGTCAGTATAATCGTAGTTCCAAGGCACACGGATAACCTCAACACCACGATTGATAAGACAACGAATGATGTTAGCCTTTACACCACAATCAACGAGAACCACATTCTTGTCTGCACCCTCGTTGTAACGAATAATCTCCTTGCAGCTCACAAGGTCAACAAAATTTACTCCCTCATATTCAGCTTGAGGAATGTTGTTGGGTTCATCATCAAACAAGATTTTTCCCATCATAACACCATGCTCACGCAACACCTTTGTGAGCTCACGAGTGTCGATGCCAGTAATTCCTGGCACTTTCTCACGTTTGAGCCACTCGGCAAGAGTTTCAACAGCATTCCAATGACTGCATTGCTCACTATAGTCGGCTACAATGATAGCTGATGCATAAATCTTGTCACTCTCCATAAACGTAGGAAGACCGTTTGCCTCAAACGTGAAAGGAGGAACGCCATAGTTGCCCACAAGCGGATAAGTTAGTGTCATCAACTGTCCTGCATAAGAGGGATCGGTAAGCGATTCGGGATAGCCCATCATGGCTGTATTGAACACCACCTCGCCAGCGACGGGGGCTTCATAGCCAAATGACTTTCCGTGGAACTTTGTTCCGTCTTCTAAAACTAAAGTTACGTTTCTCATTTTATGATATTCGGAATTACTTATTTCTTTTTAATGCATGTTATTTTATGTGGTATGAACCGTTATGGTTAAACCTGTCACACATTTTTGGGTTGCTTATTTACTCTGATACACTTTTTCAATATAGTTGACAAATGCCTGATTACAGAGTCGAGTGCCACCAGGCGTAGGATACTTACCAGTAAAGTACCAGTCGCCTTTGTGGTTAGGTATTGCAGTATGCAAGCCGTCAATCGACTGATACACAAGTTCCACCGGCGTTGTCATGCCTTCAGGACGAAGCATCTCAACAATTTTTGCGTTTATCTCTTCAATCGTGAAAGGCTTATAGATGTCACGCACACAATTGGTCATCTGCTCAGCAGGCTTTTGCAGCTCGGTCTTACATGCTCGATACACCTCGTCCAAGACATTGAGAAGGTTGCGTTCCTTCAGTAGCTCCATTGTAGCTCGGAACACACAGAACTCTTCCAAACGAGGCATGTCTATACCATAATAGTCGGGGTAACGAATCTGTGGAGCGCTACTAACTATAACTATTTTGCGTGGGTGTAGACGGTCAAGCATTCGAAGAATACTTTCCTTCAACGTCGTGCCACGCACAATGCTGTCATCTATTACAACAAGGTTGTCGACATGTGGTTCTATGCATTCATAAGAAACATCGTACACATGTGAGGCGAGGTCGTTGCGCGAGTTGCCTTCAGTAATGAAGGTACGAAGTTTGATATCCTTCCACGCCACTTTCTCTGATCTCACATAGTTGTCAAGAATGTCATGGAGCTCCTGTTCTGTAGGAATGTGTCCAAGAGCTTGAATTTTCTTTACCTTCTGCTCGTTATAATATTTTTTAAACCCTCTCAGCAAGCCATAGAAGGCCACCTCTGCTGTGTTGGGAATGAACGAGAACACGGTGTGCTGAACGTCGCTGTCAATGGCTTTAAGCACAGGTTCACGAAGCTGTTCACCAAGAAGCTTTCGCTCATCATATATGTCACGATCACTACCACGGCTGAAATAGATTCGCTCAAAAGAGCAAGCAGAATCGCCACGCTGATCAAGCACCTTTTCAACACTAAACTCGCCATTGCGCTTTACAAACATGGCGTAACCAGGTTGAAGTTCTTTAATGTCTTCCACCTCGAGATCAAAGGTTGTCTGAAGCACAGGACGCTCACTTGCCAAGGCAACGATTTCATCGTTCTTATAGTAGAACGCAGGACGGATACCCCATGGGTCACGTAAGGAGAACATCTCACCACTACCTGTGAGACCACAAACCACATAACCACCATCAAAGTCGTCCATTGTTGTCTTGAGCACATTGCTCATCAACACATTATCGTTTATATAATCAGTAATGTCGGTTCCTTCCAACCCCTTGGCCTTTGCGTCAACAAAATTGCGTTCCACCTCTCTGTCAAGACGATGACCCATATATTCGAGCATTATATAGCTGTCGCTATAAATTCGCGGGCATTGGCCTTGAGCCTTTAGCTTGTCAAAGATGCCCTCTATGTTGGTCATATTGAAATTGCCACACAAACAGAGGTTCTTTGCCTGCCAGTTGTTACGGCGCAAGAAAGGATGAACATATGACAATCCCGACTTGCCTGTAGTGGAATAACGCAGATGACCCATATACAACTCACCAGCGAACGGCAGACTGTGTTTTGCGAAAGAAGCATCTGACAGTTCATCGTGCGA
>JAXJBE010000260.1:0-15328 GCA_036303125.1 Bacteroidaceae bacterium
ATATATAATATATATAATGTACGCGAGAATGTAGAAGTGACAGTCGAGGGCAATCCAGACGACATGACGGAGGAACGATTGAGAATGTTGAGTTCTATTGGGGTGAATCGTCTGAGTATGGGTGTGCAGAGTTTCGATGATGCGCGTCTTTGTTTTCTTGGCCGACGTCATACGTCTGCGCAGGCTATGCGGGCTGTGAGGCTGGCGCAGGCATGCGGTTTTGACAATATCAGTATAGACCTCATGTTTGGTTTCCCAGGCCAGACTTTGGATGAATGGAAGGCTGATGTAGAGCGTGCATTTCAGCTTGGGGTGCAGCATTTTTCTGCATATTCGCTCATGTATGAAGAAGGGACTGTGCTTGACAGGATGAGAGAAGACGGCAGGGTGGAGGAGGTGGATGAAGAAGTGTCGCGAGCCATGTTCGAGTATCTTGTTGATGCTGCTGCGGATGCGGGCTTTTTGCATTATGAGATAAGCAATTTTTGTTTGCCTGGCATGCAATCTCGTCATAACTCTTCCTATTGGTACGGAGTGCCTTATCTCGGTGTCGGAGCTGGGGCGCATTCGTATGATGGTCTTAATCGCTGCTATGATGTGGAGTCGCTTGCTGATTATATAAGCGGTAAGCCTGTTGTGGTTGAGGTCTTAAACGATGATGAGCGGTATGATGAGTATGTCTTCACCGCTCTTCGCACAGCGGATGGGGTTGACTTGCACCGTCTTGTTCAATCCTTTGGACAGGATAGGCATGACGCTTTTCTTAGTGTGGCACGAAAGCATGTTCGTCAAGGTCTGATGGAAGAGAAGGACGGACGAATGAGATTGACACGGAACGGCATTTTTGTTTCTAATGATGTCATGTCAGACTTCATGATGGTCGAATGAGGCTCGTCAGGGTGAATGGTTTTCGCTATCGTTCTCCTTTTTTGTATATGTACTGTATGTGCATGCATTACTGTTTAAAGAAGATGTTTTTTGACGATAATGCTTATTTAATTAACTCAAAGATAAAAAAAGATTGCTATTTTCATTAGATTTCAAAATAATCTTCAATTTTGAGTCTACGGTATTTCAAAAGTGTGTAACTTTGCATCGTATTTCAAAAGCATATTGATTGTTTAACAAATTAAAGTAAAAAAGAAAATTATGAAGAAGTTGGTTTTCGCAGCTGTTGCTGCAATCGCTCTTACAGCATCTGTATCATTCGTATCTTGTGACAACAAGGCAGCAGCTCCTGCTGCAGATTCAACTGCAGTAGATTCTACTTCATGCTGCGAGGATTCAGCTGTTTGCTGTGACTCTGCAAATGCAGAAGTTGTAGATTCAGCATCTGTTGACTCTGTTAAGTAATTTACGGAGCGATTCAACTTTCGGATTAGTAATCCAAAAGGGAATTGGACCTGTGTGACATTAGTCTCGCAGGTTTTTTTGTGTCCCTTCCTGAGAGTCAGGAACAAAACAGAATGAGAGTATGGGGTCTGCGGATTTTTCCAGTTGGCAGTGAGGCCTATTAAGAATAAAGTGTACCTTTGCATCATGGAGCACACCCAACTTCTTCGCGCCATCCTTCCCGATGTGCTTATTGACAATTTTGATGTCTGTAAATTTGACAAGACCTCCTCTCGTTTCGACATATGGCTTGACGAGAAGAAGGTCATGATGCATGATGACAAGAAAAGGGGGCGGAGGATATCTTCGGTTGGTGCGGCTTGGATAACCAAGTGCATCCCGAATGGCCAGTCCTGAAAGGACTATTTACAGGGTAGGGTCTTTGACCCTACCTTTTAGTTGCATGCAGCGTGCAGAGTATCAAACCCTGAAAGGGTTATTTCCGTGGAGGGTCACACCCCTCCACAATGTAACACGCATGTAAACGGAGTGTATGTCGAGTGATTTGCATGTTTGAATGTGGCATTTTTTAATGTGGTTGGGCTGAATAGGTGCATCAATTATATCCAATGGCACTTCGGGCCAAAGGACCTTGTGCTGAATAACCCTTTCAGGGTTAGATACATGGTACGCTGAAACGGGACAAAAAGGTAGGGTCAAAGACCCTGCCCTGTAAATAACCCTTTCTTTAAGTTTGCAGAAGAAAAGCGTAAGCATCCAAATATTCTTTCATTTCTATGAAGAAATTACACAAAGATAGCTCAAATATCACAGTTTTTCCCCACCTTTGTTGTAGAAAGGAAGGATTAACTGCCGGAGGTCAACCCATTAGCCCTTGTAGGCCACGAGCTTATACCCTGTTGAAGGCCCTCCGGATTTAAGCTGCGAATTCCAAATAGGAAGGTAGGCTTCGAAGCCTAATTAAAGTATAAGATTATACAGCTTACCAGTTAATCGCTTCCAAGTATTAATCTTTAATGCGACAAAGTTATGAAAAAAATTGTTATTGGCATTGACATCTCTAAAGAAAAGATTGATGCGGGTGCAATTTGCGCCGAAAACATTCAGGATGGCCTCGTCAAGTTGGACCACCAGGTATTTGAGAACCGCCCCGCGGGCTTCCGCCGCATGTTGGTCTGGGCAAGGCGTCTGATGCCCGGCACCACCCTTGGCGACATCCTCTTCTGCTGCGAGACGACAGGCGGATACGACCGTGCCCTGTGTGACTACATTTACGCAAAAGGCCTTCAGATATGGCGTGAGGGCGCCCTGCAGATCAAGCGCAGCATGGGAGTGCGCAAGGGAAAGGACGACAAGGCCGACTCCTTCATGATTGCCGAGTATGCCATGCGCAACATGGACAAGGCCGTTGCGTACGAGTCACCCAGCAGCGCGATACGGGAACTGAAGGCGCTCTTCCTCTATCGGCACAGGCTGGTGCAGGAGAAGGCGGAGAAGAGGGTGCGCGCGGCACATCTGGCGGAGACCGCCCCCAAAAGCAAGTCCATGGGGTTCATACTGCGCGATGCCAAAAAGAGCATAAAGGCGCTGGAAAAAAGCATCAGGGAGTGCGAGGCGCAGATAATTGAGATTGTCAAGAGCGATGGGGAGCTGAAGAACAGCTATGACCATATCGTCTCTGTCAAGGGCATCAGCATCGTCAACGCGACAGCCATGATAGCCTACAGCAACAATTTCCGCAGCATTACCACAGCCAACAAGATGGCTTCATACTATGGGATAGCATCGTTCAGGGAACAGTCGGGAACGAGCGTTGACAGGAAAGCGTGTGTCAAGTACTATTCCAATTCCCTGCTGAGGGCAACCATCACGCAAGCCGCAGAGTGCACTGTGCAGGAGAACGGCATATACCGCAGGTATTATCTAAGGCTCAAGGCCGCAGGGAAGCCATATGGAGTCATACTGAACAACATCAAGAACAAACTGCTGCATCTTGTCTTCTCGCTTGTACGCAATGACACGGATTTTGACACGAACTATGAAACAACAAGAAGCAATACACACAATAAATTACAAAAAATGGCAACATGACAACATTTTCTTATGAATTTGTTTGGTTATTTCCATAGGAAGCTTTAAATTATTGTAATATGGTGAAACAATCTATTATTAAAGTCCTGCTCGTTTCGATGCAGGAGATGAATGTTTTTAAACGCATTGCTTTGGCATGTATAGGACTGTTGGCTGCGGTTCTGTCGTATGCTCAAGATGTCACTTTCTGCAATCCGCTGAATTTGGAATATCGTTGGAACGAGGATAATGGAGCTTACCGTGAGGCTGCTGATCCGATGGTGGTGCTCTACAAGGATGACTATTATTTGTTCGCCTCGAAGAGTGGTGGCTACTGGTGGTCTGATGATATGTCGAACTGGCAGTTGGTTCGTCCAGTGGGTATTGACATTGAGAAGTATGCGCCAGCGGCATGGGTGCTGAATGACGAGCTGTATTACACTTCGTCTGAGAGTGGTCACATATACAAGACCAGCGACCCGAAGCGGGGGATATGGCAGAAGGTGTGTGACAACCCTCATCCGTGGAACGACCCATGGGTGTTCGTTGATGACGACGGGCGTGTCTATGCCTATTGGGGCTCGGCTGAAAATGGGGCCATCAGCTGTTGCGAACTTGACCCAAAGAATAATTTTCGTCCACTGACGGAGGATATTGTCTGCTTCAGGACTGACTCTGAGCATAATGGCTATGAGGTGGCTGGTGAAGAGAATGAGGGTGGTGCGCCTTGGACGGAAGGTCCCGCTATGCTGAAATCGGGTGGAATGTACTACTTGACTTATGCTGTCCCTGGCACACAATTGCGCAGCTATTGCGATGGCTACTATGTAAGTGATTCGCCCACAGGGCCTTTTACGCTGGGATCCAACAGCCCCTGCACGCGCAAAAGCACAGGCTTCGTCACTGGCACAGGCCATGGTGGCCTGTTTCGCGACAAAGCAGGAAAGCTGTGGAGTATTGATTGTGTGGCCGTTTCGAAGAAGCACTGGTTTGAGCGCCGTCTGGCTATTTTCCCTGCCGAAATCAATGATGATGGTTTGCTGCATGTGAACACTGCGCAAGGTGATTATCCTATCAGTCTGGCGGAAGGAGCGCCCACGGGATGGCAGCTTCTCTCGCAGGGAAAATCGGCAACGGCTTCTTCCACCGACCAAGATAACACGCCAGATATGGCTTTTGATGAAAACTTGCGTACTTGGTGGAGCGCGCAGACTGGGCATAAGGGCGAATGGCTGCAGGTGGATTTGGGCAACGTGTGCAAAATCTATGCCGTGCAAACTAATCTTTATGAGGTGGGCGCTAATGCCTTGACCTCTAAGCCTGCCGCCATACGTTATGTCATTGATGTTTCTCAAGACGGTATGAAATGGCGACGCGTGGCTGATTGTGCCAGGGAAAAAGGCCAGCTGACACATGGTTATCATGAACTGCCAACTCCTGTAGAGGCTCGCTATGTGCGCATAACCAACCGTGCCCAGATGCCGGCTGGCGGAAAGTTTGCCGCGAGTGGTCTGCGTGTCTTCGGCCTCGCTTCTGGCCTCAAGCCTGCTGTTGTGACAGGTCTTGCGATTGAGCGGTTGCAGGATCAGAGGCAGGCTGTAGTCCGCTGGCAGCAGGCTAAGGGGGCGGAAGGCTACATCGTGCGTTATGGTATTGCTCCTGACAAGCTATGGAATCATTATCAGCTGTGGGGGGCAGACCAGACCTCGCTTATCATACGCAGCCTCATTGTCGGTACACCTTATTATTATCGTGTTGATGCCGTCAATGGTGCAGGCCTTACCGAGGGCATGCAGACGGTGCAGGACGTGTTCTCCAATCCTGTAGTCTATGCTGATTGCCCAGACCCCGATATCATCCGCGTGGGCGAAACGTTCTACATGGTATCAACGACTATGCACTTTGCGCCAGGTTGTCAGATTATGAAGTCGCGCGATCTGGTGAATTGGCAGGCCATCGGCTTTGCTTATGACCAGTTGGAGGAGGATGACCGTTTTGCCTTGCGCAATGGACAGGATGACTATGCTCGTGGATCTTGGGCTGCCAACCTGCGTTATGATCCATATGAACGGCGCTTCTATCTCATTGTCTCGTGCAATACTACGGAAAAGAGCTATATCTTCACTACACAGGACATTGAGCACGGGCCGTGGCATCGCAATGTTGTGGACTTGTGCTATGACCCAGGACTTCTATTTGATGATACGGGTACCGAATGCCGCAAGTATGTGGTGCATCCAGACTATTCATTAGAGGAGCACCGCGCCCATATGCGTCCCATCATCAGTGATGGCAAGGGGGGCGTGACGCTCGGTTCCGACTGTATCATTATTGACTATACCCAGGCCGAGAATCCATCTGAGGGCTTGCGTGCAGAAGGCTATCATGCTTATAAGATTGGTGATTATTATTACATATTTATGATTCAAGGGCAGTCGTGGCAACGTCAAGAGATTGTGTGGCGGTCGCTATCTTTGGAACCAGGCAGCTGGGAATGTCGTAAAGTGTTCGCTGGAAACATTGTCAATGCCGATGGCACTGACTATATGCCTTTTACAGGAGTGGCACAGGGAGGCGTGGTCGATATGGCTGATGGCCAGTGGTATGCGTTTCTCTTTCAGGACTACGGTGCCGTGGGACGTATCCCTGTATTGTTGCCAATGAAGTGGGACAAGGATGGATGGCCTATTATTGGCAACGACGGCAAGAGCGTTGATCGTGTGTTGCCTATGCCTGTTGCCGGGCAGCCCGCTACTTTCCCTGCGGCCAGTGACGAATTTGATAACAGGCAGCCATATTACGCTATTAGCGACAGTCCGTCACAGCACCCCGAATACCAACCTAATGGATCTGTGCTACGGCCTGAATGGCAGTGGAATCATAATCCGGATAATCGCTATTGGAGCCTGACAGACCGTAAAGGATGGTTGCGGTTGAAGAGTGGGTGGATAGTAAAAGGTATCCGTGATGCTCGCAATACACTGACGCAACGCACTGTTGGACCTTGGAGTGCAGCTCATACTCGTGTTGATGTTTCAGGACTTCGCAATGGTGATTGTGCTGGATTGGCTTCCTATCAGAATCAATATGGTTTTGTTGGCGTGGAGAGATGTGATGATCAGCTGCGTATCGTCATGCGCCGTGCTCGTCAGAAGGGTGATGCAGAGGGCGTAATGGTGGCATCCATTCCGCTTTCACAGAATGTTGTATATCTGAAAGTATGTTGTGACTTCCGCAACAAGACGGATAAGGCTATCTTCTTCTATAGTCTTGATGGGCAAGATTGGCATTCCATTGGTGACGCGCTTCAGATGGCATTTGATTGGCCCGACTTCGTTGGCCAGCGCTTTGCTCTCTTTTACTATAGTACCGAACAGTGTGGTGGACATGCGGACTTCGACTTCTATAAGGTGAATTACCATAACTGATTGGCAAGAAATAAATCGCATGTCTTAAGCTGAGACGGGTGGCTCTTCTTCTGCTGAATTGAAGAAAGGCCATCCGTCTTTGTGTAAGATAATGATATCAAATTAAAATTCGGAGAATTTTTTGTTTAGCTACAGATTTAAAATGGATTATCGTTTTCTAAATAGACTATAGTTTCGCTTTTTGCTTGGCGGATACTTTTTTTGACATCTTGCCTCCCTGCTTGCAGAAGTTCTTGGTGGAGCAGGTGTCGCATAATGGTGAGAGGCTCTTGCCAATGATCCAGCCGTCAATGGAAGAGTATCCATCGCTATATTTTTAAAAAAGACCTAACTTAACGGACATTTCTGCACCATCGGCAGTCAGGAGGATACTGATTGAGTATGATGTTGCGGTCATTGGCGTCAAGATAGTGCCTGAGCCTGACATGGAGGAGAATTTTGCGGTTGCGTATCGGATAATCCTTTATCACTGTTGGCTCGGTAAAACCATTGGGCTTACTCCCGAGGGGGTGTTGGTAAGCTTATTTATTGGATTGAGTAATCTTGACCGAGTTTTGTGTGCAGAATCTGATGCAGGTGTGTATATAATGTGGACGGTGAGTCAGAGAATGAAGATCCGCGCTTTTTGTGATGCCCAATCTGTTTCTGTTTTTAACTTATCCGCCTTACAATTTTTGTCTAAACCTGCACAAAAAGCTGATTTTTAAATCGGCAAAGAAAGAAAAATCATGTTTTTGTGGGTTGGTTTGCGAAATTCCAAGTATCTTTGTCGGGAAATCTTGAATAGCAAAAACAATTAGGTAGGAACACGTATTCACTCCTGCCACCCGGTGATGGGGCATAGACAGAATACAGGGTTGAACTAAATCGAAAAATACAAAACAGACACCAAATAAACTGAAACGTATCGGGACATTTGCGATGTATGCAATATTCCTGTTAGAGGAAACAACGGGTTTTAGCCTCTAATTGCAAACTTGGCGTTTCTGTTCTGACAACTTGTAGAACGACTTATACATATTTATATATTGAGCTTTTAGCTCTTGTTCTCTCATTTCGAATACCGCCAATATTCAACTCATGAGGACAAGCTGACTGGAGGTTCACGCTTATTTGGCGTGAACCATTCTGTGCTTGTTATGAGTGTGGTCACTTGGCGGTAACCAGAAATGAAACAAGCGTAAGAATGGTTATCACGCCTTTTTTGTGTATGAATCATTAAGAGATTATATTTTCGTAATAAAGAACTAATTTATAACAACTAAACATGAAACATGTAAAGAAAATAAAAGTTGGTATGGCGCAAACGATAATGTGTTGCATGCTATGCTTTTTCTGTACAATTGCCATCAAGGCCGCTGCTGTCCGTAATGACATTCCCGAAGATTATGGCCAGGTGCTGATTAGTGCTCGGCAGAATGATGGTAATTTTGAAGGATGGACAAAGACTTTCGATGGTATGTACCTGTCACCAGAACTGTCCTTGGGACAGGTCGAAAATCCTGTGCTTATAATGTGGCACTATCACTCTCGGCTTGAACCAAGAAAAATACAAAAAGTGCTCGTAAGTGAAGATGGCATCAACTTTGCGGAATACACGCCTGCTGAAAACGGATTAAACAGAATCCCGAATACGGCTGTGCGCTTGAAAGTCGAATTGCCTGAGTATGTGGATAATGACATACGTCCTACTTATTTTACATTAGGCGAAATGTTTGTAAACAACCCTCACGAGGATTTGAGTGATACTGTTTCCATGACGCTCGTAAGAGGAGATGAACTCCAAGATGAACACACGTATAAGGCAATAGTTGGTGATGACCCCCAAAAACTAAAACTGGAGCTGACAGCTAAAATTGGTCCTGCTTCCTATGAGGGTGACTCTGAAGACGTGCCTTTGTCAAATGCCGCAATACTTTTGGATGTACCCGTATATGCAAAGATTGTGTATCCATCGTTTAGTATTAACCAGGAGTATAGTGAACTCGAACCAGGAAACATTACTCTTACATTTACCTCGGGGACAACAGTTATTCAATCGTCCACCCTGTCATACTATAAAGACTTATACCGTTACAGATACGTATTGGCGTTTGTTCCCAAGAATGCGACTGATGTCAATCTGAAAATTGAGTGGATTAATAATTATAATCCTTCTGGGGACGAATATCTTGAGGTGGTAGTTCCGAATCCTCAAGCATTAGTATATGAGATGCACTGCCATGAGGAAGTGCAGGATAATACTATTGATGGTTTGGATTTATCCACGAAGCGGGATATGTGGCATGATATAGATGGTGACGGAATAAAAGAATGGGTATGCTCAGGTAGAGTGAACAAATTCAGGGCAGACTTGAAATCTCAAATCCTACTTGAAGGAAAAGGTGCTGACATAAATGGGTGGATATGCTACGATAGAGGTGAGCGTCTTGATGCTTACTCTTCAAATGCCATTTATCGTGTGGATGGTGCTTCTTTTGAGGAAGTGCTATCTGCTGATGTTGGAATCTCTTTGCGTCCGATTGATTATAATAACGATGGCAGACCAGATTTTTGGAAGGGAAAACAATACGACACTTCAACAACCAGTGGGGAAATCCTAACGATGGGCTATGATGGAGCTTTTGCCAGCGAGCAGATAGCCTTGATGACTCCACAAGAGTACTATGACTATGCCATTCAGACACCATCTGGCTGTGATTTATCTTTGATGTCCTCTATGTCTATGATTAAAGATTCAAAGCCTGTTACTGGTGCGAATGGTTGCAGCTATGAACAGATAGACATTAACAACGATGGTTATATTGATTTTATCGACTATCCGAGTGGTTACAATTTGCTTAATACCAGAGATGGGCGTTATGTAATTGACACCTTCGGCGGTATGGTGGCTATACGTGATTTCGACGGAGATGGTATTAATGATATTTTCTTTTACGATAGTGCACAAAAGGAAATCAGTGTGATATTGCAAAACAAAGAAGGTGGTTCCCTAAAGAAAGAACTTTTAAATGGATTTAGCGCTGCTACTCCTATATGGATTCGTGATTTTGACAAAGACGGCGATCTTGACATTCTTATACCTTTCAACCCCAAAAACAATGCAGGACAGGCCTATCTTGTAATGTTCATAAATGATGGCAATGGCAATTTCAAGCGTCGTGAGAATTTTATTGATGGAGATGTAGTGTTTAGGGAGTGCGTCGATTATGATGCCGATGGCAACTATGAAGTGATAGCAACATGTAGTAGATATGAAAGTGGTCATTACGAACATTCCGTAATTTCATATCCATTAAATGGCGTAAATGTTTCTACTGAGGGCGAAATAATTACGGAGTTTACTTCTTTTACAAGTAGTGATATCTCCTTGATGGCTGCCAATATAGACAATAGTGGTTTGATGCGTCTTGTATGTCCAGACAGGATGATAACACCATCAGAGAAAGAGAATGTCCGCCCCAATAGTCCTTCTGCTCCTAATGTGGCTTATAATTCTGCAACAGGAGAAGTATCAATCTCTTGGAATCGTGCAGCAGACAAGGAAACAGCCCAACTTGACCTGACCTACGAGTTACGCATAGGCAGCGCACCAGATAAGGGTGACATACTTCATGCATATGCAACTGCCGATGGAGTGCGTCAGAATATGGCTCAGGGAAACTGTGGCTATTCTACACAGCGCAGACTCAACGCCTCCACTTGGCCTGACGGAAAGATTTATGTATCGGTGCAAGCCATAGACGGAGGGATGATGGGTTCGCGGTTCAGCGAATATACAATTTTCGAAAAGAGGCAGCCTGCAGCATCGTTCGTGGTTTCTGCAAAGGGGCAAACTACCGTGAATGATGAAATTGAATTGATATTGGACATGCCTATGGTGCATGGGGCATCCTATGATTGGAGTGTGGGAGATGGTATTGTCGAGTCACATGCAGATGGCAGGTGGACGGTAGTCTTCCCTACACCAGGCGAAAAGGAACTTACCCTCACTGTCACTTCGCCTTCGGGCAGTAGAGGTGTCACGTCTCGTTCTGTGAATATAATCCAGAGTCGCATGGAAAGAGCAACGGATATTTACAATGTTCCAGGAACAGGAAATACGAATTTTGTGTATGCTGCCTTTGATATGGATCTTGACGGTAGGACGGAACTGTTCACAAGTGATAGAAATTTTCTTGAGGGTGATGAAAGTGGTAATTATTCACCGATAAAAAGGCTGTTCAACTCTAATCTATCTTGGGTCGGAGAATGGATGCCGCGTGTTGTTGCTGATGTGAACAATGATGGATTGCCTGATATGGTAGGGGAGCACAGCTTCTTAATCAATGACGGGGATAAATATATGACAAAAGAATATGTAGGATGGAGGGGTGATTTTGATCATCTTCGTTATGACATTGATAATGATGGTTATTTGGATTTGGTATATGATATAACAGACAATTCTGAACTGCGTTGGATAAACCGTAATACGGGAGATTATAAGACCTTCGCAAATGTCTATATCTGCGAAAGCGGCATTAACCTTATGAATGATTTCAATGGTGATGGTCTGGTTGACTTTATCTGCGATGATGGAAGCCTTTACATCAATAAAGGAGATTTCAATTTCCAAAAAGACGAAACATTCGATGTTCCAGAGATAATATATTGTCATTCTATTCTTGCGGAAGACATTGATGGTAATGGTAAGGTTGATATTGCATGGAACTCGGCGTTTTCCAGAGCTGGATTTTCCGAGTATGCCGATACAACATATATCCGTTGGGATAATGGTGCTATAACTAAGATACCGGCTCTCAGAAGCAATGACCCGTTTCATTATATCATGGATGTTTTTGATTTTGACAATAATGGTTGTCGGGATTTGGTTATAGGGTCTAAAACATCAGGGTATTATGTTGTTTATATGTATCCAGATAGAACTTGGGATGTTCAAAAGGTGAATGGCTACCTGTATGACGTGTTGCCATATAAACGAACAGACGGGAAGATTGGCATCTCTGACAATATCCTGTATGGCGCAACAAACGAGGCTCCGACTGCACCAATAGATTTGCGTGCTTCGCAAAATAAAGAATCTGTTGTGATAGCCTGGAATTATGGTGCTGACAAGGAAACCCCAGCTGCGGGATTGAAATACAATATATCTATCAAGCGCAAAGGGAAGGATGGAGAGAATGCATATTTCATGTCACCTCTGAATGATGGTATGAATGGTGTGGCTGTGCCTGCAGGAAAAATGCTGTTTGCAACTCCCAAAATAACCATACCTATAAGGTCTATTCCTGCAGGAAACTATGAAGTGAAGGTGCAAAGTGTTGATATGCAAGGCGTGCAATCTGATTTTTCCGAGACTCTTGAGTTGACAGTGGCTGCAAGCGGTGCTTTTGATCTGCCTGCATCCGCTATGATTGGCACGACAACTCGAGTAATGCTGTATGCTGGCATCAATGCAACAGAGGTGGATTTTGGCAATGATGCTGAAATTGTATCTTTCACTTCGCAATATGTGGATGTTTGTTGGCATGCTGAAGGTATCAAGACCGTCAAGTGTGGAGACTTTTCATCAAGCATCTATGTTCATCCTGCTCTTGATGCTGGCTTTGTTGCACCCGATGAGATTTTTGCTGGAACAAAGGTTGTCATTAAGTGTGACAATACTCACAATTCTAAATGGGAGCTGGTTCGATTACAGGAAGGTGTTGGTGGAAAGAAAGAAGAAGTTCTTGAACCGCGGGAAGACACTTATAGCATACGTATGGTGGATGGGAACAGCATAGAGCTTATAGTACCAGAAAATTCACGACTTGTTAAAAACGGCGGCTATTGCATCCGTCATACGCTAACAGAGGATTATGGTACTGATGTGTATGAATTGCAGGCAAAATATTCATTGCTGTCAGAACAGCCTGCCGTATCTGTTGTTGATATTGATAATGACGGATACTATCGCGTCAACTGGAATGTATCTCCTGAATTGCGAACTTTAGTAACGGATATAAAGGTATTCAGAGAAACATCTAAATATGGTGTGTTTGAACTTATTGCCACTTTAGATGCTAACACGACATCATATTCCGATGTAGCTTCCATCCCAATAGTCAAAAGCGAACGCTATGCCATTTCTTATGGATTAACTTATGGCGAGACACTCATGTCACCAGCTCATCAGCCCATGCATCTGATGGTGAACCGAGGAGCGGGAACAGGGTGGAATCTAAGTTGGAATAAATATGAAGGCCGTAATGTCATAAGCTACCGTATACTGCGCGGCGACTCACCCTCATCCCTTAAGAATATTGCTGAAGTGGCGGGCAGTATCTCTTCATATACTGACGTGGATGCTCCAGCAGGCGAATGCTTCTATGCAGTGGAATTCGATGTCGAAAAAGCAGGTCGCATACTAAAAGCAAGTGCTGCTTCATATGCTACGGCATCTCGTTCTAATGTGGTATCAACGTCAGATGCTGGTACGCTGATACCAGCTACTTATGTGTCAATATCAAGTATTGATGGTAGTTTTGATGTTGACGGAAAAGAAAAGACCGAACTTCAGCTTATTGCGACGGTATATCCGGTGGATGCTACGATGAGAGGGGTGAATTGGATGGTTTCTTCGGGTGAGGACATAGTCAGCATAAATGCCAGCGGACTTGTTAAGGTTCATGCAAATGGTTATGCCACCGTCCGTGCCGTTTCAACCGATGGTTCGAGTGTTTATGCTGAGGTCAACATAAATGTGAAAGATTTTACAGATATTACAGGCTTTGTCGACATTAAGTCCGATGAAATCCGTTCTAATAATGTATATAATGCTCAAGGACTGATTATTAAGTGTGATGCCACTGATGATGACCTTCGCAGATTAGCTCCTGGCCTTTACATTTTCAGAGGACGTAAGATTGTTGTAAAATAGCCAGTATCAACTTTTTGATGTATATATGTAAGGTGGCGTACTCATGGAGTATGCCACTTTATTTGTATGTAGATGCATGAATGTGTGATAACAAAAAGTTATTATTGTTTAAGAAAAAAGAATCTTCTGCGGTTCCGTAAAAAGTTAGTAATACTTCATTTGTTAAGACAGTAGTACTTTGTTGGCCAAGTAAGTATTACTAACTTTTAAGATGAATTGCAGAAGAATCAGTAAATGTGTTTGCCATACACCTTACAATGTTAATCCGAGATATTTCAGGTGGGCTTAGCGGATATTTTTCCGCTTGGCAGGCGCATCCTTTGTGGATTTGCTGCCCTGCTTGCAGAAGCTCTTGATGGGGCAGGTGCCGCATAGTGGCGAGAGGCTCTTGCAGACGTATCGGCCGTGGAGGATGAGCCAGTGGTGGGCTCGGGTGACTATGGCTGGTGGTATGTGCTTGACGAGTTCTTGCTCTACGGAGAGGGGGGTGGTGCAGCTGGAGGGTACGAGGCCTATGCGGTGGCTGACGCGGAAGACGTGTGTGTCGACGGGCATGCGTGGCTGGCCGAAGGCGACGCTGAGGACAACGTTGGCTGTCTTGCGGCCTACGCCTGGCAGGGCGGTGAGGGCTTCTAATGTGGAGGGGACTTCTCCGTTGTGAAGGCTGACGAGTTGGGCGGCCATGGCTACGAGATGCGCGGCTTTGCTGTTGGGATAGCTGACGGAGCGTATGATTTGGTACACATCATTGGGTGTGGCTGAAGCGAGGTCCTGGGCTGTGGGATAAACGCTGAAGAGCTGGGGGGTGACGAGGTTGACGCGCCGGTCGGTGCATTGGGCTGAGAGCATGACGGCGCAGAGGAGCTCGAAGGTGGTGGTGTAGTGAAGCTCTGTGTCGGCATTGGGCATGGCAGCGGAGAAGTAGTCGATGAAGAGGGTGTAGCGTTCGTTGATGGTCATTGTGTGTATAGTCCGTTTTGAAAATCAATATATTCTGAAATATCCTGAAACGTGGAGCATTGAAAGCATATACACCATACCCTCGTAGTAACGCCACTTCCCTTGTGGTGCACGTGCATTCCATAACATCTCAAGATACTGATGTTTCATGTCTCTATCATATAGGGTGATGCTGCCTACGGCATTGGCTCCTGTCATGCCTGCTGTATAGTTGCCTGTAGGGGATGAACCGTCAACTTCAAATTGCCCATGCTTAAAACCGTCTTGCTGGAAGAATGTCAGCATGCGTTGCATGGTCTGTCGCTGTGCTTCGCAATCTGCACCAAACAAGTAATAGTCCATGCCGATGTTCATAGGGCAACGGATGGCGTCATACTGGAACCGGCGAGAGTCGTAGCTGCATAACGGGCCGCGGAATGGCTTGCCGTCGTAGGTGCTGTAGTCGGGGAAAAGTCCTGTGACAGGGTGTGAGGCGATGCGCAGCTGGCGGCGTGCAGCAATAGATGCTTCTGTCCAGAAGTCGGAGCGCTCCTTGTCCCAATGTGCCCACATCTCGGTGAATGCGGGCAACTGGTATGATGGATCTGTATAAAGA
>JAXJBE010000261.1:0-8462 GCA_036303125.1 Bacteroidaceae bacterium
CTGCTGATTGCGCCTGCTGCCTCTGTTTGGCTGGAAGCGGTTGAGGGCTTCCATCTGCCATTTTTGTAGAGCTATGCGAACGGCGAATACTTTTTTCCAAGAGAGGACGCTGTGGAATTTTTTATAGTAAGTCTGTTCTATCTTTTTCAACTCTATGTCGGTGGCAATGGAGTTGCTGACGATGCGCTCATAGTCATCCTCTGTGAGGTTATTGTTCTTGCGCGGGTGGAACATGGCCTTGCGCTGCTTTTCCATGATGGTATGCTGCTTTTCGTGCATCTCGCGGAGGATAGGCTCGAATTTTGCGGCCTCGGCTTTGGTCAGATGTGCTTCTTTGATGACGAAGTCCACGAGTGCATTCATGAATTGCTCTGGAGAGAATGCCTGGCGGCGGTCATCGTGCTGTTTGCCTTGGTTGGCATTCCATCCCTGTGCGGGCTTGTTGTCTTCTTGCTTTTTGTTGCTGGCTCCAGGCCATGCGCCTTGGGCATTTGCGCTGATGCTGAGGGCGAGGGCGATGATGATGGTTATCAATGTTTTCATGTTGCAAATCCTTTCTTTATATGATAGATAGTTGTTAGTTAATTGCGCGTGCGGCCAATGTTTTAAACCATAGATCAAATTCATTTCTCATGGTTCAGGAGCCTAAGTCTATGGCTCGTGTTCCAGGCCTCAAAGCCCGTCCCATCACTCTTCCTCTTCTCCCTCAAGGTAGTAGTACACATCGAAGTTGTCAGTCATGGAGTATGTCATGAGAGCCTCGTTGTAGTCATCGGTTGAGGTGTACTCGATGTTGGCCATCGGTGGCGTGTCCGGTGCTTCTTCCTTGTTGATGAGTCGGAGGGATACGGTGGCGATGAGTATGAGGGATGCGGCTATTGAACCGCCCTGGAGCCACCATCTGATGGATCTGCGGCTGTTTGTCTCGGTTGGGGATAATGGTTTGCTGATGTCGACAGACTCGTCGGGAATCTGCTCCATGATACGAGCAGTCAAGTTGTCGAAGTATTCGTCTGAGACCTTGAAGGGATATTTGCCCCTGGTCTTGTCTAATATTCGGTTGTCTTGTGTACTCATATTGCTGTAATGTTTTTAGTTGTTTGTTATCTGTTTGACTGTGTGAGTCAGCTAAGGTTTAATGCTTGTTTGTTTTTTTCTTGTGATGGTAGACATTGTACGTGCGGATGTTTGTTTATTTTTCTTGCGAAGGTAGGTGGCGTACGTGCGAATGCTTGTTTGAGAGTCTCCATCATGTTCATTCTTTAAGCTGTATGAATCTTGTTATCTTCTCCACCGCTATGTGATAGGAAGCCTTGAGTGCTCCGATGCTTGTGCCGATGAGGTTTGACATCTCTTCATACTTCTTGTCTTCAAAATATTTCATGCAGAAGACCTGCCTTTGCTTGGGAGGGAGGGTTGCTATAGCCTGCATCAGTGTCTTCTGTGCCTGGTTGCCGTCAAAATGTTCGCTGGCCACAAATGTTGACGGTTCGGCGAAGTCCTCATCATCGATGGAGTCGAGGTGGCGTTTCTGCTTGACGAAGGTAAGTGCTTCGTTCTGCGCTATGCGGTAGAGCCAAGTGTATAACGCAGACTCGCCTTTGAAGTTGTCTAAGCCGTTCCATGCTTTCAGAAAAGTGTTTTGGAGCACATCGTCTGTGTCGTCGTGGTCTTGGAGGATATAGTGTATCTGCCAGTACAGTCGGCGCGAATAGGAGTTGACCATAACCTCGAATGCACGTCTGCGTGTGGACTGGTTCTTGAGGCGGAGTATGATGTCTTGTTCGTCTATTTTAGCCATTTGAGGTGCGGGTCAGGTAGAGGGGTTAACGGATATAGAAGAGTTGATAAAGCAGGTGCTCACAATATCTTTATAATAAATAATGTGTATAAGAGCATTGCTGCTGAATGGATAGAAGGCAATCTTTAATAGTTGCTCGCATGTTTGACCATCAATGTGTCGAAAGGTTTAATTGAGCGATAGCTTTTTGTGTAGAGCGGCATTTTTTTGTGGTCAGCGGTGGCATCTTTTTGTGGTCAGTGGCGGCTTGTTGTGTTTAGCGGAGACTTTTTTGTATTGATTGGCAGCAAGGCATGGGCATGTAGAAACAGAAAGTGGAAGACCCTTGCCATGAATAGCAGATCTTCCACTTTGTACTGTTGCGCTGTTTATGTGTGAGTGAGTCAACTCTCAGCACGGCATGCAGAAGCTATTATGCCTGCATGATAAGTTTGCGTGTTTTGTTGCCGACTCTGATGATGATGCATTTGCTGTTGAGGTGGAGCGCTCCCAAGTTGACAGACTGTGCGTTGCTTTCTACAAGTTGCGAGTGCAGCTTCTCGCCTGTGATGCTATAGACTTCCATCGTGAAATCTTTGGCATTGAGAATATGCACAGTCTTGTTTCCTGCCATCTTTATCACTATTTCCTCCTTATCCGCTTTCTCCAGCTTTTCTTCCATGGCAGGCTCATTAGGTAAGGCTTCTTCGGCCAATACGTATGCTGGAGCGAGGAGCATGAGAGTGATGATGGACGATTTGAGTATGTTGCGTGTATAATTTGCCATAAGCTATAGTTCGTAGGTTTTATTGTGCAAATATAGGAGAAATTCCCGTTCTGTGCAAATAATATCTGCAAAAAGTGCAATAAAATTTTTATAAAGTCGTTATGTGGGATGATATTGATTGCTGTAGTTGTGGTTTTGAGGATCTATTCTGAAATAGCACAAATGCATAATGTCCTATTATCCTATCTAAGGATGAAATCACACATCAAACATTCATATCCACTGGCAAACGCACCCTTGCTGACCTCCCAATACATGAGATTGTCAAAACGGGTATCGAAAGATTCAAAGACTCTTCTGTATATCATGTTGATGGTGCGCAGATGCCATGGGATGTCATCTCTCAATGATGCCATAGTGCGCTTGTCCTTCGTTATGCTCACCAAGATATGGCATGCCGCCTCCATCAGCAACTCGTATGATGAGCTCCGGCATCTGCTGTCCGGGTCAAAGAGCCTCGGCTTATTGAACCACAGCCTGCCGATGCGTTCAAGCAGATAGAGCGTGTTGCCCGCCGCCTCCTTTATCTTCCCCTGCTCATACTGTCGCATGAACGTCTGAACCAAGGGGGCATATCCCATCCCCGCCACTCTCCCGTCCTCCCATGTCACAGGCTCTATCCATGTTTCCTCAATCTCCTCGCGCATTGTTGGCAGAAGAACCACATTGCGGTTGTTCATTCTCGACCTCACCGCACGCAAGGCAGCTGCGAACAGGTCGGGATTCCGATGCTTGATGTCTTGCAGCATGCGCCCCATCTTCAAAGCCATGCACCCGGCATACATGTACCTCTCCTGTTCCGTTTCAGCTGAGGCATAGTTGCAGCAGTCCTCATACCACTCCTCACGTGCCAGTTCACTGTCCATGCCATATTCCCCGTTGTCAATATCCGCAGACCAGTATGTGAGATGGCGGAGGAGAATGTCATGTGGCAGCCCCAGCATTTCATTCACCACCTGCTGAATCTCGTCATCAACCCTTTCTTCTTCCATATACATATTACCTTTAATTTATAGTCACCCCATAATTCAAAGAAAAGATCTGTATACATCATCCACTTCTCTTGCTATCTTATCCCAGTCATACTTGCCCATGTCATAATCAACAGACACCAATGGCTTACTCATCACCTCGTGCAGCTTTTCTGCCAGTGCCTTCACATCCCCACACGGGAAGTAATTCTCTTTCGGCAATCCCACTTCCATATTGGCGGGAATATCACTAACCACCACTGGCACTTTATAGCTCATCGCCTCCAACAGTGCAATCGGCAAACCTTCATGTGAAGACGGCAGACAATAACAGCGGCAGTTGGTCAACAGCGAGTGCAGCTTCCGCCCCTTGATGAATCCCGTCAGTACCACATCATTCTTGCGTGCCATTTCCTTCAGTCCACGTGAATATCCATCCTCAAAGTCTGTATCACCAGCCAGCACCAGCTTCATTCCTAAATTCTCTTTCCTCATTAATGAAGCAAACGCTTCAACCAAGTGATGTAAGTTCTTCTCAGGCACAAAGCGGCACATTCCCAGAATATACTTTCCCTTCTCTATGCCTAACTGCTCAAAATATTCGGGATAGTCGCAGATGTCTGGTCGTGGCACACCGTTATATATAAGATGCACATGCTCGGTTCTGCCATACTTCTTTGCAATCAGGTTCTTTATTACATCCGATATCACAATCATCTCGTCAGCAAACATACATCCCATTCTCTCACCAAGTTTCAAAATAGTCTTAGCCGTAAATCCCCACTTGTCGCGGTCATAATCAGGACCGTGGTGCGTAAACACCACCTTCATCCCTCTCATCTTGGCATAAGGCACAAGCAGTGCAGGCCCGATGGCATGTATATGAAGAATGTCCGCTCCAAGACTCTTTGCTTTGTTAATGGCTCGGAAAGTGTGAATGATAGCTTCGAAGGACTTCGTTTTTGGTGTGTCCACATCCACCAGCTTCACACCGTTCCACTCCTTCAGGCCGTCATGCACATAACTGTTTCTGCGGATAACAGTGACATCTGCTCCCATCTCCGCTATCCTCGGAAACAGTTCCTCGCAGTGCGTCTCCACTCCGCCCATGACGTTGGGAATGCCACGGGTGCCGGTAACAACTATTTTCATTATAGAATATGGTTAAATATTTATAAAAACAATCTTAAACAAACGAATTTATGCCACTATGACGTAAATTTGTTGTATTTTTGCAACGAGATATTTATTTAATACACTTACGATTATGGCACAGACATCAATGACAGTACGTATAGACAACCAGCAAAAAGCTATGTTCGACCAGCTTTGCGAGCAGTTTGGCATGAGTGCCAATACTGCCATCAACATCTTTGTGCGTCAGGTAATCCGCTGCCGCCGTATACCCTTCGTGATTGCGGCTCCCGAACAGGAAGAGGATTTGAGAGCCAGGGCGATAAAAGCAATCAAAGAGATAAGAGAAGATGCCCAAAACAGACCTGAATTGACTCTTGAGGAAATCAATGCAGAAATCAATGCCGTAAGGGAGGCAAGACGAAAGACAGTATGACATACGCAGTGATTGACACCAACGTTATTGTATCGGCACTCCTTACTCATAATCCGCAAACTGCTACAGCTAAGGTTCTGGATTATATGGCAAAAGGTGACATCGTGAATGTTTACAATGATGATATTCTCATGGAGTACATGGATGTGTTGCATCGCACAAAATTCCATTTTCCAGAGTCAAAAATAAAGTCTGTATTGGCTCTCATCGCTAAGTACGGCATCCATTCCGACCGTATTCCTTTCGATGGTGACATGCCCGATGAGAAAGACCGCCCATTCTATGAAGTCTCATTAAGCATGGAGGATTCCTTTCTCGTCACAGGCAATATCAAGCATTTTCCTGTTACTCCCAAGGTGATTACTCCAGCTCAGATGGTTTCCATTATAGAAGAGGATAATCAATGAGAAAACTCTTCACCATCACAAAAGAAGCCTTTCAATATATTGGCATAATCATCCTTTCCTGCTTATCCGCCCTTTGGCTGCAGATAAGCGGGAAAAGAAAGAGATAAAAATTATTTTATCTCAATTTCGCGATTCGTCTCCATCTTCGTGGTCTCATATCCTTGACTCGCCACGTCTGCATTCACGATATCTTCACCACGTTTGCCCTTTAGAGCCTCTTTAGAGTCATCCGATAGGCCATTGTTGATCGTGGCATACATGTCACATGTAGAGCACTTGTCGAGTTCTTCTTTAGTCACCTTTCCGTCCCTCAAGTCACGGCAAATCTTGTTCTCGAACATCGAGTACTTCATGCCCAACATCGACTTCAGTTTATGCCACATCACCCAGGGAATCACCCTGTAGATATATTTGTGCATAGCTGGCGACACCGAACCGATCATCCAACAGTCGCGGTCGCAGCAGCGCACCTTCCTGCGCACCTTCTCTGCCTCAGGCGAGTTCCACAATTCGTCCCACGACTGGCGGTTCAAATTACCCATCACCTCCTTGTCCTTCGTTCCGTTGCAAGGCATCACATCGCCATATGGGTCAATGAAGAACGTGTCGAAACTCATGTCGCAAGGCAGCAGACGCTTCTGACCGTAGATGTAGTTGATAAGACCGTGATTGAAGTAAGCCCTGAACCACTTCTTCGGCGAGTTCGATTTCAGCAACTCATTTACCAGCTTCTCAAAATTCTTAGCCACCATCGGACGGTCATGAATGATGTTCTTTGCCTCAACGAAGTAAAAAGAGTTATGAAGCGAAGCAGTGGCAAATTCCATACCCATATCATTTGAAATCTCATACAGCGGTACGAGGTCTGGCGCGTTCTTGTCCTGCACGGTCATGCCAAATCCTACGTCCTTCATGCCCATCTCACGAAGTTTCTTCAGTGTCGTATATCCACGTTGGTAGCCATCGTTCAGACCGCGAATCTCGTTGTTCGTCTTTTCCAGTCCCTCGATGGAGATGCGGATGCCAATCTGCGGAAACTCCTTGCACAGGTCGATGATGCGGTCCGTAAAGAACCCGTTGGTAGAGATGACGATGCGGTCGCTCTTCTTGTACAGCTCCCTCACCACTTCCTTCAGATCCGTGCGGATAAACGGTTCACCTCCAGTTATGTTCGTAAAATACATCTTGGGCAACTTCTTGATGGTCTCCAACGAAATCTCCTCCTCCTGACGAGAAGGAGCCTTGTAGCGGTTGCACATAGAACAACGTGCATTACAGCGGTATGTCACTATGACCGTACCGTTAAGTTTCTTTTCTGCCATATTACAGATCCAATAGTTTTGTTTAATATGTTAATCAAAAGTTATTCATTCTCACCTCTGCCACCAGCTGACAAAGCAGTTTTCGTCATATGTTCAACTCTTTTAAAACACCATGAGAAAGCCACTGCTCCTGCTATCACCACTGTACATGTCAACACATACAGCACATCTGCATCAGCGATGGATTGTTCCATATGAACCCTTTCCACCACTCTGAACACAACCATGTGACACAGATACACCTCCATGGAAATGCCACTTATGAATCGAACCACTCTGTTATTCAAGATCAAATCTTTTGATCCAAGAGCATAGATCAACCAAGAGCCGAAAAGCAGCATATCTGCCACAAGAGCCCCAAATCCACCATTTCGCACATCTGGATAGGCAAAGAATAAGATGGTCAGTACAATGCAAAAAGCTAAGAATATATATTGCCTGATACCATCCAATTTCAGTTTATCCCTATACAGATAAATTATGCCACCCGTCATGAACAGCGGCATTGTGTATATGATGTTCGTCCTGCCAATCTTCGTCACAGGAATATCCGCATTAAATGAATACACTGTACACAATCCGGCCAATGCCAACGCTATAACCAATGACAACAACCCTCTCCGCTTGCTGTCAAGCATAAAGACGAAATACGGGAACAACAGGTAAAACACAAAAACTAAGCCCAAGAACCATCCCACACCAATCATCGGAATATGCGCATTGGGAATAAAATTGAAACACAGAGTCAAATTGGCAAACAGATTGCAAACCTGATTCACGCTTGGTGACATCACCAGATCCAACAGACACAGACATGCGAAAAACGGCAATATCCGCATATACCTTTTCTTGTAAAAAGCGTTTGGTGTGATAGAGCCAGCCTTCATCCTGCCATAGTAACCACAACACAATGAAAATCCGCTTACCATCATAAACATCAATGTAAAATCCGTAAACCAAGGAATCAATGTTCCTGTCAGATAGTTCTCCGACGGTTTCACTCCTATATTAGACAACACATGCATCATCACTATTCCGATTGCTGCATAAGCTCGCAATCCATCCAACGCTCCATACCGTTCTTGGGCGGGGGGGGGTAACAGACGTATTATTCATTTTTTTTATTTATAATTCAAAAAATAGATTTCTGATATATTTCTGTCCATTGACTTCGTCTTCCTCAGACGCGACTCGGCATAGCTCAAGCAAGCTTGGCTCTGCTCTCGCTGCTCATTTGGCCTCTGGGCATTCCTGCCACAACATACAGACTCGCGCAGCGAGTAAGTCTGTAGTCAGCAATCATCAGCATTGTGGTAATATCCCATCAAGGTTTCATAATACGCCTCACTCGAATATCTATCTATAGCATTCTTGGCGATGGCATCATAGTCAAACTCGTGACGGAACATCTTCACAATCTTGTCCTTCAAGTCCTCCACGTCCCCTGAGGCGAACGTTAAGCCACTCACCCCCTCCTCTATAAGTTCTGGAATACCACCAATTCTTGCTCCAAGCACAGGAGTGCCGAGGCTCTGGCTTTCAATCACAGTCAACGGATTGTTCTCGCTCCACTCCGCAGGTAACACCATAAAACGTGCCCCGCGCAGGATAGGCCTAAACTCAGC
>JAXJBE010000262.1:0-1666 GCA_036303125.1 Bacteroidaceae bacterium
CCGAGACAGTAGGCGAAACCACGATAGAGTACCCTGCTAATGAGTTTCCTGCCAATGTCTTCCAGATGAAGGAGAATGATAATACCATCATTCCGCTGAAGAAGATAATCTTCCCAGCTTCCATGACTTCTGTGGGTTCATACGCTTTCAACAGTTCAAGCGACTCCCAACTGGAGACTGTAGATTTCTCTAATTGCTCTAATCTTGAGACTATCAAGGGCTATGCCTTCGAATTCTGCAATAAAATCACAGAAATAGACCTTTCAGGTCATGCTAATCTCAAGTCTATTGAGGAATATGGCTTCGGACAGACGGGCGCAAAGACCATCAATCTCGAAGGATGCTCGGCTCTGGAATCCATTGGTGAGCGTGCTTTCTACCAGAGTTATGAATGCACTGCCCTCAATCTCAAAGGCTGCACAGCTCTCAAGACCATAGGCAATCGTGCCTTTCTCAATCTCTCCAAGAACAGTTCTAAGACAGCAGGCTACAATCTGGTGCTTGATTTCAGCCCCTGCACATCGCTTGAGACTATCCAGGAGAGCGGTTGCCAGTCTGCAAAAGCAGTGGCATTCATCCTTCCGGCTTCTGTAAAGGAACTGCAGAAGAATGCCTTCAACCTCTGTACCAATGCACAGTATTCCCGCTATTTCTGCAAGCTTCCTGAGCTTGGAAGCAGTGCTCTGAAATCTCTCTACAAGAAGAAGTGCTACGTTCTTCCTGGTAACAAGGCTGACTATGAAAATGCAGGTTTCGAAGACGTGGAGGAATTTGATGCTACTGGCATCAAGTCCATCGCCTCTTCTTCCGCTAATGGCAAGGCATACAGCATCACAGGTCTGCCTTATAACGGCAATGGCATCCGCATCATCGGAGGCAAGAAGTACAGCAAATAGCATTAAGCCACCATGTCAGCCACGTCACCGGCTGAAGAAAATATTAACAACTCTAAAACCAAACAAATGAAAAAACTATTGTTACTTGTGTGCATGGCAGCAATGATAAGTCCAGGAGCACAGGCAAAAAAGAAGTCGAAGGTTACCAAACCTGTAAAGAAAGAAGTAAGGCAACCGGCAGTAAAAGGTCTCTTCAATGTGCAGAAGCATAAGGACGACTATTACTTCCAGATACCGGACTCACTTCTCGGCAGACTCTTTCTCACCACCACACGCTATATCTCAACACCAGTAGATGCTGGAGTATATGGCGGAGAACTCGCCAATGAGCAGGTGCTCTACTGGGAAAAGAACAACAAGCAGATGCTCCTGCGTGCTCATCTCTATGACATACGCGTCAAGAGTGATGACAAGATTGCTACTGCTGTAGCCAACTGTACCCAGGATCCTATCGTCTATGCCACCAAAATAGACTCTACGCTGACAGACTCCACCGGAGTGAAGTTCTACAGCATCAACGTCACAAATATGTTTAATTCCGACAATGCCGTCCTCTCTCTTGCGGAAAGCAGCAAGTCGGAACTCGGAGTGACTGCTTTCAAGAAGGACCTCTCCTACATTGAGCGCATCAGCACGTTCCCTATCAATACAGAGATTGTCACCATAAAGACCTACGGTTCGAAGGCAAGCACTCGCATCCCTGCAGGCAAAATCACGGGAAACATCACGCTGAAGGTCAACACTTCCTTCGTCCTTCTGCCGAAAGAGCC
>JAXJBE010000263.1:0-14731 GCA_036303125.1 Bacteroidaceae bacterium
AAGGTGGCGGCATTCACTATGTTGCAATATTTCAATCTTCTCAATCATAAGCCTATAGGGCAAATTAAATATGCTTTATTTTAATTCATCCAACGGGTTTTTGTCATCTGTTATAGTTGCGCTTTATTTCGTCGATGGACTTGCCTCCGATACCAAAGTTCTCATCTGGCAGTTCTTTGATTGTTACTGTAAAGAACTGCTCCGGGATATGGGTTATCTCAGAGGCTGTGGCTGTAAGCCGCTCTATCAGCTGTTTCTTCTGTTGAGCGGTTAATTTACCGCTCTCAATCGATATATATGGCATAATCAGAAGATATTTTTGAAAGTATCATCGCAGAACATTGTCGGAGTAAACTCTACAATCTGATAGTCTGCGATTCCATTGATTTTAAACGGATCTTGCGCAATGATGGCATCCACGGCTGCGCGGTTTTCGGCCTTAATCATAATCACTCCACCCACACGAGGTGTCTGTGGTCCTGAGGCAATGAAATCGCCAACGGTATAATGCTTAGCAAGATATTCACGGTGTGCGGCAAGGAATCTGTCAACCTCACTCAATGGTTTCTTATATGTTAAAATTGCGATGAACATGGTTTTTATTTACATTTAATTGTCTGACATTTACGTTTAGTCATTTCCTCGGCGAAAGCCTGTTCGCCATGCTCGCGGATGTATCGAATGCAAGCTGGACGGTCTGATCTGAAAAGAAAGGCGAATATCTTACCGATGAGATTAGAATATATTTTGCACTCAGTTACATCATTGTAGCATTCGGCACAAGAGTGGAAACCGTGCGCCTTGGAGCATGACCTTATTTTGCACCACGTCGCCTTTTCATTGTCATGACAACCAGAGCATTTCTCCGAGAGAAATTTCCTGCGTTTCCAATTCACAAGATAAGCATAACGATTCTTTTATATCTATATTTATGTCTTGGATATGGTTTTCCCAATCCAAAGGCAAAGGTAATGAATTTCCTGTAACAAACTCCCACGCAGGGCGAAAATCAGCGTTTTAAGGCTGATTTTTAATCCATTTGGTACCCTTATTAGTTCTAAAAGTGCAAGAAACACTGAAAATCAGTAGTAATAAACAGTTCCTTGACAGCAGGATTCAAGGCTTAGCATGCCAAGAACGAACAAATGGAAGGAATAATAATTTTCCTCCCCATGTTGTCGGTATTCGGCTAACCGAAAATGCCATCCGTCAGATTTACCGCATCCGCCTTCTTCTCCATGTTCACCGAAGCATATACCTGTGTGAAGACAATGCTTCCGTGTCCCAGCATCTTGCTGACCGAATAAAGTTCGGCACCTGCCGTTATCGCCAACGTGGCTGCCGAGTGGCGGCTACTGTGATAGGTGAAATCCTTTTATATCCCTGCCTTATCCTTGATGCGCCGCACGTATTTCGCCACGTTACCGAGCTTCTTCACCAACGGGAAGATTTTTCTTCTTGCTTTCAAAAGTCGGTGGGTTAAGTATGCGTTGAGCCTGTATCTCCCGTGCCCTGTTGTAAGTCGTTCATTGAGACTTTTTGCGTTGGGCGCATCATTAGGAACAAGATATAGGTGCAGATTCACTTTTTGCGGAATCCGGTTTCATAATATTCCAAATACAGGCTGCGGTTTCTGACGGTCAGTTTCCTTTCTTTTCATCGTCATGCGAATTTATGGATTGATACTTTTATATCGTTTCAGCTGGCAAAAGTACTAATAAAACGTGGATAATAATATCTGATTGATATAAAATCTCAGTCTGGAGGTATTTATTTAATTCTTTTTCGTACCTTTGCATGATAATTTATACACACTAATCATAGGTAATATATAGATTTCGATGAAGAAACAGCTAAAGAAGGTACTCGTCCTTGGTTCAGGCGCACTGAAGATAGGACAAGCTGGCGAGTTTGACTATTCTGGTAGCCAGGCTCTCAAGGCTCTTCGTGAGGAAGGCATCAAATCGGTGCTCGTCAACCCAAACGTTGCTACAATTCAAACGAGTGAAGGTATTGCGGACAAGGTTTATTTCTTGCCTGTCAATACTTTTTTTGTAACTGAAATCATCAAGAAGGAGCGTCCTGACGGCATACTGCTCGCCTTCGGAGGTCAGACAGCCCTCAACTGCGGCACAGAGCTCTTCCTGAACGGCACTCTCAAGGAGTATGGTGTGGAAGTGCTCGGCACAAGTGTGGAGGCTATCATGAACACCGAAGACCGTGACCTCTTCGTCAAGGAGCTGAACAAGATTGACCTCAAGGTGCCTGTATCGCAAGCATGCGAGACTATGGAAGATGCCATCGCCACAGCACGCCGCATCGGCTATCCTATCATGATACGTTCGGCCTACGCTCTCGGGGGACTCGGTTCGGGTGTTTGTCCAGATGAGGACACCTTCACGAAGATAGCTGAGTCAGCCTTCACATTCGCTCCACAGGTACTCGTGGAGGAGAGCCTCAAGGGATGGAAGGAGATAGAGTTTGAGGTTATCCGCGATGCTAACGATCACTGTTTCACCGTTGCATCCATGGAAAACTTCGACCCACTCGGCATACATACGGGCGAGTCCATCGTTGTGGCACCAACCTGCTCATTGACAGACGAGCAGGTGAAGATGCTCCAGGAGATAGCCATCCGCTGTGTGCGCCATCTGGGCATCGTGGGTGAATGCAACATACAGTATGCCTTCAACGCTGAGACTAACGACTACCGCATCATCGAGATCAATGCTCGACTCAGCCGCTCTTCAGCTCTCGCCTCAAAGGCAACAGGCTACCCGCTCGCTTTCGTGGCAGCCAAGATAGCCCTCGGCTACACGCTTGACCAGATAGGTGAGATGGGCACAACCAACTCTGCCTATGTGGCACCATCGCTTGACTACCTCATCTGCAAGATACCACGCTGGGATCTCACCAAGTTTGCCGGCGTAAGCCGCAAGATAGGTTCAAGCATGAAATCAGTGGGCGAGATTATGTCTATCGGCCGCACATTCGAAGAGCTTATCCAAAAGGGACTGCGAATGATAGGGCAGGGCATGCACGGATTTGTGGGCAATGATCATACCAAGTTTGACAACCTCGATGAGGAACTATCCAACCCAACCGACCTGCGCATCTTCGCAATAGCTCAGGCTCTTGAAGAGGGTTACTCCATCGACCGCATATATGAACTGACAAAGATTGACCCTTGGTTTATCGGCAAACTCAAGAACATCGTTGACTATAAGCATAAGCTTGAAGCATACAACGACATCACTGATGTGCCAGCCGATGTCATCCGTCAGGCCAAGATACTCGGTTTCTCCGACTTCCAGATAGCCCGCTTCGTGCTCAAGGGCACAGCAGGCAACATGGAGAAAGAGAACCTCACCGTGCGCAACTACCGCAAGAAGCTCGGCATTCTCCCAGCCGTGAAGCGCATACCGACCGTGGCAAGTGAACACCCAGACTTGACCAATTACCTCTACATGACATACGCTGTCGAAGGCTACGATGTCAACTACTACAATAATGAGAAGTCCGTCGTAGTCCTCGGTTCTGGAGCATACCGCATAGGTTCGTCTGTAGAGTTCGACTGGTGCTCTGTCAATGCCATCACCACAGCTCGCAAGCTCGGCTACAAGAGCATCATGATAAACTACAACCCTGAGACAGTCTCTACAGACTACGACATGTGTGACCGACTCTATTTCGATGAACTTTCATTCGAGCGCGTGCTTGATGTCATTGATCTGGAGAATCCTCGCGGAGTCATCGTCTCGGTAGGTGGACAGATACCAAACAACCTTGCCATGAAGCTCTACCGCCAGAGTGTGCCCATCCTCGGCACATCGCCAATCAGCATCGACCGCGCAGAGAACCGCAACAAGTTCTCAGCCATGCTCGACCAGCTTGGCATTGACCAGCCACAATGGAGCGCTCTGACAAGCATGGACGATGTGAAAGCCTTCGTCGAGAGGGTAGGCTTCCCTGTGCTCGTTCGCCCATCTTACGTGCTCTCTGGAGCGGCCATGAACGTATGCTATGACTATGAGGAACTCGAACGCTTCCTCCAGATGGCCAGCGAGGTCAGCAAAGAATATCCTGTTGTCATCTCTCAGTTCATGACAGAAACCAACGAGATAGAGTTTGACGCTGTGGCACAAAACGGCGAGGTCGTTGAATATGCCATCTCTGAGCACGTGGAGTATGCTGGCGTACACTCAGGCGACGCCACCATGGTGTTCCCCGCCCAACAGATAAGTTTTGCCACCGTAAGACAAATCAAGAAGATAAGCCGTGCCATAGCTAAGGAACTCAACATCTCAGGTCCGTTCAACATACAGTTCCTCGCCAAGGGGCGCGATGTTAAGGTCATCGAGTGCAATCTCCGCGCTTCACGCTCATTCCCATTTGTCAGCAAGGTGCTCAAGACCAACTTCATCGACACGGCCACACGCATCATGCTTGACGCTCCATACACTAAGCCAGACAAGAGTGAGTTTGACATAGACCGCATGGGTGTCAAAGCCAGCCAGTTCTCATTCGCACGCCTGCAGAATGCCGACCCCGTTCTCGGTGTAGACATGAGCTCAACAGGAGAGGTAGGATGCATGGGCGACTCTTACGAGGAAGCTCTGCTCAACTCCCTCATCGCCACAGGCTATAAGATTCCATCAAAGGATAAGGCCATCATGATTTCATCTGGCGGCACAAAAGAAAAAGTGGCCATGCTTGACGCTGCCCGAGCACTCGTGTCCAAGGGATACACCATTTGCGCAAGCGAAGGCACAGCCAAATTCCTCAATGAGAATGGTATCAAAGCCACAGCCGTGGCATGGCCAGACGAGGAGACAAGCGATAAGGAGAATGTTATGCAGATGATAGCAGACCACAAGTTTGACCTCATCGTCAACATACCTAAGAACCACAGCAAGCGTGAGCTCACAAATGGTTACCGCATCCGCCGTGGAGCCATCGACCACAACATCCCGCTTATCACCAATGCACGTCTCGCATCAGCCTTCATCGAAGCTTTCTGCGAGATTGGCCAAGGAGACCTTCAGATTAAGAGCTGGCAAGACTACGAATAGCCTACAGTCTCCATTCAATCTGATGATAATAACAAACAGCCCCAAAGAGAGCATCCTTCTCTTTAGGGCTGTTTTTATCCCAAATCGGTCGTTAGATTTCAATTTATTGCCCCGCAAACCTGTTTTTATTCCTGTTTTATGCCAACACATGACATGTTATTATTACACCTCAATTACGCAGCGTTTTTTTCTTGTGAGATGATTTGACCTGCTAAGCTGACGATTTTTACCCCATGTATAGTTTGAGGCGCGAATTTTGGCTCTATACCTCTTGTACGTGTACAAAATCCCTCACCCAAGCTAATGGGGAAACGGGATAGTCCGCAAAAGAGTGCCCTTATTCAAGGAACACTTCAAAAGAATATGCTGCCAAAAGAATCGCATGAACGCAGATATTATCAATCTTTTCAATCGTTTTCACCTTTCTCAGACGCTGAGACACCTGAAAATGGAGAAACAGCAGGGCATCTCGGCCTCGTTGTTGATAGTGTTGCTGTGCCTCTTCCGCATATGTCACGAGAGCATTGGAAGTTTCAGCTCTCATCAGTTCTACGGATCGTTCCAGTCAGGCAAGAACTGCTTCTACAGGATGTATAACCGTTCCTCGATGGATTGGAGAAAACTCCTTCTTCGCATGTCAGTGCGCTTTATGGCAATCTCGAAGGAGAAGAAGGCTGAGAAGACGAAACCGCTTTTTAACCGAAAAGACGGCCAAAAATTGCCAATAGTGGCATTTTTTAGTCGTCTTTATTTGGCTGGTTAAATAAAACTTATTATCTTCGCATTACCAAAAAGTGCCAATGCTGGCAAAAATTAGGAATGAGATGAAGGAAATTAAAAGAGATAGCTATCTTAAACAACTGATAGATAGTCGACAGAACGGTTTTATCAAAGTTGTGACAGGAATCCGTAGATGTGGCAAGTCATATCTACTGAATGTTTTGTTCTATAACTACCTGTTAGAGAATGGAGTTACAGAAGACCACATTATTCGTATTGACCTTGAAGACCGCATGAATAAGAAACTGAGGAATCCTGATACAATGCTCCACTTTGTTCATGATAGAATCAAGGACAATGACCTATATTATATCATCATTGATGAGGTGCAGTTGATGGATGAGTTCGTGGACGTTTTGAATAGTTTCCGCAATATCGTCAATGCCGACACATACGTGACTGGCAGTAACTCTCACTTCCTATCATCTGATATTCCAACGGAGTTCCGTGGTCGAGGTGAGACGATACATGTGAATCCTTTATCTTTTTCTGAGTTCTATTCTGCTGTAGGTGGTGACAAACAAGACGCATGGCGCGAATACTACACCTATGGAGGTTTACCTCTTGTCCAATCATTTGAAACGGAGCAGAAGAAGATCGGCTATTTGAAGAACCTGTTTGAAACTGTATATTTGGCGGACATTATTGAGAGGCACAGAGTCCAAAATGAGAATGAAATGCGCGAGCTTGTGCTCATTATGGCATCAGCCATCGGCTCCCCATGTAATCCGACAAAACTTTCAAACACATTCAAAAGTGTAAAAAATGTAAATATCACAAACAAGACTATTGCGAATTATCTTACCTATCTGACAGAATCATTTCTGCTGAACAAATCCATACGTTATGATATAAAAGGCAAGAAATACATCAATACTCTCACAAAATACTATTTCTCAGATATAGGTTTGAGAAATGCCATACTGGATATGCGCCAGCAGGAAGAGACGCATATCATGGAGAACATCATCTACAACGAACTTATCACACGTGGTTATAGCGTGGATGTTGGAATGGTGGAGATAAAGAAACAAAACAAAGATGGTAAGTGGGTTCGTATCAAGCTTGAAGTGGACTTTATTGCCTGCCTCGGCAGTAAGAAATACTACATACAATCCGCTTTATCCATTCCAAACAGGGAGAAAGAAATTCAGGAGTCTCGATCGTTGATGAACATCGATGATTCTTTCAAGAAGATAATCATTGTGAAGGATCACATTATGCCACGTCGCAATGAAGATGGTATACTAACAATAGGCCTTTTCGATTTCCTTCTTAAAGAGGACAGTTTGGATTTATAACCTTAATTCCGCAGCGTTTTTTCTTGCGAGATGATTTGACGTGCTAAGATGACATTTTTTGCTTCATGTGTAGTTTGAGGCGCGAATTTTGGTTCTATGCCTCTTGTACGTGTACAAAATCCCCCACCCAAGTTAATGGGGAATCAGCATAGACACAAATGGGTGACCTCATTCCAAGAACACTTCGGAATAATATGCTTTATGGGTATATAGGTTCAGTACATTCTGCCAGAACACTGATGAAATGAAGGATGAAGGCCTTAAGCCTGCTTGTAGTACTTACTTGTCCATTTAAGTTAACTTTTTTGCCCTTGCAGTACAACTTATTTTTCCAATGCAGTAGTACTTACTTTTGTGAGTCAATATTCATCGAACTCACGTTAATTAGTGTTTTGTGTTCAGAGTGGAATGTTGAGTGAGCTTGACAATGAACTCGCACACCAAGGCTCCAAATAAGCACCACCGTACATACGAAATCGCATGTATGGTGGTGTGAGAGGTCAGAAAACGAGAGCAGTATGAAACTTTCGATTCATAGAATTTTACAGAGTCGACAGATATGCTATTCGACCTACAAATGCCAAACCTGCACGCTTATAATTCAGGCCATCCGTCTGTAGTCCATACGATTGTCCGCTGAATGAGCATGGCCGCACCATTCTGTGTGGCGCTATAGCCGTGACAGATGAAAATGTCTTGACCATCAAAGGTATAGGCGGCGCAATGGCCAGCAGCCTCCCATTCCTTCTTGTCTCCTTCAAGGAAGAGTGTGCCACCTCCATTGGCCATATCATTGCCTTCACGGTCAAGATATGGCCCCTCTACAGTCCTGCTTCGTCCTACTGCCACACGGTAGTTGCTCTTAGCGCCACGGCAACAGTAGTCCCAGGAGACGAAGAGATAGTAGTAACCACCGTGCTTGAAGATGAATGGAGCCTCAATAGCGTTGGTACCTGCAAAACGTGAAGTGGGATTGGGGTCAGCGTTCTTGTAGTTAGGGTCATATCGACGAGCTATGGTGCGTGGTTTCTCGCCCTGAGCCATGTGCATGGTAGTATCAAGACGAGCCAGCTGGATACCGTCCCAGAAAGATCCCCATACAAGCCACGGCATGTCGTTGTCATCAATGACAAAGTTGGGGTCAATGGCATTCCAATTATCTCTCTTATCACGAGATGAAACAATGCACCCTTCGTCTTTCCACAAATTGTCTCTGAGCGAACGGCCGCTGAGCAGGCCTATGGCCGAACCGTTCTTGCCAAAGGTGGAACAACTGTAGGCGAGCCACCAACGGCCATGCCAGTGGATTACATCTGGAGCCCACACATGGTTGCCAAAACCTGGCACTGAATCGGTTGTCCATCCTGGGATGACAGTCATGACAGGATTGCGAGATACAGTCCACGTCTTGCGATCCTTTGATGTCATCTTTTGTATACCCATGCCTGTTGCATATATGTAATATGTGTCGCCCTCCTTAGCCATGACAGGGTCATGCACCATGGGGTTATCTGTGGTGAAAGACTCAAGCTGAGAGTGTCGGCGAGATCCCTGCGCCAAGGCTATATGAGAAATGGCCAAAAATGCCATTGCAAAAGATAATATTCTCTTGAAAAGTAGCATAATGATTGAGGTTGTTATTAACGTGATATGTATTTCTCGGTATTTACAGAGCCATCAGTGTTACGTTTTTTCACTATATACATCATTGTGGTCTCTTTAGGCATATCAATAATCTGCCCCTGCATATTATAGTATGTAACAGATGTGACATCCTTGTCCTGCTGCACAGGAGCTATACCAGTCACCTTGTCCTCAACACCTTGAAAGGAATCTGCATAGTCTGGCAGATAATAACCCAAATGTGGTGGTTGGTTATAGGCACAGTTCTGCCATGCTACGCCCATGCGATAAAGGTGGTCGTGCATAAGCGTTGGTACCCTATACTTTGTAGTGGTGGCACTGCTGACGATATAGAGCTGAGAGGGGTCTTTGCTGTTCCACCAGATGACCTCCTCGCGCCAGTCACCGAAGAGATCTGCCTGGAGGCAAGGTGTAGCCTTGGTGCTATTGCAGGATGCTGGGGTCATGCCGAGATCCGAGAATGTCTTCTGTGTTGAAGAGGTCGTATAGATACCCAGATTTGACATGCCGCTGGCGCTCCATTCAGCTATGCTCGTTCCGTCAAGCAACTCATCATAGACATCTCCATCCCAGTATATGCGGAAGTTCATGGATGGCTTCTGCGTGCCAGCTTCCTTGCCGCTCACAGCACTGAAAGGGTTCTGGTTTCGGCTGCTCTTGTCAAATCCTCCGTATGCAGACCAGAACTCGTATCCACGGCTACCTTTCACAATGTCGGCGGCCACTCCGCGCCCATTGTCAGCACCCTGTTGTCCTCCCTTCAAAAGAATCTCGCCTGTAGCTGCATCGTGCACGTCCCAAGCATATTCTCCTTTCTCCTCATGTATGTCGAAGAGTTCAAGACCAGGACGATCTGGATTCAAATCTCCCAGATGGATAGCGTCCCCATGTCCATATCCCACGCTGTACAGCATCTTGCCATCATTGTCAAGGGCGGCAGATCCCCAGATTATCTCATCGCAGCCATCGCCATCCACATCACCAACAGAGATGTTGTGGTTGCCATTACCATACATCGTGTTGCGACCCAAACGTGATGAACTGATGGCCGGAGTGTATGTCTTTGTTTTTCCTGCAGAGTCCATCAATCTATAGGTTGTCTTCTTGTCCGAACTGTGCAACCAGCGTGTCTTGAGTTTCGAGCCGTCAAAGTCCACAGCCCATAAGTAGGCATAAGTGTAGTATCCACGACACATCACCGCTGATGGCCGCTCCTCTGCGCCACCAAGATAGGCAACACATGCCAAATAACGCTCACCACGGTTGCCATAGCTGGCATAGTCTTTCTTGCCACTGCGGTCATCCCAATTGAAGGTACCTGATGCATCGCTCACCTTTGCTTCAGCATTGCGATTGGGATAGTATCCGATGGTGTGAATGGCTTTGCCTGTCAGTCCCTCAAAGACAGTAAGGTATTCCTGCCCCCCGTCTATACGACCGTTGGAGTTGCGCCAGTCCTTCGTGTTGCTGGCACTGCGAATTGAGGCAAGGTCTGCAGCTTGATTGACATATATTCCCTCGGCATCCTTTGAGCCTGGTGCTGTCTTGCAAATGATTTCAGCTTTGCCGTCCTTGTCAAAATCATATACAAGAAACTGAGTGTAGTGAGCGCCTGCACGGATATTCACACCAAGGTCAATACGCCAGAGCTTGTCGCCTGTGAAAAGACGGTAGCAGTCCAGATAGACATTGCCCGTATAACCATTCTGCGAGTTGTCTTTTGAATTGCTTGGATCCCACTTCACGATAAGCTCATACTGGCCATCTCCGTCCACATCGCCCACAGAACAATCATTGGGTGAATATGTGTAGCTACCGCTCTTATTGCTTCCGTCTGCTGGACAATCAAGCTGCAAAAGGTGATAGCCACGCTTGTTGAATAATATTGGAGATATGGTATCTGCAGGCACTCCATTCTGCAGCGTCACGAGTTGAAACTTTGATGTCATGGTTGATGAGATGCGTTTACTCGTGGCATTGCGGATAGTGTCACCTACCACCACACCATCCTTCAGAACAAGGAAGGAAGTGTGTATATCATCGCTGCCAAGAAATCTCCACGTGAGAAAAGAAGAAGCAGCAGAGGTGTTAATACATACGAATCCGCGATCAAGGCTTTCTTGCTGAGCTTGCGGTGTTTCAGGAGTTTGTGCTGTGGCTATAGCAGCAGGAGCCAGCAGCAATGCTATTGCAGGTAGACCTGCATGCAATAGTTTGGTAAGTAAAAATCTTTTCATTCGATATATTATTTCTAAATCCATTCTGTTTTATAAATCCATTATACAAAGTTCCATAAATATATGTCAACCTGCATTATATTATGCCATTGCCAATACTACCACAGATATGTGCATTTATTTGACCAAAGAACTTTAGCCAAAGGTAATACATGGCAAATTTAATAAAAAAAGACTGATGAGGACAAAGATTTGACTAAAAATCAAACAAACACCGAATAATTTTATTATACCAAGTGAATAGTTTTCAGATTTGCTATAATAAGTAATGTACAAAAATAACTTCCAGAGTATTCTGTGTGTGTCTACGTGCGTAAGGGAAAATAAATCCTAAGATGCCCCCATTTATCCTAAGATACACAAACTGTTTACAGGACGGCTATAATAACAAAAAGAGTGTACCAGAATCACTTCTGATACACCCTTTCATTATTATGTTGTTTCTAAATAATTCTTTTTTATCTCTCCCATCCCTCTGATACTCAAGTGCGGTATTGCACTGAGTATTGTGGATTTTCTGAGATTTCACTTTTCTTATTTGAAGAGTGAAACGTTGCTTACGATAACTGATACAGCCACGATAGCAACTGCTACAATAGTCATAATTTCCATAAAACAATCTCCTTTCTTAATAAATTAATAAATAAAGATTACAATGCCTTTAATACAATGTTTAACTAAACCAACTTATTAACCTAAAACCTTTACAATCAGCTGGCCCAATCTCCCGTCCAACTATGGCCGTTTGATAGCCTTATATATGATGTTTTATCAATGTTCTTTCAAAATGGAGGAGGGCATCTCACGATGACCTACTCCTAAATAACAATCTTTTACTAACCTAAATCTAATACCTTTACCAAAACCTATATGATAGAATAATATTTCTTTTTAAATCTTTTATTGCACTTTCATTCTTGCTGCAACACCATGCAACCGTCCTGATTGGTGCTGTAATTTTTGTTATTCAGAGTGTCTTAGGATTGACTGTCTCACTCGCTCGTGATGTCCTTGTTTCCTTTTGACGATGCAAAGTTACGACCTTTTAGTGCGCAGACAAAATTTTATATGACTTTTTTATTGAAAACCTTGATATTTTTGATATATATCAATACATGTGGGCGCACACACAGTGTTTTCTTTGTTTTTTACATGTAGAAGTCGTCTGCTCACTCCCCATTCATTATACCACATATACATATCTATAAATAATGGGTCAGACTAACATGAAGAACTTAAAGCAAGACAATGTTGCTATCCTCACATAAAAGTGTGATTTCAGCAACAACGACAAAGTACATATTCAAGTTTATGTTGTATATAAAATCTCTCTGAGTCAAGTCTATCATGCCTCCGTTATGACTCCGTTATGCCTCCGTTGTGACTCTAATATTTGACCAGAGAATGATTAGGGTCAAAGCGGAGGGACATAAAGAGCACGTAACAGAACCTCGGAAGATGTAATGAAGAGGATGACCAATTGCAGCTGACAACATGAAACATTATCAATAACGGTTGCCAACCAGCCGTACTAAAATAACATAATCCAGATGTAATGATTCACAAAAATATCGGTTCAACCAAATATTTTCAATAAAACACTTTGGCAATTCGGATTTTAAAGGTATTTTTGCACTAATATTTAAATATGTACAAAATAGTAAGCACAATTAATAATAACTTAAACAATCAAACATTCTATGTGGTTATGTAACTCTTCAATCGGAAGGAAAGTCATCATGTCCGTTTCAGGACTAGCACTTATCCTCTTCCTGACATTCCATGGGTGCATGAACGTTGTGGCTCTCTTCAGCAAGGAGGCCTACAACCAGATTTGCGAACTGCTCGGTTCAAACTGGTATGCCATCGTGGCAACATGCGGCCTCGGAGCCCTTGTGGCAATTCACATCATTTATGCCTTCATCCTTACTGCTCAGAACAGAAAGGCACGAGGTAACAACAAGTATGAAATCACCGACAAGCCAGCTACTGTTGAGTGGGCAAGCCAGAACATGCTTGTACTCGGCATCATTGTGGTGCTCGGCATGGTGCTCCACCTTTGGAACTTTTGGTACAACATGATGTGGGCAGAAATTGCAGGCATTCACGGCACCATATCTCCAACAGATGGATTCGAGTGGATTAAACAAACATTCCAAAGCCCTGTCTATGTAATCATCTACCTCGTATGGATTGCCGCCGTTTGGTTTCATCTCACCCACGGCTTCTGGTCAGCTATGCAGACACTCGGATGGAGCGGCCACGTATGGTTCGCACGCTGGAAAAACATCGGCTACATCTGGTCTACTGTCATCATGGCCTTCTTCGCCATCGTTGCTATCGCTTTCTATCTCTGCCCTGACTGCCTCGGCAAATGTGAAGGCAATGTACTTCCTTTCATGATGTAAAACCATATAAATCAATAGAAAATCATGGCTATCAATATAGATTCAAAGATACCAGAGGGACCAGTTGCGGAGAAATGGTCAAACTACAAGGCACACCAGCGTCTGGTAAACCCAAAGAACAAACTCAAACTTGACGTCATCGTAGTAGGAACAGGACTCGCAGGTGCCAGTGCAGCAGCATCTCTCGGCGAGATGGGATTCAATGTCCTCAACTTCTGTATCCAGGACTCTCCGCGCCGCGCACACTCCATCGCAGCGCAGGGTGGTATCAACGCAGCTAAAAACTATCAGAACGATGGCGACTCAGTATATCGCCTCTTCTACGACACAGTCAAAGGTGGAGACTATCGTGCACGCGAAGCCAATGTATACCGTCTCGCAGAGGTCAGCAATGCCATCATAGACCAATGTGTGGCTCAGGGTGTTCCTTTCGCTCGCGAATATGGCGGCACACTCGCCAACCGTTCATTTGGTGGTGCGCAGGTGTCACGCACATTCTACGCTAAGGGACAGACAGGACAGCAGCTCCTGCTCGGTGCATACTCAGCCCTTTCAGCACAAGTCAACGCTGGCAAGGTGAAGCTCTACACTCGCTATGAGATGCTTGACGTAGTCATAATTGACGGCAAAGCACGAGGCATCATTGCTAAGAATCTCGTCACAGGCAAGCTCGAACGCTTCTCTGCCAACGCAGTCGTAATAGCTACAGGTGGATATGGCAACACTTACTTCCTCTCCACCAACGCTATGGGATGCAACGTCACAGCAGCTATGTCATGCTACCGCAAGGGCGCATACTTTGCCAACCCATGCTACGTGCAGATTCACCCAACATGTATTCCTGTACATGGAGACAAGCAGTCTAAACTTACACTCATGTCAGAGTCTCTCCGCAACGACGGACGCATCTGGGTGCCAAAGAAGCTCGAAGACGCCAAAGCTCTCCAAGCAGGCACTAAACAAGGATACGAGATTCCAGAAGAAGACCGCGACTATTACCTCGAACGCCGTTATCCAGCCTTCGGCAACCTCGTCCCACGCGATGTGGCTTCACGTGCTGCTAAGGAACGTTGCGACAAGGGCTTCGGTGTCAACAACACAGGACTCGCAGTCTTCCTTGATTTCTCAGAGTCAATCCAGCGCCTCGGTCTCGACACTATCCTCCAAAGATACGGCAACCTCTTCGACATGTATGAGGAAATAACCGATGTCAACCCTGGACAGAAGAGAGCTACAGTCAACGGTGTAGACTACTACAACCCAATGATGATCTTCCCTGCTATCCACTA
>JAXJBE010000264.1:0-2214 GCA_036303125.1 Bacteroidaceae bacterium
CTTATGGAACCGTCGTGATTGCCCTGTATGAGAAACTTCTGTCCTGGAAGCTTTTCCAGCAGATGACGGGCATCTTCGCTCTTGAAGAATGTGAGGTCGCCTAGAATATACACCAGGTCACGCTTTCCGACACTGGACTTCCACAAGTCCAGCATGTACTCATCGTGCGCCTTGGTATCTACCTCCTGAGCGAAAGGACGGTTTGGTTGGTGCTTTAGTATGTTAGTGTGACCAAAGTGAAGGTCTGCGGTAAAAAGTATCTTGTTCATGTTCATAGTCGATTGCGAAGCCGCTTTCGCTTGAAGGCTTCTGGGTTAAATGTAAATGTTTCACGGATGCAGGTTCCCTGCGTCATCGGGGCTATCACCGATAGCCATTCAGATGTTCTGATTGTCTTTTTCATTTTTGATTGAATGATTTTGATTGTTAATATTTCGTGGATAATAACGGGGACAAAAAAAGGGACACTTGCAAACTTCCGTGGCATAATGTGACATAAACATATACTTGAAGGTAGGTTTGTGTATCAAAAGACCTTACCTTTGAAGTATGGAAGACAACACATCTGCAAAGTTTGAGTTCCTTGCGAGCTTCATCCTGCCCAATGGCATCCTTGACTGGTTCGATTTTGTGAAAGCGGATGAAGAACCTGTAGAGAAGAAGGACTGCATCTACAAGTCCACACTGCACATATATCTTGACGAGAAAGACAACCGCACTAACGAGCATTTGCTTCTCAAGCCGAATGGCTTCACTGAGCCGACAGTCATCAAGGACTTTCCGGTGCGTAACAGGAACCTGATTCTACACGTACGGCGTCGCAGGTATCTTGACGAGAACGGCAAGAACGTCATCCTGAACCTCTATCCGACAACGGCAGAAGGGACCCGCTACTCCGAAGAGTTCGCGGTTTTTTTAAAAGGAGCTGATGGACTCGACGCCAGTTACCGCCCGATTGTTAGGGCGTTATTTCATGATTGACGGAGATGAACTCGAACGGTCATACAAACATCATCTGAGCGATTACGCCGAATGGGAGCAGCGAGATCACGCATCCAATTGGATGCTGATTGAAGACAATCTGGGCGAGAACCTGAGCATTGATGAGACTATGCTTCAAGAGGACCTCGTCACAATCCTCTCCAACAAGGCCGGGCACTGCAAACAGGGCTCTGTCATATCCATAGTGCGAGGCACAAAAGCGGAAGACGTTATCGAAGTCCTGATGAAGATACCCGAAGAAGCCAGGCTGGCAGTCAAGGAGGTGACAATGGACCTGTCCAGCAGCATGCGTGCAATCGTCTCTACGGTTTTCCCGAATGCAACCATTGTGCTTGACTGCTTCCACGTTCTAAAACGTTGCCACGATGCCATTGAGGAAGTCAGGCTTCATCTCAAGCGGGATGCTCAGGTTGAACTACGCAGGCAGGAACGCGAGCACAGGCAGACACAAAAGCGTCGTGCACAAAGCCGCAGACGATATAGGAAGAAGCATCCCAGAAAGCCGGGAGCTATAATGCGTGGACGTCCTCCGAAGCGCAAGAACGAACGGTTCAAAGCTCCGACATACTCAAATGGGGATACCAAACTGGAACTGCTCACTCGAACAAAGCGTGCGTTGACGCAGAGCCGTGAGAAATGGTCTGACAAGACTGCGGAACGAATGAAGATACTCTTTCAAGAAGAACCCAAACTCAAGGAGGCATACGATATCGTGAACGGCCTGCGCTCAATCTTCCGTAGCAAAACTCTGGACAAGGAGGCTGCGAAAGTCAAGTTGCATGACTGGTATGAAACGGCAACAAGATGTTCGCTACGTGAAATAAAGTCTGCAAGAGATGCCATCAAGTCCAGGGAGGATGAAGTTCTGAACTACTTCATCAATCACTCCACCAACGCAGGCGCTGAATCTCTAAACTCAAAGATCAAAACCTTTAGATCCCAACTACGAGGTGTAAGCGACTATACCTTCTTCATGTATAGAATCTATAAGATCTTTGGATAACTTAAACACGGAACTTTGCAGGTGAGCCATTAATTTAGAAGATTGTAATGTCAATGTTACAATGCCGTATGGTCAGTTTATCACCATAATTAACGATTGCGTAAGATCGACAATCAAGGTGTTCAGAGAAGAGGAAAAGGCAGAGGAAAACAAGATTTGGTATCCTACTGCCGAAGCCGCCAAAAAATGCAATAGGAGCACTTCCACTA
>JAXJBE010000265.1:0-6804 GCA_036303125.1 Bacteroidaceae bacterium
CTCCACCGTCCAACCCAAGGCTGGACGGTCGGAGAATATATACTGCTCGGCAAAAGTATCTTAGCTTCATCCACCGTCCAGCCTTGGGTTGGACGGTGACGGAAACCCTTTTCCTCGTCATGACGACTTGCTGAAAGTGCAGAAGTAGCCTTCATCTTCTTGTTCACCAATCGGCATTCCTTGCACAGCCTGGCATGTTCCCCTCTCATATCATTGCGTTTACCCATATTCTTGAGGCTTGTATAGCCCTCAATCGGTCACTATAATAATCCGCTATCTTATTGCTTCCAAACACTGTGAAACAACCAAGCTGCGTAAGCGTTCTTGCCTTGCAATATGAACTAAAAGGTTTTGATAGGTCACCTGAAAAAGCGTGTGGATGCACCATACTAAATTCAGTTATCTTCCGTTTTTTTTAAAAGGCAACAGGCAATGAACGAATATTTATCACTTGTAAACTTTATTTTATCCGAAGGAATGTTGGAATGGTTTAATCTGAAAGATGTACGAACCACCTCTGCCAATGGTCAGACAACCTCCATATCTATTTGGATGAGAACGAGAAAACGCCAGATGGCAGGACAGACCTTCGTCCCAATGGCTTTACCCGTGAAAGAACCTTCCACGATTTTCCGATTCGTGGCCAAGAGGTTCTTCTGCATGTACGCCGTCGTCGTTGGTTAGATACAGAAGAACACAATGTAATGACCGAATGTGATTTTGTTCAAGAGTCAACCCGCTGTTCCAAGGAATTAGCGGTTTTTAAAAAAGATGCGTTTGGAGACGCAACCTATAACGGCCCGTTCGTTTGAAAAAGACTATTTCATAGACGGTGATGCCTTTGAGCGAGCTTACAAGTTAAGCATCAGTGGCTTCTCTGATTGGCCAGAGGCTCTACATGCAGAAGATTGTGGGAACAAAGCTTTCAATGACATCGCTGCTGCCATGTTTGACAGAGAGGACGAAATACTAAACTATTTTGTACATCGTTCAACAAATGCTACAGCAGAATCGCTTAATGCTAAAATTAAGCAATTCAGAGCGCAATTGAGAGGTATTATTGACAGAAAGTTCTTCTTTTTTAGGCTCACAAGAATTTATGCATAGCCACACACTTTTGCAGGTGATCCCTTTTAATGCCACAAAGCATATACATATATGGGCTTCGGTACATCTGCGCATGAAATGGGACATCGGACGTATCTTAATCTTTGACTTTGCTATACGAAAAGCCCTTTCCACACGCCAGAAATTGTGGTATGCAGTATAAAGCCTTGTGTTGTTACCTAAAAATTAGGTTCTAAGTGCTTTTTGCTCTATCTTTGTGCAACATTTCAAAACACCCCACCATATGGAAAAAGATGTTTGCGTCACATATGTCAATGATGAAGAGACAGACTTCGTTTATCTTTCCGATCAGTTGAAGGCATTCTATCCAGATACATTCAAGAGACTCACAGCTCTCTTCAATGAGCTGTATATTGACTGGGGAGAGGTTTATGGTACAAAGGACATTTGGATTCGAGATTATATGCCGATTCAGATAACTGATAAACGCTACCTAGTTTACGATTACTCACCAGACTATTTAGTCGGTGCAGAAGAGTACCGTACAGACTCCCGTTCCATTTTCAAAGATGTTCTTCCTGGGTTAAGTCAATGGAAAAACACTAACATAAAGCTTGATGGCGGAAATGTCGTGGTTTTGGGTGATTGTCTGGTTTTAACAGATAAGGTGTTCTGGGAGAATGGAAGAGAGGCATATGACAATGACTTCCACCACCATCTGAAGGATGCGTTGTGTTCAGATATTCTATTTCTACCGTGGCATTGTGAACATCCTGATGATCCAGATGCAGATGTCTATGGACACGCTGACGGGCTGGTCCGTTGGACAGGAGGAAACAAAGTCCTGCTGACTAACCATCGTGATACAGATCCCGTAGAGGCAGCTGAGATTATTAGACGATTAGAGCGTAGAGGTTACGTCGTTCGTGAAATGCAGTTTGATGTACCTCGATTAAACAGAGATTTCAACTGGGCATATATCAACTATTTGCAGGTTGGAAAGAAAGTCATTGTTCCGACCTTTGGAATACCAGAGGATAAACAGGCTTTGAAAATCATTCAAGAGGAGAATCCTGATTGTGTTGTCCGAGGTTTCCGTATGCGTGATATTGCCTCAAAAGGAGGCGCACTTCACTGTATTACATGGAACATCAAGAGATAACAGAACAAGAAGCCATTGTTTTTAGTAATTTTGCAACAAAATATAGAGACTATGAAGGAACTTTGTAATAAACTTAGCCTTGTCAAAAACATTGTCAACGATTCAGACGCAGAACGTATTTTTGGAGAGATTGCTCGTGTGCTGATGACAAACTATCAGGTCAGAAAGAATAACAATCAGTATCGCTTCCTTGAGATTGAGTTCTACTGGCATTCACCGAAACATCCTGACGAAAGTGTATATCCAAGACAGAAGAGTGAAGGATATTGGTTCCTTCATCCAAGTGGAGTGGATATTACGCTTCCAAGCACTACATCAGACAGCTATGGTGGTATCTTGATCCGTGCCATGCAGAATGTAGCTCATCCAGAAGAAGTCTATTCCGGACCATGGAATTGCAGTGATGCACTCTTTGACTATTTGCCTATAGATGGCAGCGTGAATGACATGTTGCCTCAGATAGTTAGAATCTCAGAAGATGATGCTGATCCAGTTCTGATTGAACAGTCATTACGTCAGGGGATTACAGAGAAGCATACGGCAGAATACAATACCAAAGGCTATTGTTATTACGTCCGAGTACCAGAATGGGAAAAGAAGAAAGCAGCCAATAAGCCTTGGAACAAGAGACGTACAGAGTATCTGGCTTTCAAGAATAAACAAGGATAATGACGCTTCTGCTATTCACGTGAATCAAGCATGGTGATGGTTGATGAAACTCATATATTCTCAGGAAAATTCAGTACATTTCGGATTGCCAAATTCATTTCTTCATTATCCTCAAGGAAAATGGGTATTTGGTGCACCCACTAAGAAAAGACATAAATGCAAGGCAGATCTAAAGTCAAAAGACCTTGTCGTCAAGGCGGGCATTGTTCTGTCTCTCCTGTGGAAGTGGGTTTGGGATAAAAAGAGAGGCTGCATCGCGGTGTGTGCGATGCAGCCTCTTGTGGGTTATGAGTAAGGACCGCTGATTAGTAGAACAGGTAGCGGTTGTCCTTCACATCGGCCTTCAGATAGAGGTCGTTGGTGAAGGCGGCCAGTCCGCGCAGCATGCTCTGCAGGTTCTGAGCCTCTTCGTTCTTCTTGTCAAACTTGCCGTTGGTCTTTGTCTGGTCGATAACCTGGAAGGCATAGACAGCTCCGTTGCCCTTCACGCCAGCCTTGAAGTCACCCTTCTTGGCAGCAGAAACGGCACCGCTCAGAGCAGCCTCGCTGCGGCCAATCTTGCTCACGAAGGTCGTGTTGGCGAAGTTGATGTGGCTGATGGTGTCTGTCTGTACACCGGCAATCTTCTCCACGTCGGCGATAGACTTGGCAGCCTGCATCTTCTCCTGCAGCAGAGCAGCCTTCTTGTCCTTCTGTACCTCGGTGGTGAGATACTCCTTCACCTGCTGGTCATCCCATGCCAGATAGCCCTTCTTGTGCACGCCTGCCAGGATGATAACCATCATGTGGTCGTTGTCACCGCACTCGTAGAGGGGAGACACATCGCCCACCTTGGTCTTGTCATTGAATATCCAGCGCATTGCATCGCGTGTGCTGTGCACGTTGGCCACATAGTGCTCGTTGCTGCTCATGGCGTTGCGGGTCTGCAGGCTGAAGCCTTCCTTGGCTGCGTTAGCCTCGATGTCCTCTGCCTTGCGGTTGCCGGCAATGAAGCTGCTGAAGTCATTGTAAGCCTTGCCATAAGTCTCCTTGCTGAAGTCTATTTTGCGCTTGATGACTGCGAGGTCGTATTTGGTGGTCATTGCCTTCTGGTCTGTCACCTGAACGATTACTACGCCCTGGCCGTCGAGCACAATCTTGTTGTACTTGCCAACGGGTGAGGTGGTCACAGTCTCGATGAACTTGCGGTTGTTCTCGTCTATTGTCATACCCTCGTACTGAGCGCTTGTGAGCCATGTCTTGGCGCCGGGCTGGTTGTACTTCTTGGCAATAGAGTCGAAGTTGGTGCCTGCGTTCAGAGCCTGCATGATGCTGTCGGCTGTGAGCTCAGCAGCTGCGATGTCGGCACCAGGTGCTGCAATCTGACGGATCTGCACTGAGTCGGGGCGAGAAACCTTGCCGAGCACGCGGATGATGTTCATTGTGTTGTCGAGTGTGTTGGTGTAGGGACCCTTCTGAGTGCCTACAGCGATAGAATCCAGCTCAGCAGCGATGTCGCTGGGCAGAGTCTTTGCACTGATGGGCAGCTGGCTGTAGGGAATCAGGCTTGAAGCCTCGCGCACGGTCTTGGCTGCGTCGGCACCCTGTGCCAGAGCCTCTGCATAGCCGTTCATCTCCTTGTTCAGAGCCTCCACATCGGCCTTGCTGGCTGTCACGGCTACATCTATATACTTGATGTCGCGTGACTCCTGTGTGGTGCGGAACATCTCCTTCAGCTCGGCATACTTGGCCTTCAGGTCGGCGTCGGTCACCTTCACCTCGTCGTCCTTGACGCTTGAGTAGGGGAGTGCAGCCATCAGGATGGTGCTCTCATTGGTGCGGCCTTCGAAGCTTGCCTTGGCTGCGATGGGGTTGCTCTTCAGTGTGCCTGCGAGCAGAGCCTGATATTTCTGTGCCAGAGTCTGCTGGCGGATAGACTTTTCAATGTACTTCCAGTAGCTGTACATCTGTGTGTACTGCTCCTTCACCTCGTTGCCCAGGTCGTTGTTGGACATCACCTCGTCATACTGGCTGAGGAACTGCTTCAACTGATTGGCATCGAAAGCGCCCTGCTGGTTGCGGAAGGGAGTCTGCGAAAGCAGCATGTTGCGTCCGCTGTTGATGATGCTCTGCATCTCGGCATCGGTTACGGTGAGACCGAGCTTCTCGCACTCGTGCTCGATGAGCTTGTTGCTCACGTAGGTCTGCCACACCTGGTCGCGCAGCATAGAGTTCTGCTCGTCGCTGAGTGATGTGATGCCGTTGGTGAATTTGAGCACGTCGGTGTACTCCTCAACCAGGTTGTTGAACTCCTGCTGGTTGATGTGGTCACCATACACAGAGCCGATGCGCTGGCGGTTCTCGCTCTGTGTGTAAGACAAGGAGCGAACGAACTCCTCTGCGATGAAGGCGAACAAGGCCAGTCCCACCACTACGACGAGGACTTTGCCCTTGCTTCTGATTTTTTGTAATGTTGCCATTGTTTTATATGTTATTGTTTTGTTTTTGCTTACAACAAGCATACAAAGGTAAGAAGAATTTGCGTATTTGTGCGCCCCTATGGCATGAAAAGTGTCGTGTGGCGGCTCAAAACAGCTCTCTCAGTCTAATACCTTCAGTTTTACAAGCTCTATTTTGGTGGTTGTCTTCTTCATTATCTTGAATTCCCAGTGCCCGAACCTGATTACTTCATTGAGTTTCGGGAAACTTTGATATTCGTGCAGGATGAGTCCGCCCACGGTGAGGTATTCGTCGCTCTCGGGCAGTTCCAGTCCCAGAGTCTCGTTGGCCTTCTGTATCTCCAGTCTGCCCGACAGCATGTATTCGCCTCCGCCCAGGTCGGTGGCCACATAGGATACGTTGTCATGCTCGTCCTCGATGTCGCCGAAGATTTCCTCTACCAGATCCTCCAGAGTCACAATGCCGCTTGTACCGCCGAACTCATCCACCACCACGGCGATGGATCGCTTCTGGCTGATGAATGTGCTGAGCAGTTTCTGCGCGTTCATGGTTTCGGGTACGATGGGAACATCCTTCACACAGTTGCGCCAGTCGTCGCCCTTGCTGAGGCGGAACATCTCGGAACTGTGGATGAAGCCGATGATGTTGTCGATATCTCCACGATAGACAATGATCTTGGAGTGCCCGCTCTCCACGAAGGTATTGAGCAGAGTGGCTGTATCGGTCTGGTCGTCAACGGCGTTGATTTCGGTGCGCGGGATGGTGCAGTCTCTCACCTTCACGCTGCTGAAGTCCAGCGCATTCTGGAATATCTTCACTTCATCTTCGATGCCACCGCCTTCCTCGGCGCGCTCGATGTTGCTCTGTATGAGGTAGTCGAGGTCGGCCTTCTTGAATGTCCTGTCGGTATCTTCCTTGCTCGGCTTCTGTCCCAGGAGCCAGAGAGTGACCTTGCTGAGCGAACTGGTGAACTTGCTGATGGGCCACAGGAGGATGTAGATGATATAGGCCGGCAACGCGCATATGGTGAGCATGCGGTTGGGATTGATGCGGAAGAGTGTCTTGGGCAGGAACTCACCGGTGACGATGGTGATGGCGGTGCCCAGGAGAGTCTGTATGAGCAGGCAGATGGCCTCGTTGGGGCATTCGCCGTTGGGGTGATGGATGCCCAGCGGGGTGAGCAGCATGCCGTTGACCAGTCGGGCCATCAGTATGCCGTAGATGACCAGGGCGATGTTGTTGCCGATGAGGATGGTGGAGATGAAGTCGCTGGAGTGGTTGTAGAACGTGTCTATGAGGCGACTCGTGAAGCTCTGCCGCTCGCGGTCCATCTCGAATCTCAGCTTGTTGCTGGACAGGAAAGCTATCTCCGTACCCGAGAAGAAGGCGGAGAAGAGCAGCACGATGATGATTTCTATGATAAGTTGTGTGTCTGTGGTCATTGCATTTCTGGACTATCTCTTGCC
>JAXJBE010000266.1:0-5413 GCA_036303125.1 Bacteroidaceae bacterium
GTCTTTCAAAGATCTCGTTCACGCCTCCCTTTCGGAAAGCGAGTGCAAAGGTAGGGAGTTTTCACGACATGGCAAGGGATTGGAGGCGGTTTTTTCGCTGAAACGGGGCAAATAGCATGTTTTCGGACAGGTTTTCGGGAATTAGAGGACAAAGAAGGGCTTGTAAAGGGGGAAATCGTGAGGGGGAACGGGAAGGGGAATCGTTTTTGTTTAAGAGGCAACCTATAACTTAGCTTGAGGCGATTCTGAGACAATTTTGAGACCATCTCACACATATATATAATATAGAGCCAAGATTTATAGATAAAATTCAGAAGGTCAAATGTGACCCATCCTTACAACTCGTACTCTCCCCTACCCCCACATCCTCAATAGCCCGCTCCCTGCGCTCACCACGTCAGCGACGTGTATTATACTAATCTTGTTGATATTCGCTACCCTATGTATTAAATATATTTAATTTTGACGTTTTTACAAAATTCTTCTACATGTAGCCCCCGTAAGTCAAGAAAAATCCGTACCTTTGTACCCGATTACAGGACAGAGCCATGCTCTCTCCCGTCCATCCATACCGCAAGTACATGTAAACCAGCGGAATGGTAATATATACAGGATTATGTCTGCATTGACCAATGCACATAACAAGGCAGGTGGTGAACCCACTGATTCACCCCTTTGCGACGGACTTGCCTCCAACGCCCTCCCCGAAGCTCAAAGCATACAAACAGGGGTGTCGGTAGAAAATGTCCAGTCGGTAACTGAACCATCAACAAAAGCCTCAAATACCCCCCCCCATTACAATGACGGGAAGCCACATTGGTTCGTACTCCGCGTCTCATACGGACGTGCTACCAAGGCAGCAGCTCTCTTAGAAGAAGAACTACATATTACAACATTCAACCCACTTCATTATGTAATGAAGAGGGTCAATGGAAAACTTAGCCGGGTGCAGTTACCACTGCTTCCCGGCTTGATTTTTGTCCATACCGATGCAAGAACCCTCGCCACAGCCATGCAGCGTGCCGATGTCCATTCCCTCGTCACCTACTATTATGACCACTTCACTACAGGCAACAACGGCTATAATCCACCACTTGTTGTCCCTGACGCAGCCATGAAAAACTTCATCACTGCCCTCAGTGCCGACAGTCACGATGTCCGTGTGGTCACTCCTGAGCATGTTCACTACAAGAGCGGAGACATAGTCCGTGTCACCAGCGGCGAGTTCAAGGGGGTCGAGGGACGTGTAGCCCGTGCTGCAGGCCAGCAGCGTGTCATCATCAACATCCAGGGCCTCTGCCTCGTTGCCACCGCCTATGTCCCCACAGGATGCTTAGAGGTTGTTACTCCTGCTGAAAGCGTCAATCAATAATTCACGTTTTCGCTATCGTCTTCGTCAATCATCAACCGACAAAAAGCCCACTCGGATTCAAGTCCATGAATTCCCTGACCACATCGAATCCCGGACAGCACGGCTTCATCTTGTCCAGGTCACAATGACCCACAATCAACGCCTGAGGATAACGCTTATGCAAATCCTCCAGCAGCGTTCTCAACGCACGCTTCTGTGCATCAGTGCGAGTGTCCTGGAAAGTCCCCCCGTCAGCAGCCAGCCCACCGACATAACACACCCCGATAGAGTGCCTGTTATGGTTCCTGCAGTGAGCGCCCATCATCTCCTCAGGTCGCCCCTGTTCAATTGTCCCGTCATCGGGAATGACATAGTGGTAGCCGCAACACTTCCAACCCATAGAGCGGTGGTAGCGGTCAATGTCCGCCAAGCGGACTGCGCTGCCAGCCCTGTTGGCCGAGCAGTGCACGATAATCAAAGAAATATGTCTCATAAACATCAATGTTTTAAGTTATAGTAATATTTAATGGAGATTGCTGGTCATTTATGGCAATTCCTGACTCAAACAAGAAACGTTTCGCTTGCGAAACTATCACACGGCCACATGTCCGCTTGCGGACAGCTTTGTAGTCAGCAATCCCCAGCAATGCCCAGCAATTTATCAGCAATATTTCTTTTTTGAAATTATAAGAATAATGTTTCATGGAGATTGCTGGTCATTTATGGCAATTCCTGACTCAAACAAAACATTTCGCTTGCGAAACCATCACACGGTCACATGTCCGCTTGCGGACTATATTTGCGGTCAGAAATCACCAGTAATAAACAGAAATCACTCAGGAATATTTCTTTTTTGAAATTATAAAAATAATATTTCATGGAGATTGCTGGTCATTTATGGCAATTCCTGACTCAAACAAAACGTTTCGCCTGCGAAACCCATTACCTGCCCTACATCAGCTGCGATGCAGCTCCACCGGCAGCGCCAGCGAGAAGAAGTTCGATGACCTTGATGACATAGAGCACGATGCTCTTCCAGTTTGTTTTCATACGCTGTGTCTTTAAAAATAAGATGATTAACAATTTCATAATAATTAGTATTAAGGACAGCGGCAGCTGGCCGCAGCGAACCACCGCTGTCCGATGTTAATAGCTCAGCCGTTAGCCGAAGAGATCACCCTCGTCACCACTGCCGCTGTTGCCACCTCCTGTGCCAGGATCGGTATTATCACCGCCAGTGCCAGGGTCAGTTCCCGGGTCAGTGTTATCTTCACTGGAGCCTGGATCAGAAGGATTAGGGTCAGCAGAGCCATTGCCCTTGTTCTTCGCAGCAGCGAGGTCCACGGTGTCCTCGCCAGCCTTCTCAGCCTTAAGCGAAGCTGCTTGGGTGATGCGGCTCGCCACGAGGTTGAACGATGCGCGTCCGAGCAGGTTCTCGAAGTCTGCCCCCGGAGTGAAGATGATTTTCACGCCAGTGATGTTCTTCGATGTGAACGCCTCGCAGTTCTCAGCCCCCATGCTGGTCAGAGAGATCCAGAAGTTACCGAGGTCATCCAGCATAATCTTCTTGCCCTCCAGCAGCTGCTCCACGAGACAGCTGCACGTGTCGGAAAGCACACCCTTCACCTGCCCGCGTTTGTGACCGCCGTGCTCAGCGATATGAGCCACAAACTTACGGAACGTCATAACCTCCTTCACCTGAGCCTTGGCATAAGCCTTCGGAGCCTCCTCCTTGTTCATCTGGTTGGGAAGCATGTAAACACTATAGTTAATCATACTATCGCCCATCGCCGGTATGGGACTTAGCGCTTACGCAGACAGTTCACTGCGCCCGGCAGAAGTTATTGTTTCTGAACTGCGATGCAAAGTTACGACGACAAGCAAGCGAATTCAAGTAATTATCAGTGAGAGAACCCCACGATAACTCCGTGGTAACCCCACGATAAAAACAGCAAGAAGATGGAAGAAGAAAAAGCTAAAATGACATTCAATATCAGTGGAGGAAACGTCCAGATATTGCCCAATGCCACCGAGGCGGTACAGAACTTCAACTACTACGGCTTAAGCGATGCAGTGACTCACTGCACACCCGGCACACCAAAAGCCGCCGCAGCTACCGACCTCACAGCCCCAACGGCACCCGACCATTCCTCTCGTTTCGCTATATATATAAATAATGTGGAGACGAGAGAACGATACATCTCTCAGTTGAAGAACTGCCAGTCAGCCGCTGAAGTGGGACGCACGGTAGTCGCCATGGTGCAGGAAGTGCCCGGTCTCACCTTCGAGACCGCCAAGACCGAGCCCTTCATCAGCATTCTCCTCTGCCTTGCCACCTCTGTTACGAAAGGCATCACCATAGAGAATTTCCGCAAAGCCATCACCAATGCCTGGTGCGCAAGAAAAGACTAAGACCCAATGACGAACGAATGCCTGAATGACATCAGTGGCGGCAACAACCAGTTGCTCCCCAATGCCACCCACGCCGAGCAGCATATCCACTATCATGCCGCCGACATGGGAGATGCAGCGCCTCACTGCCCCCGCACCCTTGTTATCCTTGGAGCCGGAGCAGATGCCGCCGCAGGTCTCTCTGCCTCCTCACAGCTCATTCCAGGCATAGTGGATTGGCTGGAAACCGACGAGGGCAAGGCCGTGGATGAGTCTCTCCGCAAGCAGCTCAAACGCCTCACCTTCCGCTTTGACAAGTTTGTTGACGATGCCATCGACCGCCTCGCCAAGGATCTTGACCGTGAGCGTGACACCATCTGTCGCAATGTCCGAGAGGAGTTGAATGGCAATGCCAACCTGAATGACGCACAGCGCAAGATGGGCAACCTCATCGTCCGCATCTTCCAGAAGATTACCGACGTGAAGAAAGGTGCCGCCATCGACGAGGAGACCGAGGCCCTCATTCATGAGGTCACGGGTATGGAACCCACCGACCACACCATCATCGACTTCACCAAGCTCAACTACACCGACACCTTCAAGACCATCATCACCCATATCCTCCGCTCCTCGCTCCATGACTCCGCCAACCCCATCCTGCGCCATGTCTATAAGAACCTCTTGGACATCGAGCAACTCATGGCACAATACTTCTACGGCTTCTTCACGGGCAAGCAAGGTCAGATAAAGACCTATCTGTATATAGCCTGGACACTGTGGGCATATCTCGTCCATCGGGAGCAGCAGCTGAGAGAACTAAGCTCTGAACTTGGAGAAGAAAGCTCTCATCCCATATACCATCAACTCCGGGGAAAAGACAACCTGCAGGTGGTCACCTTCAACTACACCACCTTAGCCGCCGAGGCATCTTCCTCAGCCCTCTACTTCAACGGCAACCTCACCGACTATGTGGATATAGAGAACAAGAACGACCTTCACATCGATGACATCCATGCCCTCGACCTCACCGCCTTCTTCCGCGAGCGGATACCGCAGGAGATGAGCCTCGAAGGCGAGCGCATCGCCATCCCTGTCCCCTCCTTCATGCCGCCCCTGAAGCTGAAGCCCGTCATCACCAACCGCTACATCACCGTGTGGTACCGCACTTCCGAGGCCATCAGCCGAGCAGGGCACATCCTCATCCTTGGCCACAGCATCCATGCCACCGACAGCTTCTTCTGCGATATGGTGCGCAGCAACCGCCATGCCGAAATAACCCTCATCGACCGCGATTTGGACACCGTGTGCCGCAATCTCTGCAACACCCTCCAGCTGTCCGCAAGTCGTTACACCACGCTGACCATCCAAGGCCACCACGCCCGCAAGTATGACAACCGCATAACCGTGATACAGGCCGACCTCAACGATATCGACCTCTCCCCCTGGTTGGAAGACACCGACATCAAGAGTCTGAAAAACGTATAAAAAAAATGCAAAAACACCCCTGAAAAATGAAGATACCTTCAACCGCCTCCGAAGATACCTTCATCGGCTCACGAAGGTATCTTCGTGAGCCCACGAAGGTACCTTCATGAAAATGGCCGGATTGGGTTATGACTATGACTGATTTTACTTCACAGTTTTTTATTTGTTTCCTACTTCACTTCACAA
>JAXJBE010000267.1:0-24839 GCA_036303125.1 Bacteroidaceae bacterium
AAACGACTGCAAAAGGCTAAGGCTCAATGGATGATTCAACGCATAACAGATAAGCTCCTCGATGGTTGGAACCCATGGGTGGAAGCAGAGCATCCTGCCGAATATACACTTTGGGAGGAGGTATGCAGCAAATACGAGGCTTACATCATCAAGATGTCAAACGAGAACGGCTTTAGAGCAGAGACATTGGCCAGCTATATGAGCTACCTAAAGATTCTGAAAGAATGGTCAAGAGACCAAATACATTATGCATATCAATTTGACCGGAAGACCGTCGGCCGCTTTTTGGATTATGTATTTGTAGACCGTAATAACACACTTCAGACGAGGAACAATTACTTGTCTTGGCTGAAGACCTTTTCAAAATACCTCATCAATCGTTCTTACGTTCCCAAAGATCCGACGGAGGGTTACGCCTCGCTGTCTCGTAACATACGAAAGAACCGAGATACCCTATCCTCTTCAGACCTGAAGAGACTAAGAGGCTACTTAGAAAAGAACAACAAGCATTATTTGCTGGCCTGTTACATATTATATTATACGTTCCTACGCCCACATGAGATGTCATGCATAAAGATTGAAGACATCCGAATCAAGCAGCAGACGATAAGCGTGAGCGGTCAGAACGCGAAGAACCACAACGACGCTGTTGTTACGCTGCCGCAGAAGGTAATACATTTGATGATCGACCTAGACATTTTTTCTTACCCAGGCAGCTACTATCTCTTCAGCAGAAATTTCGCTCCCGGGCAAGAATATCGTAGCGAGAAATCATTTCGCGACTTCTGGCACCACTATGTCCGCAAGGCTCTCGGCTTTCACGAACGCTACAAATTCTACTCGCTCAAAGACACAGGCATCACCAACATGCTTCGTAACAACATAGATTCTGTATCCGTTCGCGACCAGGCACGTCATTCAAGCATACAGATAACAAACATCTATGTGCCTCAAGACATGAAAACAGCCAACAAAGCTCTCATCCACTATGAGGACGAGTTCTGAGTGTCTGTGTCACAGAGATAGAAGGTACCCTCGACAACATCCGACAGCTTGCCGTTCACCACATTGCGTTTCAGCTGCTGGCAATAGAACTTTTTGTTGCTGATGCAGAAAATATGACGTACATCTCTACGCTGCACCGAACGGAATTTAATACAAAATTCAGTCGTAAGGTCTACATTGAGAGAGCTTTTCCAATAGGTGTTGTACATTCCATTCTCGGAGTTGATAGAAAGATCATAGTTGCCGCCAAGAGCGAGCGTCACGACGCTCTGATTAGTCCAGAACGTGTCCGCAGCAGTGTTGATGCGCCTAATATTGCGTATCAGCGTACTGCTGTTGACCGTTAAGGGCGAGACAATATTATCTTCAGCATCCGACACAAGATTTGGTTGCAAACCCAGATAGAACGCTATCATCATTGTTTCTCTCGATGACTTTTCATTCTCTCCATTAATGATTCTATCGTTCAAACCCTGCACCTTTTCTTCTTCGCTTGTGCCGACATCACCGTCACCATTCTCAACGACTGGCAATGGATATTGAAACTTATTCTCAAGCCTTGTCCAAACGAGTTCCGCAGGAATGAGCTTCAGCTCCATGGAGCTGCCACTGCCTGGGTCAATGCGAGGGCCGAACTGATTAATCATAGCAAGATTAATATTGTAAGGGTCAATGGAGCGAAGAACCACAGGAAATCCCGGCCCTGCAATACCAGTGTCATAGTAAGCCAAGAGCTTGTCATAGGCATCGGTCACAGCCTTAGGGATATCATGGTCTGTAGTAAAGTTTGTTCCGCCAATAATCTGCACCCATACATTATACATGTTAAATGTCTGCCAAGAATATTTTGGCATGACTATCGGACATCTCACCACCTCAATCTTTTTCATCAGCTCTGAATCTACAGCATAATACTTGTAAATATCAGTAGAAGGGAACTTGTAGGAGACATTGTGATATGTAATATTCTCCGGAGGATCTTGATCATACTTTTTCTCAATATCCCCCACAACATCCTCTTCAGAGACATATTCAACCTCAGCAGATTTGTAATAATCTACAGATCGCAGAATCTCCACCACTTTTGTGTTTTGGTCAACGACAAAAAATACAGCACAAAGATTTTCTACCTGAGTAAGAAATTCACTAACCGTCCAATCTTCGACCATTTCTGCGAACTTTGTTGTTTTATGTCCATGCACTATGATCAGCTTCTTAAGCTCCTCATTGTCTCCAATAGCATCCGTCTTGAGCTCATAACCAAGAGCAGTCAAAACCTTACGAACAATAGCAGCCAGATAAGGCTGCGGACACAAAGTAGTACCATCTTTGAGAAATATTGTCGAAGCCGTCTTGCGCTCAGTCACTTGGTTAAAAATAGTAGACGAATCTTTTAGGACAGTGAGTCCACCACCGTACAATTGCGCATTAGCGCACACAGGAGCACACACATAATCCCACTCTGGGTATGAGCCACGCATAGAAGCGACAGCCATGCCAGCGGTGAGTGATGTGACCTCTCCGAGGTCGAGAGACGAGAGCTGCTTGTCTTTGCCCGTGACGTAATTGAATTCTGAATTTCCTGCGACTATTTGAATTTTGACCGTACGATCCGAAATTTCCAGAACGACCTCCGTGCCGCTGATCAGCACACCAGACTCACAATAGAGAACGGCTTGCCGATCTTTAGGTCTCGAATTTACATCTATACGATGCATGGCAGAAAAGAGCCATGCGTTTTGAGCATCAGAAAGAGAAAGCTCAATGTCTAACGTATGCTGCCCTTCAGATGTAAAGAACGGATTGCGGTCATATATTTCAAGAGACACATCAGCTGCAAGATGCGCCTCATGCCCATCAATTAACAGTTTTATCATTTTCTTCTTCTACTAACATTCGACTTCATTTTATTTACAAGTTCTTCAGCCTCGATGGTACCATGCCGTCCAGTCGCATAAGTCTCAGCGATGATAGGCTGCGAGAACCGGTCATTGATAGCATCAAGAGACTTGACTACGCGCGAAAAGACATTCAACAGAACAGCCTCTTGTTGCGAAGCAACATAGGGAGACGATAAAGCTGGTGACTGTTGAGCCGCCGAACCATGGTGAAAAGTTTGAGGCGATGGAATAACAGCAGCGATGTCATCAGACGTGAGACGAGAGACGCTGCCTGTACGCTGCGCCTCGTCAATGAGGTTAAGCACAGGAAGGACATGCGGGTTGCCCGTAGCAAAGCGGTTGGCAACAAACTCGTTGCTGTGCACAACACCTTGCGGCTTATTCCATGGTCCGTTTGGCGTGAAGCCACCAGTGTAGAAATTGCTGACAGCAGATTTAGCCATTTCGAACGCAGCTGTAATAAGCGCCGTTTCTACAGCAGCTTTAGCCATACCTGCTGCACCCAATGTACTCACATTCTTGGCAATGGATGCTGCTCTTGCAGCAAGTACGGTCTTCTCAAGAGCCTCGATAGCCAAAGATAGTATACTACGCAAGAAGTCTTTAAAATCAGCTTTCTCTCCTTGCAATACTTTCCCCAACTGTTCACCAAGCACCTGACCAGCTGACACAATAGTCTCACAGAGAATATCGTTATACTTTTGTGTCATTTCCTGCTTTGCTTGTAACGACTCTTCCGTTTGTTCAACCTCTGCATTATCAATTTCCTCCTGTATAGCCATCCGCTGTTCGCCAGACAATTTAGTATCATCAAGCATCTTCTCAAGATATCCCTTCCAAGCTTCACGCTTTTCCGACTGACTTTGTTCATCAAGAACGCCAGCCTTTATATTAGCTTTGCGTTGTTCTTTCATGATAACCTCGAAAGAATCTTTAGCATCACTAATCATCTTATTAGCTGCATTTATATTAGCGCTCTCTACATCTTTATTATATCTCGCTTTCAACAACTTTATTTTCTCCTGATATTCCTGCTCGCTGATGATCTTCTTTTCATGAAGATTATCCAGAAGTGCAAGATCCTGCTTATATTTCTGTTCAATTTTATCAAGTTCATGCTTGAGTTGCTCAGCCTCTGTATCACCAAACGACTGTTCAATCTCTTTAAGCTGGTCATAAAGCTTAACCTTGTAATCAAGAATCTTCTTCTCAATCTCTGCACGTTTCTTTGGTTCAAGTCCCGCAACCTCAAGCTTCTTGTTAAGCTCCTCAAGTTGCAGATCTTCAACTATGCGATTATAGTCCTCTTGCGTTGCGATGTCTCCCTTCAGATAAGCTTCCTTAGCCTTAGTGCGTTTATTCTCATACTCGGTGCTTATCGCATCAAGTTCCTTTTCAACCTTCTTCTTAGCTTCAACCTCCTCTTTTCTTCTTGCTGCCGCAGCCTTTTCTGGAGACACATAATGCCCAGGCTTGACAACGCCAGATGCGTTGTCCTTAGAATTATTTCTAACAATTTGACTAACAACAGCACTTTTGAGCTCCTTGTCACTCTCAACCATATTATCAAGAGCCCGTTCACGAGCTTGAAGAACCTTCTGTTGACTCTGATTATCTTTAAGTCTATGCTCATGCACGCCACGTTCTCTCTCTTTTTCTGCGAGAGCGTGACTGACACCTCGCATAGTGCGACCACCCTCTTTATAATTGTAATACTCTTTGTAATACTCTGGGTTAGATTCAATCTCAGCATTAACAGCCTTGATAGAATAGCGTATGCGCTGCTCCTTCTGTTTAAGAGCAAGTCTTTGACGAGCGATGTTTACCTTCTGTTCGCTAATCGCTTGCGCCATGGCCAGTCTGTCAAGCTGTTTGATATAATCATCTACTGCCTCTTTGTTTTCTTCATACAATTTTCCCTCATTTTTAATGCTGGCATGATAAGAGGGGATGATCTCTTGCAGAGCAGCTATCGCAGCCCTTCTTTCATTCACCGAGTAGGCATTTGAGCGTATAATTCTACTAAGCTGTTCAACGCGCGTTTTCTCCTCAACATGAGAATCTGCCACCTTTTTGTCAATTTCAGCTTGCTGCTGCTTGATGGCATTGGCCTCTTTAACCTCCTGTAGGTTATCATGCACAGCCTTCTTATGCTCTTGCCATGCTTTAACAGCAGAGTATATGGCAACGCCTACAACCGACAACACCGTAGCCAGTGCTGCCCAAGGATTCGTCAGACTTGCCAATTTAGCTGCTCTCATTACAACAATATAGCCCTGCACACCTTTAGTCACCAATGCCCAGACTGCATGCACGGCGACCAAGGCCGCACGCGTAAGTTTAACAGAAGCCCTCCAGCTCGTGTCAAGAGCTATTGCAATACCGAGATACACATTGTAGAGCTTAGTCTTTATAAGAGTAATGCTCAATACGCCATTATAAAACAAAAGTGCTGCTGACACAGCTGCTATAGCAGCAGCATGCTTAACCAAGAATTCACCAACGCCATAAAGCAGCCGAATGGTTCTGACAAGAAGCGATCCTGCCGTGATGCTATGTTGCACGAGAGGCAGCAGCTTCTCTCCAAGTTCAATGCTGAGGTCAAGGAACTGTTTTTTAGCCTTGTCAATATTGGCCTGAACAGTATTGTTTTGCACATTATACTCTTTGATAATACTGGTGCCATCATTGTAAGCATCGTTAGCTATCAGCTGAGCCTCTCTTACCTGGTCAAGATGTGAAGCAACAGCAGAGAGCACACCGACAGCTCGTGTGCCTTCAAGCTTCATTTCAGAAAACAAAGGAGCCATCTTGTCAAAGCCTCCAGTTGCCTGCATGGCTGACAGGAATTTCAGAAGAGCCTCGTTAGCATCTGTTTTCAGAAGGTTTGTAAAGCTCTTAACATCCTGTCCTGCAAGCGCTGCAAAACGTGCAGGTTCCTGATACATCTTCGTAATGAGCTGTGAGAACACAGTAGAAGCAGTTGCTTCCTCCTGCATGTTTTGGTCAAGCGCAGACGCAAGGCCCATTATTTGCGTCTGCGTCATGCCAGCCTGAATGGCCACACCCGAGAGGTCAGCTGTAAAGTTAACGATATAGCCAGCATTAGCAGAAGAAGACTGAGCCAACTCGTTGACGGCAGAACCTGTTGCAAGCATTGCGCCACGCAAGCCCTTCTTATCGTCTTCGCCAAACATCTGCGCAAGCTTGCCAACCTGATCGACCCCTTTATCTCCGAGATCGTCACGAAGAGCCACATTGAGCATATTTGCTCCATCGACAAATTCCTCGATCACCTCCTTGTTTGTGATACCAAGACGTCCTGCTGAACCAGCAAGAGCATTAAGCTCTGCACGCGCTGTACGAGTATCAATTTTTTTGAAATCCTCGTTCATTTCATGCACCTGTTCAGAAGTCTGCCCGGTATATTTACGCACATCAGCCATTGCCTCTTCCATTTCAGCATAGGCGTTGACCGAATTGCGTGCACTTGTCGTTAAACCTCCGAAAGCATCGAGAGCAGTTTGGACAGAGTAGTACCACTTATTAAAGAAATCAGCTACTGCGCCAATCTTTTCTCCGAGACTTTTTGTTTCTTCGGCAACACCACGAATGGCACGCTTATGATCCGCCAAGATAGAGTTAAGATCTGAAATTTTCTTTACAGTTTTGTTATACTCCTCTGTACCAATTGTCATCTTCTTAACATCTCGTGTCAGCTCACGAATCTTCTTTTGTATTCCTGGAACAGTATTATTTAATTGCGACCCATCAATATTGACAGTAACCGTTCTATTAAAAATTTTCGCCATATCATCCGAATTTTATTTTCGCAAAAATACTTTATCACGAGCATAAAACAAAGGACGAAAAACTTGCATAATTCAAAAAAAATCGCTACCTTTACAGCATAAAAACAATAACACCAAATGCTACAACTATGTACCACCTGACACCATTACAAGCATTGTTTATAGTTGCACTGTTCGCCATCATATTCCTTACGAAGAGTGCAAAAAAGAGTATTGACGGAGCAGACAGCACCCTTGCAAGTTTGTATCCAGAATTCAAAGACGCTGCCAAATGTGGCTATGGGTATCTATACTGCAAGGAGATGAAGAAGCGTGACATGGTTTTCAAAAAAGGGCGATGGGTACCAAAGGAACAAAACATGGACATCAACAGCAAGGAGTTTAGAGAGATGATGCTAAAAAAAGATCTCATCCTTGACAGGCTCAATGAATGGGAATTCACTGGTAAAACCCGTGATAAACTATTCAATGCCAAAGCTTTGCCATGGCAAAAAAAATAAGATAAAACAAAATGTGGGGACTATCCATCATGTCCCCACATTTTATTTTTTTATGATAGTAACCCTGTTCATCTGCTCGAGCACATTTTCTGCCGCTTTATCGCCATAATAATCGCCGGCGATATCAGCAAGGCCTTGGATTTGATTTTCAATATTTTTGTCAAGCCAATCAACTGGTCTACGCCTAATAGGGCCAGAAGCCACAATACGATTCGGATTGTGGGAACCTCGCACCACCTTACCATCTTTTCTGATATATCCATTACCTACACCATAAGCGACAAACACGCCATATCGTACGAACTTAAACGCTACGGCATGTGCAAGACCATCATCACGTTCAGTCTTAGTCGCCGCCTTCAGCCGTGAACGAAGATTACCACTATAGACGTTAGTCTCTGCGACGAGTGTACCCATCGAGCGAGAGCGCACAGTCTCGCCCCATGACTTAACCTTCTGGTTAAACTCTTCCGCTGACATCAATTGTGGATCCTGACCTGTCTGTGCCATACTCATTAAGCATTAGATATTCCAGCATACTCTTTTGTAGCGTCAAAGGACGGACACGCCTTTGCAGCAAAATCTCTGTGTCCACGAATGACAGCTTTAGGGAAGCGTCTTTTCAACCGCATCAGAAGATTAACAAGAGCATCCTTTTGAGCTAAAGTTCTTGTATCTTTAGGCTTACCGTAGATGTCCACACCACCGACATAGCAGATGCCAATAGAATGAGCGTTATGTCCCTTGCAATGGGCACCCACCTTGTTTAATGGTCTCCCCTCATGAACAGAACCGTCAATATAAACAACATAATGATAGCCGATGCCATCAAACCCTCTCTCTCGATGCCAACGGTCAATGTCTGCCACAGACACATCACGTCCTTCAGGCGTAGCAGAGCAATGAACAATAATAAGATTAATATTTCGCATATCTACAAATGTTTGTTGATATGCAAAAATAATCAAACCTCAGAAACAACGAATGGACACAAATCAATAGACCAGATAAGGAGAGAAATCAAACGTGTCGGGACCATAGTTCACTTCACCCAAATAAGCCATGGCAATGTGTAGGCACGTTCTCTTGATGTCTTCAAGCGTAGGACGATGGAAATAGGTAACGTTGTGGTACATAATGACGGGGTGAGCCAGATCTTCAAAATCAAGGTGCTCCATCTTTATCGACAGCTGCCACTCCCCGTTTGGAAGCTGCTGTATCGGCACCCATTTCTTCGAGTTCTGGCATGAAGAATTGTTTGAATTTTCCATGTTTTATGTGTTTTTTAATTTTTTCGCTTCTCTTAAACTGTTTACGCAACACTAACTTTTGAAAATGCCCATATACATAAACATACTTATACCACCCTTTATCCATCAACGACACCAACTTTTTGCGTTTGTTGTAAGTGTCGTAATGAATCATCAGGCCCAAATAACTGTTCATAGTAGTCACAAAAGCCTCTGCCACATTCTCTCCTTCTCCGTTTAAGAGCTGTTGGTTATATGCGTGTATTCTACGGAAAGCAGCACCCAAGGTTCTGTTACTAATATATATTCGCGCGGGCTTGATCATTGCTCCAACATAGAGCACGCCATGCTTATAATGTTGAATATAAATTTTCTTTGGGTGCAGTTTAACATGCAGCACCTCTTTGAGGAAAGTCCTGATCTTTCCAACAAGCCATCTAGCATGTTCTCTACCAAGAGTGTCGAGAATAACGAAATCATCCATAAACATCTCGAGAGATTCCACCTTCAGATCATTTTGAAGATAGTCGACCAATACAGACATATAGAAATTGGCTGACAGTTGAGAAATGAGCTTGCCAATGGGCACACCAATGTTTGGAGGATTAAACATGAGCGACTTGTCATTTGGCAAGCCACGCCAAAGCTTTTGAGGAGACCGTCGAATGAAATGATGCTGCGGAGCATCATATATAGTCTTCTTAAGCAGGAAGAGCAAAAGATCACGATCAGTTTCATGATATTCTGTGAGTATCAGATCTTCAAACATCCACCACAAAATGTCTTTGTCGATAGACATAAAGAAGCCTTGAATGTCCAGCCTTATAATGTCGAAATCAATCTCAAAGTTATGAGAAAGATTTTGCATTTTCTCTGCAAGCGAGCGTACTGCGCTCAGGCACCCGAATCCCTTGCGACAATTTTTCGAAACATTTTGCTGTCTATTAAATCGAGCCTCCAACAAAGGCTCTATACGTTCAGCCAGCCAATGATGAACAATTCTGTCGCAATAGGCAGCACCAAAAACCTCGCGTTTAACAGGATAAGGAACAATGAACACATCCGAAGCGGAAGGTTCATAAGTAAAAGAGATGCAGTCACGCCAAAGCTTGACAATACTATCCGAAGAATTCATCGAGAACTCTATGCAGTCGAGAGAAGACCGTTTGTTCCTGTCACAAGACAGAGCTGCCCGAAAAAACGAAATTGGAGACTTATAGACATCCTCTTGATATGCTGCTACCGCCCGCACGGGGTTCGCGTTGGCCTTGTTGTTGTAGTTCGCGTTGCCGTTGTTGACGTTGACGTACCACGCATTGCCAGCATCCCACTCATTATTTGTCGCTTCTAAAGAACTCTTTCCTCCATCGTCAGATGAAGGGAGCGACCCATATAAAGAAAGATATTGCTCACTCATAACACCCTTGAGAATTATGACTCTGGCTACTGTGCAGTCTTTTTCCATGCCGTCGCCTGTCTGCCGATGCTCTCGGTCAAGACAGCCATCTGCGCTGCTTGGTTAATAGAAATCTGCCCCAGTTCTTTGCTTACTCCAATTAACATCTTGACTGTTCCGAATTCAACGATGAAATCTTCGAGATATTGCCTACGACTCACCCGTCTGCTACGCCATTCCTCTATAAAACTGCATAAAAGTCTCACGAGACCATTTGCAGACCCTTCTCCAATAAACTGAGGGATGTAGTCAGCTTTCGGAATAGCTGTATTGGCCTTTTGAATGAGTTCTAAGCAACGAAGTGTAGACTCAAAGAGGTGGCTCCCAAGATCATAACGATATTCTCGCGAGAAATTCTTACGAATTTTGACAATCATTGTCAATAGTTCATAAGTCTGCTTGTAAATAGGCAACGTCTGTGCAATGTGCGGATTTGTCATATAATATATTAACTAAAATTTATAAAAAATATTGCATGGCAATTATATAAAATTTACTAAAAAAATAGCTGTCTTGAAGGAGTGAAATCCGCACCCTTGCAAGACAGCCACCACAAACCCCTGTACCACAAAGAGTTAAAGAGTTAAAGAGTTAATATGCTGCTACCGCCCGCACGGGGTACGCGTAGGCCGTGCCGTAGTAGGCCGCGCCGCCGCTGTAGACGTAGACGTACCACGCATTGCCAGCAACCCACTCAGTACTACTCCAATACCAATCATTTGTTAATTTATATGAAGAACCAAAAATATCTGTTAAGAATTTATTAATTTCTTCTCTATAAACATAGTACATTCTGAGCTGACCAAACGCAGGTAACGACCATTTAGTCGGATCATCGACAACCGTACTGTCTGCCGCCTTTGTAAAAGCTTTGTAAGCTCGTGCAGCTTCAGCCGCCGGGCAAGACAAGTTCTGCTGCTCCTTTGCGAAGGTCAGAATCAAATCGGTGTTTGCCTCCCCATCGATGTCATCGTAGAGCCCACTGTTAACCGTGCCAAAATCTTTGAGCCCAGGGATATTTATTCCGGACGAGCTCCATTTGAAACGAGTTCTATTGTCGACGTCCTGTAGTGCTATCACGAAAGCCATCTTTTCCACTCTGATGCCTACTCCATATGCGACATACTTAGACTTCTCGTTAATAGACATGTTTGTCCATTCCTCCTTTGTAAAGTACTGCTTCTTTGGTACATCCTCTTTAAGAGAAGCCTTCAGGTAAGTAGCCAGTTTGAGGTCACGCAGACCACCGAGCCATCTCATGTGATCTGTAATCTCTTCCATTGTAGCATCGTCCGCGATATCAGTAAAGCCGACATCACGCAATGCTTTAATCTGTTCCTTTTTATTAAGCTCCAAGATTATAGAGCTATTATTTGCATTATCCATAATTACTCCTCCGATATAGGTATTACTGCCCCGTTACTTGATTTGCTGGACTGATAAATTCTACCACTGAGCACCCACAACATATATGAATCGCTATAGTTGTACTGACAACACGTCCATATGTTGTCAACAGACTTTTGGATAGTAAAAGCCTGTCCCCAAATCTGAGATATGACATTGTCAATGTCTTGCCGATAACGATATAAGATGACAGCCTGTGCTGCATCAGGCAGCATCCATTTAGTCTGATCATCTATAGCAACGCCATTCACCATGACCCCATCACTCTCAAGATAAGCATGGTAGCCGTTAGCAGCTTCAGCTGCTGGCGCTCCCACTACCCCATCAGCATTTTTGTCGGCATAGTAAGCCAATATGGCCTCATTAAAATGAGCCACATCTTGATGGTTAAAGAGTGTCGAGAGAGCCGCAAACTGCGTGATATCAGGCACAGCCGTTCGTGAGCCCCACGGTTTGTCACGATAATACTGCATAGCCATGACGAACGACAGTCCATTGGCCCGGATACGGAGTCCGCGTAAAGCGAACTCCTCCGAGCGAGAGGCATCTTCAATTGTTTTCCACTCCTCAACGGTAAAGTAGAATTTTTTACCGTCTCGTTTTCTGTCAGCAGCCACCCTTATATCAAGCAGCCCTGCGCCCCAGCGAATGCGCTCTGCAAAGACAGAAGCTCTAGAGCTGAAGGAAATATCCTGGAAGCCCAACTCCTGCAGAGCTGCCACCTGTGCCCGTTTAGCAGCGAGCAATCCGGTGATGTTTTGTTCATTACTTGCCATAAATGTTATCTATTAATTATTGTCAAAATATCTTCATCAGCTTCTGCGAGACGATTGAAATACTCGTCGTAAGTCTCGCCGTTATACTGTTTAAGATAGTCATTCACGTTATCAAGCGTGACCTGCTCCACCTCTTCCTCGCCGCTATACTGCTCACCGAGGAAATCAATCACAGCATTGATGTAAGCCATCAGCGACATGACGATATTAATGCCTTGTATGTGGTCAGCGAGATTATCAACATACGACTGCTCGCGCACCTTAGTCAGTTCAAATGAGCCCTCTATGACCATCTGCTCCTGAACCTTGCCATCTTCAGATATGCCCTTCACGCCAAGCTGAAGCAGCAAAGTGAGAAGAGCCCCATCGCCCGACATGTTTTGCACAACACGAACAGCTACCAGCTGTCGACTGCCCGCCTGAGTGTCAACGATGCGCTGTAGCATGGTCAGCGGCTCAATGTTCAAGCAATGTTCTATTCGTAACGTCTGAACATTAGCAAGCGATTCAATCTGAAGGTTACCACCCGACAGGCCATAGCTCAGATTAGGCAAGTTGATGAGCTTAACCGTCGTGAGCGCAGAAGGCAGAGAGAGGTCGTTAATAGGCGATGTCTCTGCGATGTCAACACTTTGCACACGACTACCATCCGCTTTCAAGCTGACGAGTCGCGGACACATACTCGCGTCAATGGATGCGACAAGAGTATTTCGCACATCCAGCGACTTCAAGAAAGGCTTATTGCCCAAATTAATCGAGTCGAGAGTTCCCTCTACGGTGTACGGAACATAATTCTCGCCGCCGACAACAAGATGCTGAAGCAGCTTACAATACTGGATATCCCATCCCTGCGCCTTTGGTGTGGCAGCACTAATATCGAGATTAGCGAGTGAAGCAGCACCAAACAAATAGAGCATGGTGCCCGACTCCGAGTAGCTACGAGGACTGTCAGCAAAGAACGTGTAGCTCTCGCCTTTCTTCAGATAAGTCGAGTCAGCAGCCGTGTCAGCTCTATCTTCGCCAATGCCAAAGAACCCATCCTTAGCAGCTGTAATCTTCACAGTGATGGCGCGACCAGAAGCACGCATTTTCATCGGATTGGTATAAAGATCTCCCACTTGGTAGAATCCATCGCGATAAGCGAAGCGAGTTTTAATATACTCCGGCAGATCATCCAACCGCAGTCCATGGAGTGCATAGAAATAGTTAGCACTCGCTTTAGAGTGCTGAATATACTTACGTTCTCCATCAAACGAAGATATAAGCTTAGCCCACTTATGAATGCGTTTAGTCATCCAAATCTGATAAAGGCCATCATAAGAGAAGACCTTAAGTCCCTGCTTGTCCGTTGCGTTACGCATCTCTTCAGCCACATCATGCAACGTCACGAAACGCGACTTGTCAGTGAAGCCACTGTTCTCATCGCCCTCCTTGTAGTCATCAAGCCAGATAACAGGGTTCTCGTTAAGTCGTTGGAAGAACACGCTGTCCCAACCTTGGAACAGTCTGCCCTCCTCACCTTCGCCGACAAGCAACGGATTGAGCAAATCATCTATAGTCAGACCGCAGTCATTGTCTGAGCCCAGATTACAGTCGCCATCATAGACATTATTGAAATCGGACCTGATGATTCCATCGATGCAGAGCATGAGAGTCTGCATCATGTTTTTAGAACGTTGGTCGACGCTATTAAGATAATCTGTATACACAAAATAATAAAGAGCAGACTTCACTCTCCAATACAAGTGCATCTCATGAGCAAACTTCTTTGCGCGGTTAGCCCGAGTTCCTGGCACCGTTTTACCATCGAGCGTAATGTCACCATCAGCTTCAGTAAGGTGGTGATTACACTGCTGCATCCACAACAGGTTCTTGAAGAAGTGATACGGCACCTTCTTGCCGCTCTCATAGAGAGCATTAAGATCGTCATCGTCAGGGTAACGGCTTTCGTAGTGCGACAACCAAATCGGCTTGCCTGTAGCAGGATCAAGCCGCAACATGTCATCAACCGAGTTCACGCCCTGATACCAGTTCAATCCGTTATACTTCAAATGCTCGTAGCACTGCGTAGGATTAAGCACACGGCCAACAACCTGCCAACGCTTCGTAGCCTTGTCATAAGTCATGGAGCCAGTAGTCTCTTTCCACTTGCCTCCTTCATACTTAGCGAACTTGCCGTCTGAAGTCTTATACACCTCGCTCCAGTCATAGCCAGCCACATCAGCAGCGATCAATTCAGCCAGCGTCTTCTCAAGCTGCACAGCATCTGCGACCTCTCCCGTCTCAACGAAATGGCCTGTTCCGTCATTCTCGATGAAAGCCGTCTTCGGTCCACAGAACTCAGACATCATATAAATGACACCAGGATCAAGCTGAGAGGTGTCAGCAAGCGTCTGCGCCTTAAACTCCTCAAAGTCTTGGTTGCGGGCAGCAACAAGCTCTTTGAAATCGCCATAATTCAAGCAGTTCTTGTTATAACCGTCCACCCCCTCGAATCCAAAGACCTTAGCGTCGCCTTTGTCCTCATTCATGTTGGCCTTAACATGGAAGTAGGCATAAGTAGGATTCGTAGCATCAGGCGAATACTTGTCTGTGCGGAAGAAAGCGCACGGCACACTCGCCACCGACGGATTGATCTCTGCGGAACCAGTATAAGCGTTCTGTGAAGGCTGCATATACTCAGCGCCAAGAGCTCTAATAAGACGGTTGTTCAACTCGCAAGCAGCACCGTTGTTTGCACCTGTGCAGTCGGAGTAGTCCACCTTCCATGTGATGATGTCTGTCGCCACGCTATTCTCGAGGATTTTAATTTTACCTTTCTTGGCGTTAGCAAGCGCCTCGTCAAATTTAGCGAGGTCAGCTCCACTAAACTCATCACGACTGTGAAGCAAAATAATAACTGCTCCTTTTGTTTTGCCCTTGTTGTTCTTGTCAGGTCTCAACGAAGACGTTGTGCCTTGGTTGGTAACGACCATGTTTCTGATAACACAGTCTTGCCATGGGCGGTCCGGGAAGTACAGATAGACGTCATAAAGCCGTTTGGTTTTCTTGTCACCATCGAGCGTATCAAGATAGCCAGGGTATTGGTCTTCAGTGTCAGGAGTGTCCTTACTCTTCACCATCACCATCACTATGAGTCCAGCTTTCTTGCAGGCCTCGATGGTAGGACGGTCTTTCGTCGTGTTCTCAGCCGTCTGGCTCTGCATCACATCATTCGCTTCATACTCCTTGATCATCGCATCAGTGTCAGGCATGGCCGCAAGATAGTTGTTGAAAGCCTGTCTGAACTGATAATAGGTGTTCCATGCAGTCATCTGATAGAGATAGAGGTCAGCAAGCGTGCCATCGAATCTAATGACATTGTCGTTCTGTGGCAGCGCGTTCTTGTTATAAGCACATGCTCCACGCTCCTCACCATCACCAAACAGTTTAACGACACCAATGCCGTTGTAAGGAGCAATAGCAGACGGTTCAATAACAATGTCCACGCGTGTCGCCTTCTCTGTCGAGATAGGCATGTAAGCTGTGTACATTGTGGACTTTTCGCCATCACATGTAAACACCACCTTCTCTCCAGTGACATAGAAGCCTATGAGACCGTCGCCAAGCGCATCTATAAGACGCGCTTTCGAGTCTGCCACATTAGACGGCTTGATAGTGAATGAGATAGCCATGCCCGTCGTCTCTGTTGAAGCATTTGACCACGGTTTAAAATCACACTTGGCCGTAACATCCTCCGCGATGCGTAGAGCCATGCGTCCTGTCGGGTTACCCGAATCATCAGTCTTGCCGTAATCGTCAGACCCATAGTTGTCCCTCACAAAACCGTTTGTGCTGTAGTTAGAGCCATAGACCTCGATAGACACGCCATTGTCTGTGATAGTCTTGTCAGCATCGCTATTAGAACGAGAAGAGAAATCAATGTCGAAGACAGCTCCTGCAGTAGTCTCAACAGGAACCATAGACCCCTCAACGGTCAGTTCACACACCGCCGTCTTTGCAGCCGCCGCTTCCGCCCAGAACTTAATGTTGCTGCCTGAAGCTAAGCCCGATAAACGTTTAGAGACGGTGTAAGAGCGATCTTTTGACATACTCTGTTGTGCTATAGCAGACGCATGGGCATCGCCCACCTGCATCATCACACTAACCTCTGTGCGTTGCTTCCCTGGTGTATAAGCAGCCACATCCATGCTCACCGTTTGATAGAGCTGTTTCTTAGCTGAGCCGTCGTCATACCATCTCATGGCCACAATAGGCTCAGTGCTGTCAGGATCAACAAACATGACTGCCGAATAGAGCCAATTGCCACTAACACCCGAGGCCACATCAGTGCCATGGATACGGATGTGGTAAGCACCATGTTGCAGCTGAAGCTTTTGAGGGTCAAAAGCCACGGCATGCGTGAAGACATCAGTAACCACAGAGTCTTCGACAGTGTGCCAACTGTCATTATAGAACATCTCAACCGTCGTTCTTATACCCTTAGACGACGCATTGTTAGGGAAGGCATACAAAGGTATAGAGACGGCTTTTCCACCTACATTCACCGCCGTTGACGCAGTGTAGTTAAGGGTCTGCCGTGACACCACTGTGGCATCAACACCGATAGCAGAAACATTCTTGTTGCCCGAATGTTCGCTATCGTCATAAGCCACGATGCGGAAAGCTCGAGAGCCAGCAGTAGAAGCGAAATACTCGGAAATGTCAATAATGAATTTGAAATCGTCAGTCAAGTTAGCAGACGATTCAGTGTTGACATTTAGTGTTTGCAGCACAGATCCCGTAGTTCTATCCACAAGATCAATGCGTGCGATAGAGTTCAGCGAGTCACCTGATGGCGTTGTCGTCACCGACATCACAGCAGCTTCAATGACCATTTTAGAGCCAACTGCGCCATAAACGGTTGACTTCTTCAGCGCGATGCTAACAGTAGTAGCTTGCACTGCTCCGCCACCACCTTTAATCACGATTTGCTTCTGCTCACCTATCTGGTCGCCCTTTGCGTTCATGAGCGCGAACTTATAAACGCCGCCCTCTTCCTCCATGACAGAGATGTCAGTCGGGGTGTTATCATAAGCGCCACCTGTGCTGTACGGATCTTTACCTCCTTCAGTAGGCGTGTCAACGACATTAATATTGTCGCTCTTGCCAAACTCGTGCCACAGCGTAGCTCCATCAGCTGTCTGTGAAGCGTCATTGATATTATCGCCATGGAACTGATAAGACTGAATTTTGTTAGGACCAGAGAGAAACGAGATGATAAGTCCTCGCTTGATATAGCTAACAGAGTTGTTCTCTTGAAACTTGAGAAGACCGGCAACGGCAGATGACAGCGTATAGTAGACCACCGGTGCATTGCCATCTATCAAGTTGTTAATGTTTATATAGTTTTCAGATCCCGCTGCAAGCGAACCAAAGTCCTGCCAATACGAGACATCTTGCCACTTGTCGAGCGTTGAGCCTATATACTGATACGTTTTCCAAATCTTCTTAGAGACCTGAATAGTGAGCAGCAAGCCAAGCGAAGCACGGCCAGCCTTAAGCGCAGCATCGACAGCAGAAGCAGCAGCATTGTCAGGATCATAGAGAGTGTAATAACCAGAAATTGGATATTCCACCGTAGGGTTGAACACCGTTGCCGAGCCACCGCTGCCGACATCTTTCCAGTTGTCTGTGTTTCTGAAATCCTCATCATCGATGGAAGGGCCGCAATACTGCTTGATCTCCCAATGCGAAGCATCTTTACGGTAAGTAATAAGCATGCCATAGACACGCACATCGCCATAAGCTGACGACAGCCCCGTGTGGCTACAGAGCGTTGAGATGGCAAGCTCGAGCGTATAGCTCTGCTGTTGGATAACATTGACGTTAACAAACGGCACAAGCGCAGAGCGCATCTTCAGCAAAGACACGCTATTCTCAATAGCCGCACCGCTATCGCCGGGGAAAGCCGTATCTGAAGTGCGTCCGAGCTTAAGCGGCTGTGAGACCTGCTGCATAGACGTTCCGTTCCATGTGTATGCAGCATGTCCAACAGCATCGACATAAAGCACCTTAGTAGACAAAGCCACAGGCTCCCACACATATTTGCCCCCTTCTTCAGTGTTGTTGACGAGACGGCAACGTGTCAGCGACTTGTCTGCCGAAGCAAAGTAATAAGCCCCCTCCACGTTTTGTTTGTCTGCATCCCAAAAATCCACCATGACCACGTCAAACACACCTGAAGGCAGAAAGCTCTCAGGCACGAGTCCATAATCATCCAAAGGAGCCAAGCCTTTAGCCTTGCCTTTAGTTTCAGAGAAGTTATGAAGGTTAGAAGCGACGCTGCTGATCAAGTCCGTCAAAGCCTTATCCTCCTTTTCGCGCTGCGACTTCTCGTCGCCTATAGCAGACGACATCGTCTTCAATGAACGCGCGTTGTCATCCACCTTGTTAGAAAGCTTGAGCAGGTTCTGTGACACAGTGTTGACCGACTGCGTGAACTCAGCAAGCTGCTCTGGTGTCATGATGCCGGCAGAAGAAGCAGAGAGTAACGGCAACGAGACTGTACGAGTGACGGTCTTCTCTCCTGCCGTAAGAGTAAACGCCAACACCACCGACGTAGCATCCGCCGACGGGTTGCATACCATGTCAGTGACAGCTCCTGACGAGCTGGTGTTGACCTCATGAATTTTGTCAATGATGTCTTTAAGCATCTGGCCGACGAGAGCTGCTGTGTTGGAATCAGGCAGCACATTAGTGCGTATTGTCTCGGCGGTATTAGAGAGCGAATCGAAAGTTTTAGCCATTGTCTGTAATTGTAAAATTGTTTATACTGTCTATAGTGCAAGAGTCTATTGAAATTTCAAATTCCACCATGTGGCCATACAGAGCGTTGTGCTCATTCTGCAACGGCAACACCTTCAAGTTGTCAAGTCCACTAAGTAGCGTGAGCCATTTTGGCGAACGGCAGCGCCTGTCACGCGCCATGCGCACGAACAGGTCTATCACAATAGATTCTGTCGTAGCAAGAGCCTGTTCAACCTCGGCATAGTCAGAAGTGTCGGCTACATGTGCGAAGACCTCAATGTGACAAGTGTATCTCTTTCGCACCTGTTCCGACGACACCGACAGCGCGAACTCATTGGCTTCGAAGTAGACCGCGGGATAATGCAGTTCATTCACGAGCGCCGTAGCCCTCTTGTCATCATTAAGGTTCACAAAATGCTGTTCAGAGTCAGAGTGAGCGACAAGCCTGTGCTCTCGGCACAGCTGTTCAAGATAAGATGCTACAACAGAAATGTTCATAATAATCAATTAAAAAAATTAAGATCTTTCTTTCGACGCCTTAATGCGTCTGTTCATGAGCCTGAAGGCATCAAGCGCTGCCATCCGCTTGTAACGGTCAATGAACGCCACATCATCGCCCATGAAAGCATCGAAGATGGCGAGCCAGTCAGTGGGTCGGGGTTTATGCTTCTTAGCGTCCTCTTTAGTTTCTTTCTCATCTGCAGGGGGAGGAAAGAGAAAAGGATAGGAACGCGACAACCACTTGCGGATCATGATGAAGTTGATGAACACCGATGTCTTCAGCACAGGGTCAATTTTTGCCACAATCTCCACCTTTTGTTCCATGTCAAGCGTCTCGGAGGAATGGCAGAGAGCAGCGATAAAGACATCAAGGCTGTCAACAGCCGACGCATCAATGGCAAAGCGTTGAAAATGCGTGTCAGCTATCATGAACTGCTCAAGAGAACAAGCACCCAACCTTGCCGAGGGCAAGAACAGCTGCGTGTCTGCGAGCTGATCCATCACGAACCGGTCCATCGGCTCAAGCTTTTCAATCCATTCGGTCAGCTGTAGTAGACAGAAACGCAGATAAGGTCCCATTGCATCCACCACCTTATCAGGCACATCGAGAAAGAGAGCAAGAAACGTCTCTTTCGTCACGCTCCCCATCCACAGCTTTGCAGCAACAGGCATGAGCTCACAAGTCATCTCATCCCAAGACGTAGGCATGTCGCGCTCAAACGTGCGCCGTCCACATTTTATTTCAACATGTTTCATAAGCCATACGGGGTTACATCGCGAAGAAAGCGTTGTGGTTATCGTTGTCTCTCAACGGCCCCATGTTTGTCTGGCCATCGACAATGGCGCCCATATAATTTTTGATGAAACACTGAAGCGCAGCAGCTGCTCTGTGAGCATCGACATCAGCGAGAGCCGTGCGGTCACCTATCTGGCGGTCACTGGCCGGTGCGAGCGTGTCGTTGCCCAACGAGTTTGCAGCAGTGGCCGAGAAGTACAGTCCACGTTCTGTGAGAGATCCTGTCTTGCGTAGCAGGCGAGCAGCAGCCTTCTTGACCACAAAGTCGGCACACGCCAAGCGAAACTGCTCAAGCTTACACAGAGCCTTATCTTCCGGAAACTCCTCCTCGCCGTTAAGCCATCGTCGCAACTGCTGATAGAGCGAATTGCCAAGAATGGCCGCAAGGTCATACTCCTCGACCGTGCGGAACTCTCCTTGCAGTCGCATAAAGACGATGTGCGAAGAGTTGATGAACACATACATGTTGGCTTCGCGTGGAGAGCGCACGATGGCTTTGCTACGGTCAGAATAGCACTGCGACTCCCTGAACTCAGTAAAGTGGTCAACATGATCTTCAAGAAACTCAAGCAGGAAGTCGAGGGCGTTGAATCCTCTGTTGCGGAACGCCTCTCGCATGCGGTCCTCCTGATATTTGTAAGCCCCTTGCCAGTCTGCCGAGCCTTGTCGCTGGAAGCCCTGGTCCGTGATGCGCAGATTAAGCGCATCGAAGTCATGCCAGAAAGCGAGGTTGACGACTGCCCGTCTTGCTATCTGCAACAGCTGTGACGCGAGAACATCACCTTCAGGCGGGTTCAGATAGCATTGCGTCAGACGATCTGCCATCTTTTCGCCCAACAACGGTTTAACAAACTGATCTTCTGCGCCAGCAAGCGGAGCCTCCATCTTTGCAAACGACAGCGAGGCCGATGTCGGCACGAATGGAGCAATCTCACGAGCGTTATTCCATTTTTCTTTTGAGAAAAGCATATTATTGTAGTTTAAAGGTGAAACGACAAACTGTCAAGACAACTGGTGCGAAGTGCCGGCACCTGTGTCGAGCGTTGTGAGAATGGTGTTGCGGAATCTCAGCTGCACATCATCAGGCGCTCCATTGAGCTGAAGGTAAAGCTGCAGAGGGTCGAGCAGGTTCTGTCGGTCGATCCACGAGTTAGCAATGTTGACAAGGAACGCCTCTCTAATGTTAGATCCGCCCTGGTTTCCGGCATAGCTTCCTCCCGGCATACCTGCTCCCAGGACGTTAGGGTTGACCATGAGCGAGAAGAGGATCTCCGAGTTGGCAGCAGCAGATGTCACGAGGTTCTCCTGTCCTGCCGAATATTTGTTAGAGAGAGGAATGATCTTCCACTCCTCTTCAATCCTGCCGTTCATCTCGTTCACGGCATAGTTGGTAAAGATCGGCTTCTCAGCGTTTTCTGGTCCTAACAGGTTACGCTCGATGCTGTTCATATACTCTGAAATCTTCGCCTGACGTTCTGTTGGTTCCTTAAAATCAGATATCGGGAATTTCTTATCCCAGAAAGAGTAAGGAATCTGCACATGCCATTTCCATGTTGTCTGGTTCTTGTACGCCTTTTTCAAAAAGGCCGGCACCATGTGAGCTATGTCTACCCACCCTGCCACATAAGCTGGCCACCATACAGGCTCTCCATAAATGTCGTCGTTGCTCCAAGAGTCGCGCACAGGATAGACAAATCCTTGCTTCAAGTTGCCTCTGAAGCGAAGGAGCGCTGCATGACCTTCAGGCGAATAGTCCGAGAGCAATGGCAAAATGGTGCAATTCTTAGGTGAGATATCCCAAGATCCGCTCACCACACACATCTGTTCGCCCAAATTGCCCGGTTCCGTAAAGCGGAAATTCTGGCAATTGACGGTGTTAAGTCCGATGATCTTATCTCCCGACACGTTCGGCACGAACTGCACCGCGCTGCATCCCACCTTCAAGAAGTCGCGCAGCGTCTTCTCCATATATCGTCTGACAAGACGCGACTGCACGAATCTTTGAATCGTGGTGTCGCTAACAGGTTCAAGAATCTCATCGCCCTTGTCGTTGTATCCAGTGACACGGCAAGCAAAGATACCTTGCCCCATGGTCAGGTTGCGAAGGAACCTCAGGCCTGTGTTGAGCACCGTCGTGTTGCGCACAATCTCAGCAGCGTGCCATGGGAAGACATTGTCACGCCCCCACGACAGCACCCTGTAGCCAAGCACCTCAAGAAAGTCGTGCTTGGTGTCATCATAAGGGAAGAGCACCCGCCGTCTTGAGTCGGCGGCCTGGCGGTCAAGTTTGGTGTCGAAGAAAGCGCTGTCGCTCTCCATCAGGAGCGGCGTGCCCTCGCTATTAAATAGAATATCCATTGCTCCAGTCGATGATATGTTTGTTATACTCTATGATGTTTGTTATCTTCACCGGTATGACATGCCCTTCAGGGTTGCCCTTGCAGTCGCAAGGCTGCACCCCACGAAATCGCAGACGCTTCATGTCCATCCCCTTGCATCCAGTCACATAGGCTGTAGGCAGGAAATAGAGTTTGCCCTCCTTTGTTGTAAATTTTATTGAGAAGATGCGCCTTTTGCCAAATCGGTCAGTGCGAATATCGAGATCAGCCAACATCGTTGTGGCATACATTGTTTTTTTTGTCGAATCCATTTAATTAAAAGTTTTGTCGAAAGGCGGTTTGGCAAACGTGCTTGCCCTGCCCTCGTCAGGTTTAACCAAAGAAAGCCTCATGTGCTGCTTGTCTGCGAACCTCCACGTCACCGTCAAGCTGTCAGGCTCACTTGAAGGTCTGGAAATGGACGAATCCACCTCCGTGACCGTTATGCGCCTAATGGTCTCGCCATCACAGACGAACGTGAGCGGCGAGTCTAAAAAGTCGTAAGCCGCATGTTTAGCCTCCTTAGAAAGCCATCCTGTGTTCGACTTGTGCGACTCTGTGACCATTCTGTCGATCTGCACATAGCTTCTTCCTGCATATCCAAAATCAGAGTCCACACTCTGTTCTTCCGTTTGCCGTCCCTTGAAGGTGAACGAGTCTGGCACGCCAAAGAGGTTGTAGAACAAGAAATGCCGAGCTTCGGCAGCGTTGTTGTCTCTGTCAACAGAGAAGCGCATGCCGTCGACCTGCTTGCCGTCAGACGAGAGCGTCACGGTGTAGTAGAGCAGGTTGTCAACCGTGACGTTGCTTCCACCGAGGAGATTAAGAACCGTATTGGTGTCGGCAGCAAAAGAGAAGCAGTCAGCATCGGTGTTGACGTCCGATTGCGCCTCCTTCCACAGCAGCCCCGTGTCGGTCTTGAAGGCAGCAGCGAACGTGAGCTTAAGCCCCTTGTTGCCGGCACAGAGAATGGAGACAGGTGTAAGCATGCCAGGAAGCACGCTCCTTGTGCGCATGCAAGTGGCAAACATAGGCTTCAGTTCCCCCGTCTCCTTGCACATGTAGAGCACCCGCGAGGATCGAAGCGGTCCCTTGGTCACATCCATGAGCAGCTGCATGCCAACCTGTCGAGCCCCCACCTTAACAATGTCGTCAGCAGTGAAAGTGCGCTCCACCAGCTGGCAGACGAGCTCACCGAGATCGCACAGCCTGATGCACCCGTTCTCGTCCGGGTAATAGGTTGAGGTGTTGTTAAACAGCACCGAGCCATCAGCCCCCTTGACGCTCGTGTTGACCGCTGTTGCCTCGGTCACCTCTGTAATGGTGAACTCGTTGGCAGCAGTTGCGAACATCATAGAAGGTAAAATATCAAATTTGGGCATGATGAGAAGAGAGATTGAACACTACCATGAGAAGAGCTGAAAGCCTACGCCCGCGACCGGCGCATGGTCGATAAGGTTATAACCTGCATACATCTTCATGCAGCGGTAACGATATTCAGCCATGATAGTGAGATTATTGAAACCAAAAGTAGAAGACAGGCCGACGGAGTTATCTCTCACAAGTCTTTTCGGATAGAATGTGAAGTTCACTTCGCGGCCTGTTATAGCGTTCTGCCACACCGTGTCCTTAATGACCACCTCAGCCCTCTGCCCTTTAGCAGGGCCAGCCTTAACAGTAGCTTTGACGGTGTCGCGATAAGCATGCTTTTCAAAATAGGAGGCCAATACGCGAGCCGTGTCTACAACCGCAGGCACGGCCACGCGAATGGTCTCAACGCATGATGGAAGATATATAGTGTCCACCTTTACGGGTGGAACGGGAAGTCTCTGTCCACGCTCAGCTGCTGGCTTGTGGTGGGATCGAAACCCCATCCACAAGGAAGCAGCGAGCATAAACATGAAAAAAATAGTTATGGCAAACCTAGATGTCTTGTTTGATCGGTCCATAGGCGTCATTTTTGTTTGTTCATCAGGCGATCCACCGCCACTTGTGCCACCCTCTTGACCGCGTCAATGTAAAAGCTCTTGTCATGGCCGTCAATGCACGCCATGTTTTCAAGAATGGATGTCGTGTATTCCACGACAAAAGCAATCATAAGGATGACGGTGAGAACATCGAAGAACCACGCTCCGATGATCCATGCAAAAGCGTTGTGACCATACTGCTCGGCAAAGAACTCAAAGAGCTGGCACGACACGAAGAGCACGAACCAGATGCAGAGCTTCAGCACGAATCTTGAGAACTTGGCGCTCTCGAGCTTCTCTT
>JAXJBE010000268.1:0-4115 GCA_036303125.1 Bacteroidaceae bacterium
CGTGATGGCTATGTCAGTCTGCTTATGGGCATAGATGCAGGGAGAGAGGTTCCAGCAGTCGAGTCCCTCCCATCGGGTGAGCACCTGTGGGTAAAGGTCTGGTTCGAACACGAATTGAAGTGTTGCCCCCTTCTCCATCACGAGGTTAACGTGGCTGAGCATGGTTATGGCGCCAGTGTAATATATGCCTGCAGGTATTATTACTTGTCCTCCGCCAGCTTTTGAGCATGTCTCAATAGCCTTGTTGATGGCCTTTTGGTTGGCGGCAGCCAAGGGAGTGTCTTTGCCGATGCTGTAGGAGTCAGTTGAGGCTTTGGCACCATATTTCTCTATGGAGAAGCAGCGATTGGCAAACTGCGGTTGCCTGATGCTTTGTTCAATCTGCTGGTACAGACCATTCCATCCGTCGGCATGTATGGCCAAGGGAAAGAATAGACTTAGGAGTAAAAGTTGAAGATGCTTCATGTGCTTGTTTGATTGATTTATAGAGCACTCTTTGTAAAACTCAACTACTATGGGTTATGAATCATGTCATGCTGCCAAATTATGTTATAGCATCTCTACTGTCTGCACGAGCTTGGTGCTGTTCGACCCCTTGATGAGGATGAGTTTGCCTTGGGGCTGGCATGTTGCTATGGCTGTCTTCACCTCATTCACGTCAGCGAATATGCGGTAAGATTCTGGGTGGACTGTCTTGGCAAATTCTTCACCTACGAGCCATACCTCCTCAAAGCGGCATTCGGTCAATCTGTCGACCACTTTCTGGTGTTCCTCGTTGCTGGCCTCGCCCAGTTCCTTCATGTCGCCAAGGATGCACATTTTATGGTTGTCTGGGATGAGGCTGAAGTTGTCGAGCGCAGCCTTCATGCTTGTGGGGTTGGCATTGTAGGCATCTACGACAAGGCGGTTGTGCTCTGTCACGGTCAATTGGCTGCGGTTATTGGATGGGACGTATTCGGCCAGCGCATTGCAGATGTCTTCGGCCGGCACAGCGAAGAGAGTGCCGACGCATGCAGCGGCGAGGGCATTGTCGAGGTTGTATGAGCCAATGAGATGTGTCTGCACCTCGTAGGGAGAGAACCTTGTGGGTTGTGGAGACCAGTTGAACTTTAGCATGGGATTGCACTCGATGAGGTTGCCTTTGACGAGAAGGTCAGATGCGTCCGCCTGTCCATACTTGATGAGGCGGAGGCCTGCGCTGATGTCCTTGAGGTGAGGGTTGTCATTGTTGATGAAGGCTGTACCTTTGTCAGCCCGCAGGAAGTCGTATAGCTCTCCCTTGGTGCGTATGACCCCTTCGAATGAGCCGAAGCCGAGGAGATGGGCTTTGCCCACGTTGGTGATGATGCCATAGTCAGGCAGCGCTATCTCTACGAGTGTCTTGATTTCTCCTGGGTGGTTTGCCCCCATTTCGATGACGGCTATCTGGTGCTGCTCTGTGAGCTGGAGGAGGGTCTTTGGCACCCCGATATGGTTGTTGAAGTTGCCTTGTGTGTAGAGGATGTTGTATTTCTTCTTTAAGACTGCGGCGACGAGTTCCTTGGTTGTTGTCTTGCCATTGGTGCCTGTGATCCCGATAATTGTCGTGCCAAGGGTGGTGCGGTGGAGTTTGGCGAGTTGCTGTAGGGTGTGAAGCACGTCGTCTACAAGGATGATGCGCCCGTCCGCATCATCTGCATATTCAGCCTCGTCTATGATGGCATATTCAGCACCCTTGTCAAGTGCCGCTTTGGCATAAGCGTTGCCATTGAATGTATCTCCCTTGAGAGCAAAGAACATAGATGCTTTAGGTACGTCACGGCTGTCTGTCGTGATGACGGGATGCTGCTTGAACAGCGTGTAAAGTTCTTCCAGTGTCATGTGTCTGTCGGTCTGTGTGTTATATGAGGGTGTTCTCCTCTCCTTATTTCATTGCGGTGCGGAGATAACTCTCCAGTTCGTTGCTTGCCAGTCGCAGGTGGAACTCTCCCCCTTGCGCTACGCTTATGGCACCCGTCTCTTCGCTCACGATGATGGCCACGGCGTCGCTCTGTGATGTTATGCCGAGGGCTGCCCGGTGTCTGAGTCCCAGTTCTTTGGGTATGTTGAGGTTGTGGCTGACAGGCAGGATGCACCCTGCTGCCATGATGCGCTTGTGGCTGATGATCATCGCTCCGTCGTGGAGTGGTGAGTTCTTGAAGAATATGTTCTTGATGAGTTCAGTGCTGATGTTGGCATTGATGGTCTCGCCAGACTTGATGATGTCTGTCAGAGACATCTCCCTCTCCAGGATGATAAGAGCTCCGACCATGTTTTTGCTCATGTAGTCACAGGCGAGTACTATGCGCACGAGCAATTCTTCTTCTTGTTCTTCGTCAGATGGAAGGCGCTTGAAGAAAAATCGGGATATGACATTCAGTCTGCGCTGCGAGCCGAGTGTCAGGAAGAATCGCCTTATCTCTTCTTGAAAGAGCACGATGAGAGCTATAACTCCCACGCTGACAAGTTTGTCGAAGATGCTGCCCATGAGCTTCATCTCCAGTATTTGTGACACTATAATCCATGTGACTATGAAGACGAGTATGCCGTAGAAGATGTTGAGCGAGCCAGATGTCTTCATCAGTCGCCATACGTAGTAAAGTAGCATGGCCACAAGGATGATGTCTATTGCGTCTTTTATGCCAAAATCGAACATGTCTTACTTGTGTGGTATTTTCTGGTTGGGTAATGTGGAGTAAAATGTATGTGTTGTTTGGACAATCGGGTGTGTATGGGCAGAGAGTGTGTGTCCTTATGCCTCGTGCATCTTTCTGACAATCTTAACTACTTCCACACACTCCTTCACGTCGTGCACCCTCAGGATGTTGGCTCCCTTCTGCAAGGCGATGGTGTTGAGCACGGATGTGCCGTTGAGAGCCTCTTGCGGACAGGTGTCGAGGAGACGGTAGATCATGCTCTTGCGTGAGATGCCTACGAGCAGGGGGAGATCGAAGACTTGAAGCATCTCTTGTTGGCGAAGCAGCTGATAGTTGTGGTCAAGGGTCTTGGCAAAGCCGTAGCCAGGGTCGAGGATGATGTCCTTTTGGCCGAGGTCGCGCAACTTCTGAACCTTCTCGGCGAAATACATCATCACCTCCTTCATCAAGTCATCATAGTGCGGTGCCTGCTGCATCGTCTGTGGTGTGCCCTTCATGTGCATCAGTATGTATGGCACACCGAGTTTGGCGACAGTCTTGAACATGTCTTTGTCCAGTTCCCCACCAGAGATGTCGTTGATGATGCCCACGCCAAGCTCTTCCACACACATCTTCGCCACATTGGCTCTGAACGTGTCCACGCTGGCAGGCATGTCTGGAGCGAGTTCCTTGACAATCTTCATCCCCTCCCTCAGTCGCCTCATCTCTTCTTCTTCCGACACATCGTCAGCTCCGGAACGAGACGAATATGCGCCGATGTCTATCATCTGTCCGCCTTCGTTGACAATCTGTTCAACTCTTTCCCTTATCTCCCATTCTGTTTGTTTCCTGCTGCCAGAATAGAAGGAGTCGGGGGTCACGTTGAGAATGCCCATCACTTGTGGCCTGGACAGGTCTATCAGTTGTCCGTTGACATTGATGGTGTATTGTTTAGGTGTGTTCATAGACTGTGAGTTTTCTTGTACTGAAGGTGGACACTACACATCTCCACCTTTCTTTTTGATGCAAAGGTACGAAACAGAATTGATATAATCATCGTGTAAAGTCTGTTTTTCTCCGCAATCCTTGATTTTTTCACTATCTCTCCGTTTTTCCTCCGTTATTCATTAGTTCTACCTCTGACGCATCCCTTTCTGGGTATTAGAGTCACAACGGAGGCATAACGGAGGCACGATAGAGCCACCGTAGACCCATTGCAGGCTCTTCTGGCATTGGTCTTTTTTCAGCTGATGGCGGCGGCATAGCCATAGTTGTTGCTTTTTATCCTTGTCAAACACGAATTTATTTCCCACTTCCCTTTGCCGATTCGTATAACATCCGTATATTTGCAAAATAAACAGCAAAAACGAAATCCGAGATAATAAAAAACGTATCGATATGGAGAACAAGACACTCAAGCGGCTGCCCGTGGGCATCCAGACATACAGCGAAGTTGTGGAC
>JAXJBE010000269.1:0-6853 GCA_036303125.1 Bacteroidaceae bacterium
AAGAACGATTTCGTTAAGCCAAATGAGCAGAGCCAAGCTTGCTTGAGCTATGCCATGGCGAGGAATCGCACTTTTAAGAACGATTTCGTTAAGCCAAATGAGCAGAGCCAAGCTTGCTTGAGCTATGCCATGGCGAGGAATCGCACTTTTAAGAACATATATTTTAAAATATACGGCGAGAGTAGGTGTACAAGTCTAAATATATCAGATGCTTGACTTCCAACTCTTTGTCGATTAAGGAGAAATAAATATGAAACTATCACAATTCAAGTTTAGATTGCCTAATGAAAAGATAGCTCTCTATCCGCGTTCGTATAATCCTGAAACAGGACTGTATGGGCGAGATGAGGCCAAACTGATGGTGTTGCACCGTAAGACTGGTGAGATTGAACACTGTTTGTTTAAGAATATTCTTGACTATTTTGATGAGGGCGACACATTTGTCTTTAATGACACAAGGGTCTTTCCTGCTCGCCTGTATGGGCAGAAGGAGAAGACAAATGCACGTATAGAGGTGTTCCTGCTTCGCGAACTCAATGAGGATATGCGCTTGTGGGATGTGCTTGTTGACCCTGCTCGCAAGATTCGTATAGGCAATAAACTGTATTTCGGATCAGACCAGTCTATAGTGGCGGAAGTTATTGATAATACTACATCAAGGGGACGCACGTTGCGCTTCCTTGTGGATGGTCCTCACGATGAGTTTAAGGAGAGTCTGTATGCTCTTGGAGAAGCTCCTATTCCAGACGATGTGCGCAATCTCAGACCTGCTGAGGATGTGGATCACGAGATGTTCCAGACAATATACGCTCGCTATGAGGGCGCCGTCACTGCACCATCTACAGGCCTTCATTTTTCTCGCGAGCTGATGAAGAGAATGGAGATAAAGGGTGTTAATCAGGCATACCTCACTATGCACGCTGGACTTGGCAATTTCCGCAGTATCGATGTTGAGGATCTGACTAAGCACAAGAATGACTCAGAGCAGATGTTCGTGAGAAAAGAAACGTGTGATATGGTTAATGCTACTAAGCAGAGTGGCCATAAGGTGTGTGCGGTGGGGACTACGACTTTGCGCGCTCTTGAGTCTGCCGCTGGACCTGGCGGAATATTGAAGGAGTTTGAGGGATGGACTAACAGATTTATCTTTCCTCCGTATGAATTCTCAGTGCCAGATGCTTGTGTGGTTAATTTCCAGCTTCCGTTGACTACAATGCTTATGCTTGTGTCTGCCTTTGGCGGGTATGACTTTGTCATGAAGGCATACAAGGAGGCTCTTAAGGGAGACTACCTCTTTGGCACATACGGAGACTCAATGCTTATTATTGACTGATGCATACGGTATACCTGTCTCTCGGCACAAATCTTGGTGACAAGGATGCAAACCTTATACTGGCTATCAAAGAGATAGAAAGGCGGATTGGCACTATATGTGCGCAGTCCGCCTTCATGTCAACCGAACCATGGGGATTTGTGTCGGAGAATGCGTTCCTGAATGCGGCGGTGAGGGTGTTGACCAGTCTTTCTCCTGTGGAGCTCCTGCATGAGACCCAGCGAATAGAGTTTGACATGGGGCGCACGCAAAAGTCTTCTGACGGGCAGTATCATGACCGCATTATAGATATAGATATTCTTCTGTATGATGACATTTCTATCACTACACCTGAACTGACCATCCCGCATCCGCTGATGTATGAGCGGGATTTCGTACTTATACCTCTCAAAGAAATAATGGAATAAAGATTAAGTAGGTGTTCATAATTAGCTTTATAATATCTGCGTGAACGAACGGAGATATTAGAAAACACCTACTATGTAAATATAAGATAATTTTGAATACCTGCTTATGAAAGCAATAACTCTTACATGCCTGGCTGTGATGGCTCTTCCTTCTATGGCACAAAAGAAACAATTTACTCTGGATGACCTCATTCCTGGAGGTTCTACATATTATGCTCATTCTGTCCCGCAAAACAAATATCTGACATGGTGGGGGGATAGGTGCATCGAATTGAGCACGGATGACTGCACATATATAAATAGTAGTTCTGTCAAGGATGTTAAACATTCTTCTGCAGCCAGTCTCGGGGTCAACGACTCTGGCACTTCGGCATCGGTGGTTGTCTCTACGCATACTGTTAATGAAATTCTTGCCGCTTCGTCATGCTCTAAGGTGGCACATCTATACTATGCGTCTTTCCCTTACGCGGAGCAGACTCTTATGCTCGTGCCCAATGGGGGCGAGCGTACTCTTGTTGATTGGACGGAGAAGAGGGTGGCATGGCATGTTTCTCTTCCTTTGGATGCGGAAAACGAGGATTGGAACGCAAAGTCGCGCCATACCGCTTATACTGTAGATCATAACCTTTTCGTGCTTACTGCTGATGGGCGGCAACTGCAGGTCAGCAAGGATGGTTCTGTTGACCTTGTCTATGGCGAGACTGTGCATCGCAATGAGTTTGGCATAGATAAAGGCACATATTGGAGTCCTGACGGACAGATGCTCGCTTTTTATCGCATGGATCAAAGCATGGTGTCTAAGTATCCTCTTGTAAACCTGGCGCCAGTGGAGTCTGTGACGGGTACGACATCTGTGAATGGCAAGTCAAGATGTGCGACTCTTGCCCCAGAACCATACCCTATGGCAGGAGAGGCTTCTCATAAAGTGTCTGTTGGCATATTCAATGTTGAGAGTCAGAAGGTGGTGTATCTTGATACGGGTGATCCGACAGACAGGTACTTCACCAATATTGCTTGGTCGCCAGATGGAAGCAGGCTTTATCTGATAGAACTTAATAGAGACCAGAATCATGGAGTCTTGGATGAATATGACGTGTCTACAGGCAAAAAGCTCCGCACTCTTTTCACGGAGGATAATGACAAATATTTCGAACCATCTCATCCAATCGTGTTCCTTCCTTGGGACAGCAAGAAGTTCATATATCAGACTCGTCGTGATGGATATAACCATATATATCTTTACGATGTGACGGGCAAGCAACTAAAGCAACTGACAAATGGAATGTTTGAGGTGTCAGAAGTCCTTGGCTTTAATGAAAAACAGCGCTCTGTCATCTATCTGTCAAATGCGCTCAATCCTCTTCAGCAGAATGTTTTCAGTGTTGACATGAATGCCAAGGTTAAGGCTCTCGGTGATGCTACGGGTTGGCATGCAGCTGAACTTTCTTCAAGTGGCGAATATGTTATAGATAGTTATTCTTCTCCAGATATTGCCCGTCGTATAGATATTGTCAGCACAGCAAACGGCAAGGTCGCAAATGTTCATGAGGCGGCTGACCCGTGGGCTGATTACGATGTGCCGATAATAAAGGTGGGTACAATCAAGGCGGCGGATGGTGTGACAGACCTTTACTATCGTCTGATTCTGCCTCCTCATTTTGATGAGACGAAGAAGTTATATCCAGCTGTGGTATATCTTTATGGTGGTCCTCATGCCCATGTTGTTGATGCTTCCCGCAACTGGGGGGCGAGAGGTTGGGACATCTGGATGGCTCAGCGCGGATATGTGATGTTCAGCATGGACAATAGAGGCAGTGAGAACCGTGGTTTGGCTTTTGAACAAGCCACTTTCCGTCATCTTGGTACGGAAGAGATGAAAGATCAGCTTTGTGGTGTACAGTATCTCAAGAGCCTGCCTTTTGTCGATGGAACCCGTCTTGGTGTGCATGGATGGAGTTTCGGTGGTTTCATGACAACAAGCCTTATGACCACCTATCCCGATGTTTTCAAGGTAGCTGTGGCTGGAGGACCTGTCATAGATTGGCGTTTTTATGAAGTGATGTATGGTGAGAGATATATGGATACTCCACAGGCTAATCCTGAAGGATATGACAATGCTTCGCTCCTCAAGAAGGCTAAGAATCTGAGGGGACGTCTAATGATTATCTATGGAGGTAACGACCCAGTCTGTGTGCCTCAGCACACATTGTCTTTCATCAGAGCTTGTATAGATGCAGGCACCTATCCTGACCTTTTCACATATCCTGGTGACGGACATAACATGATGGGTACAGACCGAGTTCATCTCCATCACGTCATCACGCGCTATTTCGATGATCACCTGCGTTAAGGGCAAGTCTGCTTCTAAGCGGTGCTTATAATTCGCTGCAATGTCAGTAAGAGATAATCTTGAATACCTGTTTGTCGGCATCATTCGGTGTTTCAGGCTTCTCGACTACTTATTTCTTTTATGACGTTCTCTTTTCTTTCTTAATACATATTCAACATGAAACTAACAGTAGTAAAAGTAGGTGGAAAAATCGTCGAAGACGAGTCAACTCTTCAGCAGCTTCTTAAGGACTTTTCTTCCATAGATGGTCCTAAGGTCCTTATTCATGGTGGTGGTCGCTCTGCCACAAAGATTGCGTCTTCACTCGGCATAGAAAGCACAATGATAGGTGGCCGCCGTGTGACTGACGAACAAATGCTTGGTGTTGTTACAATGGTGTATGGAGGCCTTGTCAACAAGACCATTGTTGCGCGTCTTCAAGCTTGTGGCATCAATGCCCTCGGTCTGACAGGGGCAGACATGAATGTCATGCGGTCTCATAAGCGAGCTCCTAAGCTCGTGACCATGGATGACGGTGTTCGTCAGATGGTGGATTTCGGCTTCGTTGGTGACGTTGACGCTTGTGACGGCAAGATGCTCTCTGCTCTCATTGATAAAGGAATTGTGCCAGTAATGGCTCCATTGACTCATGATGGTGAAGGACATATCCTTAACACTAATGCAGACACTATTGCTGGAGAGACAGCTAAGGCTTTAGCTCCATTCTATGATGTCACTCTCATCTATAGCTTCGAGCATGCAGGTGTGTTGACAAATCCAGAAGATGAGGCTTCTGTCATTCCTCACATTGATGAGCTATCATTTTCCCAACTCAAAGCAGATGGTGTTGTAAGCGGAGGCATGATACCAAAGATAGAGAACGCGCTTGATGCTATCCGTAAAGGTGTCTGCCGTGTCATCATTACAAAAGCGGATGCTATAGACGGACTCCATGGGACTGTCATCTCATGAGTCATCTCTGCTTTTAGGGCTTAGCCTTCTCCTGTTTGCAATTCTATCTGTCTTGAGTCTATATTGACTGTATATTTTCGATTTTCCAGCCTCTTGCTCGCATGGTTTAAATTATAATGTCTTTATGGTTTCCTTTCAGCACGACATCCTCCCGTTGAAGAATTTAATATTCCGTACAGCCTTGCGCATTGTCCTAAACAGGGATGAAGCGGAGGATATAGTGCAGGATACCCTTGTAAAGTTATGGCAGCAGCGAAATGCACTTGACTCCATTTCCTCTTTGGAAGCGTATGCCATCACTATAGCGCGCAACATGTCCTTGGATCGTAAAGAAAAGCTGGACAATAGGTTTCTTTCTTTAGACTCTGATGCCCATGATTGTTTGGACTCTCCTTCTTCTTCTCCTGACAGTCATATATTGTCGCATGAGGCAACTACCTTTGTGCAGGATACAATCAATGCTCTTCCTGAGAAACAAAAGACAGTCCTTCAATTGAGGGATATAGAAGGAAAAAATTACAAGGAAATAGCTTCTGTTCTAAATATAACAGAATCAGATGTTAAGGTTACTCTTTTTCGTGCCAGGAGTACGCTTAAGGAAAAAATTTTGAAAAAAAAGTCTCTTTACTTGTAACTTTTTTGTCGTTCATCCGTCTACTTAATAGAGGCGGGTATGAAGCGGAGATTAACACCGTATGTCGTCTTTCACAAAGTATCAACTGATTAGATTGCGCTGACAATGGATTACAAGTACATAGAACAACTCATTGAGAGTTACTTCGACTGCCAGACAACATTGCAGGAGGAGCAGATTCTTCGTTCGTTCTTTTCTCAGGAGGATGTACCTGGTCATTTGGCTCAGTATGCTGATTTGTTCCGTTACGAGAAAGACGCAAAAGATGAAGTCCTTGGTGAGGATTTCGATGCTCGAATGATGGCTTGTGTAGCAGGGCTTGAGTCTGCAGATTCCACTTGTGGTACGAAGTCGCTCAAGTCTAAGAGGAACATCGCTCAAAGGCTTTATATCAGACCGCAACGATTTGCCCCCTTCTTTAAGGCCGCTGCCATTGTGGCTATAGCTCTCACTATTGGGCGCGCTACTGAACATGCCATAGGCGAGCATGAGGCCGAAGAGAAGAATGTCATAGCTGTTGACACATATATCAAGACAAAAGATGCGCAGCAGATGATACGAGTTAAGGATGAAAGTCAGGCAGAGATGAAGACTTCTTGTGACACCATTCTTAATGTTGCGAATAGTGCAAGCGATGGCATATAAATAGGATTTTTACTTTTAATATTAAACATATCAATGCTTAACTAAACCTAAACCTATTAAGGACTGGGGGCTGTGAAGTTCTTAAGTCCAAAGTCGCAGATAATGTGACTACAATTGGCAAGGCCCAATTCTCTTAAACCAACTTCGTGTGACTAACACGAAAAAGACCTGGCAAAAATGCCAGGTCTTTTGTTATGTCTATATAACAATTGGTAATTGTGAAATCAGCGGATTCTTCAAGTTGGAGACTCGCGTTTGGCGGTGCTCTCCATTCCTTACAGAGCTCATTCTATGCTATAGCAATGGGGCATCAACACAGACCGCATTGTGAATGCAGGCATGCTCAGGGCAAGGCTTGAAATGTTAACAAACATTACCCCCTTGTTTATGACCCATAAACCCCTTGTTTACTTTTTAGAAAGTACGTATTTTTTATAAGTGATTGAGAATGAGATAAGTTTTTATCTCATAAAAAGAAGAGGTTACGAATTAGAAATAAACAGAATGTAGCATCCTGCTGTGATTTGCATAAC
>JAXJBE010000270.1:0-12388 GCA_036303125.1 Bacteroidaceae bacterium
CAGGCTCCCGAGGGGTTGTGAGCTTGCTCATGAGGGGCTGTGAGCAAGCCCACGAAGGGTTGTGGGCCTGCTGGTCAGGAGTGTTGAGCTTGCTGGTTCTAAATGTTGGGCTGGCAGGTTAGTTTTTTCTGCTCTATTGCATGTTTTTCTTCTTTATTATCTGGCATCCGAACGAAGTTGGAGGATGCGTCTTCATTTGACTTTCACCTTTAGTGGCGTGCGCACGGCTGCGGCAGATGCGTTCAGGTGAGCTTCCCATTGTGTCATTGATGTGATGCCTGCTTCGGTGTTTTTGTCCCATCCTGAGCCAAAATAGTAGGTATAGGATGTGGATGGGTTATATGTCGCCGTGGCGAGGGCATGGCCTGTGGCTATGCCGTTCTCTCGTGGCTGGTATGAGGTGGTGATGTTTTTGTCTGGGAAGATGAGTCCGATGTATATATGGCCCATCTGCTTGGAGAGTTCTTCCTTGTATTTTGCGTTGTAGACGCTGGCGTCGCCAAGGTCTTCGTAGGCAATGTAGCCATTTTCTTGGTTGAGGATGTAGGCTGCGTCGCTGCCTTTGTGTATGACGGTGCCTGCCGCCATCAGGATTGGGGTGTCAAGGCCTGTGTAGGAGACGCTGACGCGATTGAAGTGGCTGCCTGCGTCGAGGCTGATGGTGCGTGTCTCGGTTACAGTCTTGCCGCCAAATTCTTGTGCAGGGTAGGTGAGGCGTACGGTGAAGCGGAGCGGACCTTGGTCGAGTATCTCGTAGCTTTTGTAGCATTTGGGCATGAAGAGGCTTCCATCGGCTTCAAGCAGTGCATTGGCTCCTCCTCCGAGTGTGGGGCCTACGGTGTAGCAATCCATGCCTTTGCCATGGTTGATATGATAGCAGAAGGCATTGTACACTTGGTCGGCGAGGTCATGGTATCCGCGGTCGTGGAGCTGTTTGCTTACGCTGCGCATCTCTTGGTTTTGTTCGCTTGCATACCAGTAGTCGAGCATGAGTTGGGTGGTGGATTTGTTGAAGAGGTCGTAGCCTACTGCTCCGCCGTGCCCGTAGATGCGGTAGGCCACTTTGTCGTTTTCCCATCCGAACTCGTCTCCTCTCTCTGTGAAGAGGCGGCCTTTGACTTTTGGGGTGTAAGTCTGTGGTGTGCCAGGTTTGACGTAGTAGACGGATTTGCCTTTGCCGGCTACTCCTGCCTGGAAGATGAGTTTGCCGTCGTGGGTGAGTTGTGATGGTATTTCCTTGCCGTCGGCATCGGTGACGATGAAGGGGGATGTGGCGGCGAGTTTCTTTTGTATTGTGGCCATGTCGGCTTCTACCATCTCTAAGCGTGAGGCTGGTAGGCTGTTGGACACTGTGATGGTCACCTTGTCTGCTGAATGGGCAAGGGTGGCGAGTGTTCCGAGTAGTGTTAGGGTGAGATGTCTGTAGTTCATGTTAGTTAGTTATTTTGATGTTTTATCTGATGTTGTCGTCTTGCGCTGTATGACTCTGATGCCATCAAGGGAGAGGAGGTATGGGGTGGCATTGTCGAGTTCTGCTTTTTGTTCCTTCTGCAGGTAGATGGGCGCATCCTTGCTGAGTGGGAGGATGCGCAGCTCTATCTTGCGTGGTGTCTTGCCATCGGGGGTGAGGAGGTCGTTCATGCGGGCCAGCATGGGTTTGCCGTTCCAGAAGTTGTCTTGCACGAGTCTTCCGTCGGCATAGAGTCTGGCGCAGTCGCCTCGGTAGCTGATTTCGACGAATAGGTCTGAGGCTGATGTTTTGCTTAGTGATTTGAGTGTCAGAGAGTAGATGGCGGCCTTGTTGAAGTCGCTGTCTGATGGTTGTTCCGCTACTTTCTGCTGTCCAAGGCTGACGGTGCGTGGTGAGGAGGCGGGGGTGAGCAATGTGGAGTTGATACGTTGTTTGGTGTGCTGCCAATATTCTTCCGTGATGCTGTCTTTTGTTTTGTATAGAATGCCTCCGTGTCGGGCAAAGTGCATCTGGCCATCGATGACGTATGCTGATGCTGCTCTTGAGGGAGAGAGGACAGTGAAGGTGCTGCCTTCTATCTTTGTGGGTTTGTCTGGACTGAGGGTGTATTGTGTGCCGTTGACGGAGATGGTATAAGTGTCTGGCATTTCTTCTGTGGCTGAAGGTGTTGTGTATGAGAAGGGTGTGTCATCCGACAGATGAGGCACGGGCGAACCTGTGGGGATTAGATATAGTCCTTCAGCTGTCTTGGCGAAAGGCTGTAGTGTGGAGGTGGAGACGGAAAGTCCTTCCCAGAGTAGGCCATCAATGGTCACGTTGGCTGTGCCCTTTTCGTTGAGTATGCGCACATAGTCGTTGCGAAAGATGAAGCAGCCGCGGCGGGCATAGTGGGGTGAGAGCGTGTCTACATCCATGTGTGCGAGTTCTTCGCCCCAGTCAGCGAGGAACTGGTGCAGCCAGCGTGTCTGATGAAACGCTGTCCAGTTGGGTTGGCCCATCTCTCCGAGCGGTGACTGGAAGTCGTAGGTGATGTGTGGCATGTCGTTGTAGTTGGTGGAGAGGGATGCCTGGCATTCGGCCATGGTATGGTCAGGATGCTGAGGATTGGTGCCGCCGTGGTACATGTAGTATCCTGGAAGGTTGCTTCCAGATCCCAGTTTGCAGATGGCAAGAGGGAAGGCTTCTCGACCAGAGATATTGATGCGCCGGTGGTAGGATGGCATCATGCCGCCGCCCAATTCGCAGGTGAGATATGGGTAGGATGTTGGTGCTGTCTGATTGTCTTCTTTGAGTTGTTCGGCTGTGAAGGTCTCTGTGGCGATGACGGTGGATAGGCGCGCGTTCTTCATGGTGAAGGCTGAGGGGTAGTCGCCTGGCATGTCAGTCAGTTTGCGGTCCCAGAATCCGTCGGCATAATCGCCGTAGAGTGGCAGGAGTTTGCCTGGCTCTTCTTTGTCGGAGAGTTTAGGCCATCCTGTGCGTGTCATGAACGGGACGTCAAAGCCTGAGTCAATGGCTATCTCACGGAGTTTCATGAGGTATGCCCAAGGGCCGCGGCATTCGTTTTCTATCTGCACGCCGATGACTGGGCCTCCGTCTTTCCATAGGAGACCTTGTGTCTGGAGGCTTATTTCTCGGTAGAGGGTGGTGGCTGCTTCGATGAAGCCAGGAGCGAGAGACCGGAGCTTGTATTGCTTAGGGTCTTGCTGCGCTTTTTCGGCCATCCACAGCGGTATGCCGCCAAGGTATACTTCACCGTGGCAGAATGGACCGAGTCGCAGGACTACAGGCATCTGCTCCTGCTGGCATGCCTGAAGGAAGGCGCGGAGGTCGTTGTTGCCTGTCCAGTCCCATCGTTCTTTGGTGGGCTGGTGGTGATTCCAGAAGATGTAGGTGGCGATGATGGTGATGCCTCCCGCTTTCATCTTGCGTATCTCGCGTGTCCATTCTGAGGAGGGGATGCGGCTGTAGTGCATCTCTCCCATGACGGGGAGTGTGTAGATGCCGTCAAGGAGGAAACCTCGGGAGTCCACTGTGAGTGTCTTGCCGTCGGGTGTGGTGGGAGTGCCGAAGGTGAAGGTTGACCTGGATGTCTGAGCGTGGGCAGAGAGGGGGATAAGGGCTGTCAATGCGCTGACGGAAAGGAAGAGATGGAGCGAACGTAAGGAAAGGATAGACATAATCGAAAGGTATAGTATAGATTATAGTGGTGTTCTATAAATTAGATGAGTGGATTGTTTGAGGCCGTGTCGGTGGAAGAGAGGTGGATGTTTGGGTTTAGACTGTGGCCGAGGCTTGGACTTGGCTCATCAAGCGGAGGAAGTTTCCTCCCCAGATGAGGCTAATCTGTCGGTCTGTATAGCGTTCGTGAAGCAGGCGGCGGGTGAAGTTGATTAGTTCGCTGGCAGAGGCGCATCCGCGGATGCCGCCATCTCCGTCAAAGTCGGTGCCAATGCCGACGTGTTCGATGCCCATGATGTTGACAGCATGGTTGAGATGGTCGATGGCGTCGAGGATTGTTGCTTCCGTGACACATTGCGGTGATGAGGCTCCGGGAGTGGATGGAGTGACAAAGTTGCGGATGACGTTGTGTGGGTTATAGTCTACTGAGTCTTTGACGAGGAAGCCGTGATAGAGTGTAATCTGCGCTACTCCGCCTGCTTTGGCCAGTGCTCGGAGTTGCTCGTCTGTGAGGTTTCGTCCGTGGTCGCATAAGGCTCTACATGAGGAATGTGAGCAGACGATGGGGGTATGGCTGATGCTGAGCGCATCGTAAAAGCTGTTTTCATTGGCATGGCTCAGGTCTACCATCATCCCAACCCTGTTCATCTCGTGTATCACTTCTGCTCCGAAGGGGCTTATGCCGCCGTGTTCGTTGTTGCCTCGGGCAGAGTCGCAGATGTCGTTGTCGCCATTGTGGCAGAGAGTCATGTATACTACTCCTCGTTTGCGGAAGGCTTCAACATTGCTGATGTCTTTTCCTATGGCGTATCCGTTCTCGATGCCCATCATGATGCTCTTCTTGCCTTCTGACTTGAGGCGTGAGATGTCATTGGGTGTGAAGGCGATGTCGATGGCTGAGCAGTTGTTTGCCGCCATCTCTTCTATCTGAGTGAGTATCTGGTTGGCCTTGGCTGTGGCATTGAGGAGGGAGGCTTCGTCTCGTTCCTTCTGTTTGAGATAAGCCACCATGATTGTGGCGTCGAGGTGTCCTTCGTGCATTTTGTGAAGGTCAACAAGAATCTTTGGGTCGCGAGAGGCGAAGTTGATGTTGTGGGAGAAGAACATCGGGGTGTCGCAGTGGCTGTCGAGGGTGATAATCTTCTTGTGTACTTCTTTGGCTTGTTTGAATTCGCGACTCTCTGCTGCCAGCCATTCGAAGATGGGCATCATGTCTCTGTTGCCTCTCAGGATGAAAGTCTCTGGATGCCACTGCACGCCGAGGATGGACTTGAACTCGTTGCTCTCCACGGCTTCGATGACTCCATCGGGGCTTGTGGCTGTCACATGCAGGCAGGGTGCGGTATCGCGGCAAGCTTGGTGGTGGAAGGAGTTGACTTGGAAGGACGGGCCGAAGAGTTTGTGGAGAATGGAGCCTTTGGCCGTGGTGACGGTGTGGGATGGGTATCGGCGATCCATATCTTGACTGTGCTTGATGCGTTTGCCTTCCATCTGCGTGTGGATGTCTTGATAGACTGTGCCGCCAAGGGCGATGTTGATAGTCTGTATGCCTTTGCAGATGCCCAGCATAGGGATTTGGCGGTCGTAGGCGAGACGGGCGAGGAGAAGTTCCTGGAGGTCACGCTCGGGTGTGATGGAGTGAAGCTCACGGATGGGCTCTTCGCCTATGAGGATAGGATTGATGTCTCCACCTCCGCTGAAGATGATGCCGTCGAGGGTGTCAAGGAGTGAGGCAAGTCTGTCTGTTTCGTAAAATGGGGGGATAATGAATGGAATGCAGCCTGACTGCAGGACAGACTGGTAGTAGCCCTCTGCGAGTGTGCATGCCTCGTCTGAATAGTTGCCTGTGATGCCGATGAGCGGCTGTGGAGAGTGGGAGTGGAAAGAGCCAGTGATGGATGAATAAGTGGAGAGCCAGGGTAAGGTGTTCATAAAGGTAATGGTTATAATTGGGGAGTATTATAGAGCAGTGAGGGTGAGGAGTGAATGGGACGGGAAGCTGAGAGAGAGGAGGAGGGAGAGATTTTCAGCTCTCCCTCTCCTTATGGTTATTTTTTCTTGCCTTTCTTTTTAGTGAAGCCATTGTAGAAAGGTTGTGACTCTACTTGGCCTTCAAAGTATTTAGCCCATTCGGCTGCACCCTTTGGCGTGTGGTCTGCCTTGGCTGAGCCGCGCACTTCGCCGCTGCCCTTCTTGCCCTTTTTCTCGCTGCGTCCAGGTTTGTCGGCTTTGTCTCTACGAGTGTTTCGGTCATCTCTGCTGCCCCTTGGATAGTCGAAGTCGCGATTCTTGCGCTTGCCTGAATCCTTGCGGTCGCTGCCTTTGTGAGCATCTGATGCGTCGGATATCTCGACATTGACTGTACGACCGTCAAAGTCGGTGCCGGAGAGAGCTTGCAGGGTTGCTTTGGCTTGTTCCTGTGGCACTTCGAAGAAAGAGAAGTTTTGCATGAGGTCGATGCGCCCAAGGTCAATCTTCGTGCCTTGTGAGACACGATTGAGGAATCCCATAAAGACTTTTGGTGTGATATGGTCTTTTTTGCCAAGGTTGATGAAGAGTCGGGTGTATCCTGGTTCGGCTGTGCGTGTGCGTCCGCTGGTTCTGCTGCCCTTGCTGCTCCTTTTCTCGCCGTCAGCTTTGCGTTCGCCTTTGCGGTCACCTTTCTCGGATGGCTGAATGATTTCGGGAGCGTTCTTATAGTAGTTGAGGAAGGTGTTGAACTGCATAGACACCATGCGCTTTACGATATCTTCCTTCTCCATCATGTCAAACTTGCGGTATACCTCTGGCAGGAATGGGGCTATGAGGTCTTCATCGACTTCCACCTTTTCAATGTCGCTGATGACCTTGAGGAGTTGCTTTGCACATATCTCTTGGCCAGAAGGGAGTATGCCTGGGACAAACTTTTTCTGAATCTGATTCTCGATGGCTCTCACCTTGGTCTTTTCCTTGACGTGAATGATGGAGATGGATGTGCCGGAGCGCCCGGCGCGTCCTGTGCGTCCAGACCGGTGGGTATAGCTCTCTATATCGTCTGGGAGGCCGTAGTTGATGACGTGGGTGAGTTCGTCTACGTCGAGACCGCGTGCGGCCACGTCTGTGGCTACGAGGAGCTGAACGGTGTGCTGGCGGAACTTCTGCATGGTAAGGTCACGCTGTGCTTGTGAGAGTTCGCCGTGGAGCGGTTCGGCGTTGTATCCATCGCGTATGAGCTTGTCGGCTATCTCTTGTGTCTCCATGCGTGTGCGGCAGAAGATGATGGCGTAGATTTCTGGGTAATAGTCAGCTATGCGTTTAAGAGCATTGTATTTGTCGCGCGCAGAGACCATGTAGTAGATATGATTGACGTGTTCTGCTCCCTCGTTGCGGCTACCAACGACTATTTCCTTGGCATCGTGGAGGTAGTTGCGTGCGATGCGCTCTATCTCTTTGCTCATAGTGGCAGAGAAGAGGAGGGTGTTGCGCTCTTTGGGGATGCCTGCGAGGATGGTGTCGATGCTTTCGGAGAATCCCATGTTGAGCATTTCATCAGCTTCGTCAAGTACAACGTTTTCAACGGTGTGGAGTTTGGCTACACCTCGCTCCATGAGGTCTACGAGTCGTCCGGGTGTTGCCACGATGACCTGCACGCCTTTTTTTAGAGATCGTATCTGAGGTTCGATGTTGGCACCTCCGTATACGGCGAGGACATGGAGTCCGTTGATGTATTTAGAGTAGTCTTTGAGGTCGTCTGTTATCTGCAGGCAGAGCTCTCGTGTGGGTGCCATGATGATGGCCTGCACATCGGTAGAGGACGTGTTAATCTTCTGAAGTACGGGGAGACCGTATGCGGCTGTCTTGCCTGTGCCGGTTTGTGCAAGGGCTACTACGTCATTGTTGTGTCCAAGGAGGTAAGGAATGACTTTTTCTTGCACGGGCATAGGGTTTTCGTAGCCCATCTCTGTGATGGCCCGGAGTATCTCTCCTGAAACACCGAGTTCTTCGAATGTTGAGGAAACTTGTGGTAGGCCGTGGTAGAGAACAGTCTCAGATTCTGTCTTATCTTCTGCTGAGTCATTTGACGCTGTCGATTCTTTTGTAGAGTCATTGGCTGTCTCTGATGCAGGTGATTCTTCTGTTGAGACATTGGCAACCTCAGATGTTGGTTGTTCAACTGTTTCGGAGGTTGTCTCTGTGAGAGCCTGCTCTGTTTCTTGACTTGTTGTTTCTACTGTTTGATCCATTGGATCATTTGTTGTAAGGATGATATTGTTGTTATTTTCCATAATTCTTTGCGTATTCTTTACTTATTGAGTTGTTTAGGCTTTGGCACACTTCGGTAGCGAAGTTTTGTCCGTGTGAGATTATGCGTGTCCACTGCTGTTCAGTGACGTTGGGTATGTCATCATTGCCGATATGTTCGGTCATGAGTCCGTAGATGATGCCTGCGTTGAAGTTGTCACCTGCTCCTATGGTCGACACAGTCTCAATTTTCTTTACGGGGAAGAGTTTTGAGTACTTTGGAGTGAAGAGTTGTATGTCTCCGTCTGCGTCGGTGCAGAGCATGTATTTGCAGTAGAAGGATACCTCGCGCTTGTATGCTGTTGCGGGGTCTTTGATTTTGAACATGTTGTAGAAGTCTTCGGTGGAGCCGCGTACTATGCTGGCATATTCGAAGTTTTCGAGGATGGTGGAATAGAGTTTAATAGCTTCCGAGCAGTGGGAAGAACGGAAGTTGATGTCGTAGTATATCATAGCCTTGCGGCTCTGAGCGTAGTCAAGAAACTCTTTGACTCGTGGGCGCAGTGCGGGATTGAGTACGAAGTATGAGCCCATCATGATGATGTCGTCTTTATTGACCTCAGGCCATTCGACATCGAGTCGGGCATTGGGATAGTCTTTGTAGAATATGTATTCTGCATCGTTGCGTTCGTTGAGGTATGCGAGGGAGATGGCGGTACGTCCATCCTCATAGACACAGACATGGCTGTTGTCTATGCCGTTGTCAGTCATGAAGCTCTTGATGATAGAACCTATCTTGTCGTTGCCTGTCTCTGTAATCATGGTGACGGGCATGCCGAGGCGGCCTAAAGAGATGATGCCGTTGAAGGTTGAACCTCCGGGCACGGCAGCAGTAGGTTGTTCGTTTTTGAATATTATATCAAGGATGGTCTCCCCTATTCCGATGATTTTTCGCATACGTGTTATGTTTGTTTTTAATACAGACATTTTCTCGTCATTGGAGTGTTCAAGCGAACTTGATATTACTCATTTGGCTTAACGAGAACGCTATATTTCAGACCGCGGTTGGCCTGGATGGATTTGTGGTTTTATTTTTTTATTTGAATATCAATGTCGTAAGTCCCTCTGGGGCGAAAATCTCTTGTGCTACCTCTTGGAGGATGGAAGGAGTGAGTTGTTCGAGGTGAAGGAAGGTGTCTTCCATACCTTCAAACTTATTATAGTGCAAGTATGACTTGGCTGTGTCAAGAGCATAATTTTCGAAATTGTCGCATGCCACTCCTATTTGTCCTTTTATCTGCTTGATGGCAGCGTTGAGTTCTCTTTCGTTGAGTGGTGTGTGCATGAGTCGGTCGAGTTCATGGCGCAACAGTTTGAGGCAACGGTCGATGTCGTCTGTATCGCATCCGAAGTATATTGCCCATGTAGAGGTGTCGGTGTAGTTGGTCAGTGAACTCTCTACGGTGTAGACGAGTCCGCTGTGTTCTCTCAGGGCGATGTTGAGTCGTGAGTTCATGCCAGGCCCCCCGAGGATGTTGTTGAGGAAGTAGAGTGCAACTCTTTTCTTGTCTTTTGAACCATAGGCTGCTCGTCCTATCATGACGTGAGCCTGATGTGTGCCTCTCTCTTCGATATGAGTGCCAAGGACAGGTGAAGGTGCTTCGGGCAATGGGATAATGTCCTTGTCTCTGTCTGATGTGTCAATGGTGGAAATGAGTTTCCCCACCACCCTTTTCACTTTGTCAAAATCCAGGTTGCCAAAGAGAAAGAAGACCATTTTGTCAGGCCGGTAGAGCCTGTGGGTGAAACGAATGGCATCTTCGGATGTGAATCGTCGTACATTTTCTGCAGTGCCCAGGATGTCGTGTCCGAGAGTGCGTCCATTGTATATGAGATTTTCAAAGTGGTCGAAGATAAGTTCGGCAGGGCTATCGTTGTAGCATTCAATCTCATCTGCTATGACCTCGCTCTCCTTGTCTATCTCATGTTGCGGGAAAGTGCTGTTGAAGACGATGTCGAAGATGAGTTCGGCAGCTCTTTCGAAGTGTTCTCTCATGAAGGCAGAGTAGACAACGGTCTCTTCTTTATTGGTGTAAGCATTGAGGTCACCGCCCACGGCTTCCATCCTGTTGATTATATGCCAAGCCTTTCGCTTGCGCGTGCCCTTGAACATGAGGTGTTCACAGAAATGCGCCATGCCCTCTTCCCCCTCCTCTTCGTCTCTTGTGCCTGCATCTATACTGATGCCGCAGTATGCCACGTCTGTGGGAGATGTGACGTGGATGAGTCTGAGTCCGTTGTCGAATTGGTATGTCTTAGCTTGTTCTTTCATCATGGATGGATACGTCTGAATAATGGCATAATGAATATTAGGACAAGTGTAGGCTTCTAATATATCAGCAAGCCTGCGAGTCCGCAAAGCAGAATGATGGCTATTGGTGATACCTTGTATAGTCTTGTACCTATGAATGTCAGGAGGAAAATGAGTATGCTGACGGTGAAAACGAATGGAGATTCTATTGGGTCTCCAAAGTTCTCCTTCGACATGAGCATGATGGCTGCTGCTCCAATGAGTCCTACGATGACGGGGCGTAATGCGCCAAAGATGTTGTTGACAGCCGCAGACTTGTTGTGTTTGAGCAGAAACTTGCTGATACTCACCATCAGTAGGAAAGGCAGCCATATAACACTCAGTGAGGCCAATATGGCACCGAGGATGGCGAGCCATGTGGGATAGCCTGCATGTATTACAGCCGTATATCCTGTATAGGTGGCACAGTTGATGCCGATGGGGCCAGGAGTGGATTGGCTTATGGCTACGATGTCAGTAAACTCATTGATTGTCATCCAGTGGTGCTTGTTGACCACCTCGTCCTGAATAAGGGAGAGCATAGCATAGCCACCACCGAAGTTGAATATTCCAATCTTGGAGAAAACGTAGAATAGTTGGAGAAAAATCATTGTATAGTTATCACCGTATTATAATTATTTTTTGGCAAACTTGCCGTAGAGGAAACCTCCTATGCCGCCTGCGAGGATGCAGAATATGGGGGAGATGCCCACACATGAGATTAGAAGGGCTGTGACGACAGGAATCCACCAGTTTCTCTTGTTGAGCTTGGCTTTCTTGGCCATGCTGAAACAAGGCGTGAGGATGAGTGCTACCACGCAGGGGCGTATGCCCATGAAGATTTTCTCCACGTAAACATTGTCCTTGAATGTCTGGAAGAAGATGGCTATGAGCAGGATTGCAATGATAGACGGGGCTGCTGTGGCGAGTGCTCCTACAATGCCGCCTTTCATTCCTTTGAGTTTCCAGCCTATATGTGAGGCCATATCGATGGCGAAGAGTCCTGGTGTGCTTTGGGCGACAACCAATGTGTCGACAAACTCCTCGTGGGTCAGCCACTTTTTCTTGTCCACCACTTCTTTTTCCATCATTTGTATCATGGCATAGCCACCACCTATGGTGAAACTGCCTATCTTGGCAAATGTAAGGAACATCTCAGTGTATACACTCATGTAGCGTTGTGTATGTTTTTATTAAAGTTATGAAATATGTGGATGGAAGAGAGTAGGGAAGGGAGAGTATGCTGCGAAAAAAATATCAATCAGGTTTGGATATACGCATGATACCCCATGTATACATATTGTACTCTAAAACGAAAAACTGTTGTTCACGTGCTGTAAACAGGTTGTTTACACTGTGTAAACAACCTGTTTATGCACGGTAAAGAACCTTTCTGAAAAAAGAGATTCTGTTACTTAGTTTTCTCTTCAATCCATTTTCTTGCATTGACGAAGGCCTCAATCCATGGAGTAACCTCATCCTTTTTGCGGTCAGCAGGGTAGTGTGCCTGTTGCCAAGGGAAGATGGCACGTTCGAGGTGAGGCATCATGGCCAGATGACGACCATCGTTGGATACGATGCCAGCCACATCGTATGTAGAGCCATTAGGGTTGGCTGGATAGCCAGAGTAGTTGTATTTAGCCACGATGTTGTATTCTGCTTCAGCCTTTGGCAGACGGAAGTTGCCCTCGCCGTGGGCTACCCATATACCAAGTTTGCTGCCGCTCAACGAGCTGAACATGACAGATTTGTTTTCTGGTATGCTGAGGGTGACAAACTCGCTTTCGAACTTGTGGCTCACATTGTGAAGCATCTGGGCATAGTCCTTTGCATCGGTCACTGCATGGTTGTTGTTGATGAGTCCGAGTTCTACCATAAGCTGGCATCCGTTGCATATACCGAGGGAGAGTGTATCCTTGCGGGCATAGAAAGCATCGAGAGCAGCCCTGGCCTTAGGGTTGAAGAGGAAGGCTCCTGCCCATCCCTTGGCGCTGCCGAGCACGTCTGAGTTGGAGAATCCGCCGCAGAAGACTATCATGTTGATGTCTTCGAGAGTCTCGCGTCCGCTCACGAGGTCCGTCATCATGACGTCCTTCACATCAAAGCCGGCGAGATAGAGAGAGTAGGCCATCTCGCGTTCCCCGTTAGTGCCCTTCTCGCGGATG
>JAXJBE010000271.1:0-1507 GCA_036303125.1 Bacteroidaceae bacterium
AAAGAATACAAAAGCTACATCCTCATTGACTTCAACATCGCAGGAAACAATATCAAAGAGCTATTCGAGAACTACCTCAATGACCTTGACACGTTCTTCATGTACCTGAGCAGTTATGCCAACACGACACTCTATCCAAGAGAATCGGTCATCATCTTTGATGAAGTTCAGCTATTCCCCCGCGCACGCACTGCCATCAAATACCTTGTAGAAGACGGCCGCTATGACTATATAGAGACGGGGTCGCTCGTCTCTATCAAAAAGAACGTGGAAAACATAATGATACCTTCAGAAGAAGAAGAAATCACCATGTTTCCGATGGACTTCGAAGAGTTTCTGTGGGCTATGGGCAACGAGACTCTGATGCCACTCATCAGGTGTAACTTTGAGAAAAAGCGTGAGATGGGACAAACCATGCACCGTATGGCTATGGATCACTTCAGACAGTATCTCATTACTGGCGGAATGCCTCAAGCCGTGGCTAAATATATAGAAACAAAAGATTTTAATAAGGTAGATCACGTAAAAAGGCAAATCCTGCACCTGTACCGCAACGACATCCAAAAATATGCCTCGACATATGCTGCCAAAGTCACAAGAATCTTCGACACGATTCCCTCACAACTGCAAAGACATGAAAAGAAATTCATGCTGAAGGCACTTACCGAAGGAGCAAGAATGAGGGACTACGAGACTTCATTCTTCTGGCTGTCGGATGCAATGATCGTGAACATGGCATACAACACCACAGAACCGAGCATCGGGCTGGGACTGAACACAGACGATACTACACTAAAATGCTATATGGCAGACACCGGACTGCTCATCAGCCATGCGTTCAATGAGAAAGAGATTGTATCAGAAGGGCTCTATCGTAAACTTCTCTCGGACGAACTGGAATATAATGGCGGCATGATAGTGGAAAACATAGTGGCACAAATGTTGAGAGCTGCCGGACACTGTCTGTACTTCTTCTCGAAATATAACAAGGAGAAAGCAGAGGAGAGGATGGAACTGGATTTTCTCATAGCCAAAAACTCTATCACAACACGACACAACATTTCTCCCATAGAGGTAAAATCTACCAGCAGATACACGCTATCCTCACTGAACAAATGCATAGCGAAATACCACAACTATCTCGCTACACCATACGTACTCCATGCTGCTGACATCAAAATAGAAGAAGGCATCACCTACCTGCCTCTCTACATGACAGGACTATTATAAAACAAGCATCTCACGCCCTTCAGAGGTGAAGCTTCCCAAAAAAAATGGGAGGGCTTTGGCTCTGAGGGGCGTGAGAGGTATGAGGGGCTGAGGGAAGGGTCAGAAACGGACCTTGGTGCCTATGGTGAGTTTGAGTTCGCTCTCGATAGGGTGGTTCTTGGGGGTGATGGCTATCTTCTTGGAGAGAAGAGTGGCGGATGGCTCCAGATAGAGTTCTACCGTGGGAGACACACGAACACCTGCCTGGATGGCACCCATCAAGCCAGGAGCAACCTTC
>JAXJBE010000272.1:0-1980 GCA_036303125.1 Bacteroidaceae bacterium
GGAAAAGATCTTACCAACTGTACCATCGGCACATTCTGCTGCGGAGGCAACCGTGGTAACATGAACATATATCCTGCGACAGATGGAGAAAAGAAAGGCAATGTCTTTGAATACACCTTCCCCGAGGGTCTTACCATCACCGACAAGATAGTGGGAGGATGCAACAATGCCAACTATGAATGGAAGAGCGGCGACAAGAGAGTAAGGCATGAGGGAGGTTATCTCCTCGGTCTTGCAAAGTCAAATTATCCTTTCATCAAGCTCAATATCAAGAACAAGTTCCGTCCTGCTCAAGAGGATGGAGCATACGTAGGAGGCAATGTCTATGGCGGCTGCTATGAAACCGGAACTGTTCGCGGCGACATCACCGTAGATCTCAAGAGTGATATGCTTGAGGGCAATTCCAAGACTCTTCTTGACAAGTCCAACGAGCTCATCATGTCAAACCCCAAGTATTCTGCCCTCAATGTCTATGGTGCAGGCTACGGTATGGAGAGTTATGTCTATGGTAACCCTCATGTCATTGTGGCTAAGGATTTTGTTTGTGTAACACCTTCTATGACTGATGATAATAAATTCAACCATTCTGGTGTCTCTGCCAACTTTGTCTATGGTGGCGGACAGCAGGGTAATGTCATCGGTGTCACCAACGTGGAGGTGTTCAACGGACATATCTACAAGTCAGTGACTGGAGGATCCTACTCCGGCTATGTCTGGGGTTCTACTCAGGTCAAGGTCGGCTATCCTAAATATTATGAGGTCTTGTTCGGCAAGACGGGCAGGTATGTTCTCAACCGTACTGACCAAGCCAACAAGGATATCAAAGACGAAACGACTGGATCTCCTGCAATCAAGGATTCTGTCTATCTCGTCACTGGCGACATGGTCTCCGAGGGTGTCTATAACGATATCGTTGCTATAGATAATGGTACGCGCATAGATATCTCTGACAAGTCTGCTTATTTCAAGCCAATAGAAGCGGAAACGCCTTCTGTTGGATGGAACAATGTTCACATCAAGATAGGCGAGGCTGTCTATGGTGGAGGCTACTCCCTTGCTCATGGCGCATCCGTGATGGCAAACAACACCACCGTGCTGAAGTTTACTGACGAGTACAACCTCGACAATGCCTTCACCACCAACGAAGAGCATAAGGCAGAGCTGGCTTCACTGCCAGGAGGCTCGACCAAGAACTTCGGCGGAAACACAACTGTCCTTGTCGCTGACCGTGTGGTTATGCCTGGGGATGCTGATACTAATAACAATGTTGACTGTGACCACATCACCATCTCCCACCAGGAGATGAAGCAGGTGACGGACATTCAGTCTGGCACTGACCTGCAAGGCTACTACTATAAGGATAAGTCTGGCAACTACCGCTATATCTATATGGCTGGAAAATACTATTATGTATTGAGCGACGAAAGAACGGTTGACGCAAGCAAACTGCCTACTGACATAAACACAGAAGACCATAATATATATGAGTATGACAACGAGGGCGGCATCTTCGGCGACGGTCACCTCTCCTACGCACAGGGCTTCCGCTCTGCGGACCTTACAGGTTACGGCTTCGCCAGCTCCTCTGTTGACGTTCCGAAGATTCTGAACACCTTCCAGCGTATGGACATTCTGCGCCTCACCGACAACTGCTTCACGCTCCTCGGTGCGCGCGACTATGCCACTAACTCCACCGACAAGACTCCTTATTCCGTGTCACGTGTGGGCGAGATACAGATGTTCGCCAAAAATGTTGCTTTTAATGATGGCAAACTGTATTCTGGCGCGACCAGTCCTATTACCACCAAGCGTGCCCGCAACTACATGGGCTTTGCTAATAATATCCGCTATGTCGGTGCTATCAACTCTAATGTAGCTTTCACTGATCCAATGTATGACAATGACGGAGTAAAGCAAACAATATCTTATAAAGATAATAAGCAAGCATTCATTGACGGATTCTTCGGTACTGGTAAAGAC
>JAXJBE010000273.1:0-35017 GCA_036303125.1 Bacteroidaceae bacterium
CATTGGGGGTTGTGAGCAAGCCCGTTTGGGGTGTTGAGCTTGCTGGTTTGTAACGTTGGGCAAGCTTGTTTGGGATGTTGAGCTTGCAGGAGAGCGCAAACGTGTTTGATGACATGGTTTTCGTTTCCATCCTGCGCGGTTTTTCGTTTCCAGCTCCCGTTTTCCGTTATCGTTTTTTCCTTCTCCCTACAGCGTCACCCCATTCTTGAAGATGGAAATCTCCTGATAGTTTTTCTTTTCGTTCCATGTCTCCTCGCCATTGGCTATGGCTATTACCTTTGCGGCGAAGCGTCGGAATACATCTCTCATGTGCTCGCCCTCGACTATGGTGCCCGCATTGAAGTCAATCCAGCGTGGCTTGGCAGTGGCGAGGCTGGTGTTGGTGCTGATTTTCATGGTGGGCACAAAAGTGCCGAAAGGTGTGCCGCGGCCTGTTGTGAAGAGCACGATGTGGCAACCTGAAGAGGCGAGGGCTGTGGACGCCACGAGGTCATTGCCTGGGGCTGAGAGGAGGTTGAGCCCCTTCACTTTGAGACGCTCGCCATATTCAAGCACACCGCGCACTGCGCTTTTGCCACATTTTTGCGTGCAGCCGAGAGCTTTCTCCTCAAGGGTGGATATGCCGCCGGCCTTGTTGCCAGGCGAGGGATTCTCGCCTACGGGTTCGCCATGTGATATGAAGTATTGCTTGAAGTTGTTGACGAGATTTACTGTATCTTCAAATAGTGGGCTATTTTCGCAGCGGTTCATCAGTATGGTCTCCGCTCCAAACATCTCAGGCACTTCAGTCAATACCGTTGTGCCGCCTTGGCTGACGATGTAGTCGCTGAAGACTCCAAGCAGAGGATTGGCTGTGATGCCAGAGAATCCGTCTGAACCGCCACACTTCAGACCGACTCTGAGTTCGCTGAGTGGCACTGTCACACGCTTGTCTTGGGACGCTTTGGCGTAGAGCTCACGCAATATCTCCATGCCAGCTTCCACCTCGTCGCCTTCCACCTTCTGCGTCACCATGAAGCGGATGCGTTCCCTGTCATATTCTCCGAGCAGCTCCTCGAATTTGTCTGGCTGATTGTTTTCGCAGCCCAGTCCCACAACGAGCACGGCGCCTGCATTGGGGTGGAGCACAAGGTCGCGGAGTATCTTGCGTGTGTTCTCGTGGTCGTCTGAGAGTTGAGAACAGCCGTAGTTGTGGGGGTAGGCTACGATTCGAAGCCTCTCGGCTCCTTCTTCCACCATGCTGCTGAGTCTGGAGTTGGCATCGTCCTGTTCTTTGCGCAGGAGCTCTGCCATCTGTCCAACCACACCGTTGACGCATCCTACTGTTGGCACGATCCACACTTCGTTGCGTATTCCGACCTCTCCATTTGAGCGGCGGTAGCCTTGGAATGTGGCAGGTTCACCGCCGAACCATTCAGCGTATGCAGGGTTGGTCAGTTCGTCTTTTGATACTGGAGAATAACTGTAGTCAAGAAGTCCTGACAGATTGGTCTTGATATTGTTATGGCATACGAAGTCTCCTTTCTTGTGGTCTTCTGTCAGCCTGCCTATAGGGTAGCCGTACTTGATGATGTTATCGCCCTTGGCGAGGTCGGTCAGCAGTATCTTGTGGCCTGCCGGCACATCTTCATTGAGCGTGAACTCAATGTTCTCCACTCTGACAGTCTCCCCCTTCTGCAGAGGATGAATGGCAACAGCTACATTGTCGGCCGGATTGATTCTGATGATTTTCATTTGTGGTCAAATTTTATATTGGAGGATAATAAATTCGGTGGTTGTGTGCTTATATGTTTACTACAGTGCTTTGTATTCTTTGGGTGTGTACCCTGTGTGCTGCTTGAAGAATTTAGCGAAGAAGCTCTGATTGGCAAAGTTGAGATGGTTGCTCACATCCTTTATCGCCACCGCCTCCATGCGCAGCATAGATTTGGCCTCGAGGATGACATACTGGTTTATCCACTCTGTCGCATATTTGCCGCTGACCTGATGCACAATGCTTGACAGATATTTCGGCGACACGCACAGCTTGTCAGCGTAGAAGGTGATGGCGCGATCAGTGAGGTAATGCTCCTTGACCATTCTGATGAATTTGACAAACAGCTCTTCCCTCCTGCTGTGTGGCTGTTTTTCAGATGTGCGCTCGTTGCTGTTGGCATAATGGTGGAAGTAGTTGCATAGCATTATCTGGATATAGCTCTTGGCCACTATTTCCTTGAAGGGATAGTTGGCAAGGCTTAGCTTCTTCTTTATTTCCCGGTATATCATGATGTTTTCATTTATGTCATCCTCGTTAAGGGTATGGACGGGATTTTCCTTGAGGTGGTTGACATGTTCGATAATATCCTTGACATTGCCTGCATATTTCAGGAAGTCTGGGTTTATGGCTATGAATATGGACTTGGTTGTGCGTGCTATTCTTTTGATTTGGAAGAAACTGCCTGTAAGTATCATTGCTGAGTTTCCACCGTTGAGCTTGTATTTCTTCAAGTCTATCTCCATCTCCATTTCACCAGAGATGCATATAATGCACACATTCATGTCCAACTGCACGGGGAAGGTAACTGAGTGTTCTTCTTCATAGTTGATGTTTTCGTTGTCAAGATTGTCAGCCAGAGCTATTTTGTCTGGTATCTGCACGAATCGCTCGTCTGTGGGGAAGTGGCTCAGGTTCACCTTCATGATTTCGGGTTTGTTCATTGGTTAATAGTTGTGATGTTGTATTTCACATGCAAAGGTAATAAATAAATACAAAAGCTGAGACAGGAAGTGTGTAAATTCTCCTGTCTCAGCTTTTGTTTATGTCTTTTTGTCTTTTTTGTATGTCATGTGACAAAGATTTGCCCCGTCAAGCGCAGAGTCAAGGCTCTTGTGTGCTTCAGTGCCGTCAGGCATCAGTATTGTCACTTCAAGGCCGCTTTGGCCAATGTTGTTGCCTGGTCGTATGCTTTCTCCCAGTCTGTGTCGATGCAGAAAGGAGTGAGTGTCGTCTTGTCGTTGACATAGCAGTTGACTTTCTCCTTGTCTGAGTCCTTGAAGAGGGGATTGAACTTGCTGGCATCCGTGTATATCTTCAGTATCTCGGAGCGCTTGGAAGGCGAGATGGAGCGGGCCTTCTCCAGATTGGCCTGGAAGTCAGTGACGAATGATGTGAGGTTGACCGCTTGGCTGTCATAGAAGTATGAGTCTTTCGTCATGCCGCGCTTCTTGACCATCATGGTGATGTAGTTGAGGGCGGTGACTTTAAACTGGCTTATCTGTACCTCCTCGTCAGAAGAGGCTGGATTGTTGACCACAGCTGTTGCTTTGTCATACACGGTTTTGTACAGGCTCTGTGCCTGGATGCTGACTGTTGTCATGGCCAACAGAAGCATAGTGATTATTGATTTCTTCATGTTCTTTCTAATGTTAATCCGATACAAAGTTAACTCTTATCTGTATATTAGAAGAGAAAAATACCCTTAATCTGCAATGCGTTAATCTTGTTTAACGTTTCGGCCCGTGTATGAATGCTAATTTGACTGTTATTGTGCGCTTTGACATCGCCATGGATTCAATCCATGTCCTTGTAGCGTTTTGCCACTACATTCCAGTCGATGATGTTCCACAAGGCTGTGGTATAGTCCGGGCGGCGGTTCTGATAGTCGAGATAGTAGGCGTGCTCCCAAAGGTCGAAGGTGAGCAGCGGGATGAGGCCGCGTTGCACGGGATTGGCTGCGTTGGCTTCAAGGCTTATGTCCAAATGGCCTTGAGCGTCGGCAGAGAGCCAGATCCATCCTGACCCAAAGAACTTGTTGGCTTGTTGTGTGAAGAGTTCCTTAAAATGCTGGAAGGATTGGAAGTCGCGTGCGATGGCTTCGGCCAGTTCGCCAACCGGGTGGGGTTGGTCTTCGGCTGCCAGCTCTTTGTCCTCTCTCTCTTTGCAGCATGTGTCTTGACGATGGGTGAACTGCGTGAAATAGAGGTTGTGGTTGAGTATTTGTCCTGCATTGTTGAAGATGGGGCCTGAGGCTTCCGCTACAATATGTTCGAGAGGCATGCCTTCGTATGATGAACCGGGCAAAAGGGCGTTGAGGTTGTTTACATACGCTTGCAGATGCTTGCCGTGGTGGAAGGAAATGGTTTGCTGACTGATAACTGGCTCCAGGGCATCGGCTGGATAGGGCAGTTGGATAAGTTCAAACTTGCCGCTTGTTGGGAGTGTCTGTTTCATAGTGGTATGAATTAAGTGGTGTGACATAGGGAAATGTGCATGTGCGGCGCAGGGATAAGACATTATCTGTTGCGGTGACGTCTTGCGACTGTTCCCGATGCAAAGATATGATGCTTTGGGGATATCTTTTTGAAGTTAACACTTTTTTTGTGTCTTACTGTCGTTGTTTTGTCTTTCTGGCGGCAATTTATTTACATTCGTTATCATTATGGTTGATATTCTGTTATTTATCCCTTGCTCGCATGATGGTTTATTTTGCTTGTCACAATCTCAAGCATTTGCTTGTGGTTGGCCATGTTGTTGGCAGCGATGACTCCCGTAGGCCTTGTAAGAGATACCTTGTCTCCATTGATGGATGATATGACACCACCTGCTTCGGTCACAATCAATGATGCGGCTGCATAGTCCCATGGGCTGAGAATATACTCGAAGTAAAGCTCGCATCGGCCCATGGCTACATAGCAGAGTTCGGGTGCGCAGGCTCCGAAACGGCGGATGTCGTTGCAGTTAGCAAATGCTTCCACGATTATTTCCGAGCACATGTCGGCATGTTCCTTGTGATATACGGGCAGGGCGGTGCACAGCACGGCATTGGCAAACGGTCGTTCGGAGACGTGGATTCTTATGCCGTTTAAGTAGGCTCCTTTGCCTCTCTCGGCATGGAAGAGCTCGTTGGTGCGAGGGATATACACCACACCCATCTGTATCTCATCGGCATGTTTTAATCCTACGCAGATGGCGCATTGGTCGATGCCGCGGCTATAGTTGGCGGTACCGTCGATGGGGTCAATAATCCATGTGTACTCATGTTCAATATCATAGACGTCTTTCTCCTCGCAGAGGAAGCCTGAGCCTGGCATCGCCTCGGAGAGCCGCTGGCACAGGAAGTTCTGCACGGCCATGTCTGAGGATGTCACAATGTTTGCGCATCCTCCCTTTTGTTCTATCTCAAATCCGTCTGTGACCATCAGACGCGATGCGTCACGCACAATGCTTGTTAGTTGCTCAATCGTTATCATATAATTATTTGTTTAGGATGTATTTGCTGAGGTCTGGATTACCAGTCTTAATATAGTACCCCGTTAGAATAATATTGACAGTTCTTTATGGGAAACGCAAATTATAGATGATTTATTGTGTACGTAGCAGATTTCTCTTATGGTGCAGGCCGGACATGGCTATTGCTTGAGAGCGTCATAGAGTTTGTCCATGGCTGCGGCTGCATTGCCTGTCTCTTCGAGGAGGGTGACGAACTTGCTGCCAATGATGGCGCCAGATGCGTTGGCGTTGGCTGAGTCGAGGGTTTGTTTGTTGCTGATGCCGAAGCCTATCATGCGTGGATGGTGGAGTTGCATGCTGTTGATGCGGGAGAAATAACGCTGCTTGGTGTCGTCAAACTCTTTCTGGGCTCCTGTGGTGGCTGCTGAGGAGACCATGTAGATGAAGCCGTCGGTGTTGTCATCGATGAAACGGATGCGCTCGTCGCTTGTTTCGGGGGTGATGAGCATGATGATGCGCAAGTCATATTTGTCGGCTATAGGCTTGTACTCCTCAAGGTAGTCCTTGAAGGGGAGGTCGGGGATGATGACACCGTCTATGCCTGTGGCTACGCATTGCTGGCAGAATGTCTCGAATCCGAACTGCATGATGGGGTTGAGATAGCCCATGAGTATGAGGGGGACGGTAACTTCTTGGCGTATGCCATGCAGTTGCTTGAAGAGGATGCGGAGGGTCATGCCGTTTCGCAGTGCCTTGGTAGCGGCATCTTGTATGACGGGACCATCGGCCATGGGGTCAGAGAATGGGATGCCTATTTCTATCATCTTGACTCCTTTCTGTTGAAGGGTCTTGATGGTGTCGGCTGTGCCTTCGAGTGTGGGATGTCCTGCGCAGAAGTATATGGAGAGGATGTTGTTGTCCTGTGTGCTGAAGAGGGTGTTGATTCTGTTCATTGTATTGAGTTGGGGGAAAATGGTTGGATGGGTTATTTCTTTGTTTGAGTGTTTTGTTTTTGTAGAAGTATGACCTCGCTTGCCCGGGTTGGTGGAGGCGGGTGGCTTTTGGCTCAGTGCAGGCTGTCAATGAAGGATGCGAGAGTCTGTATGTCTTTAACCGCTGGCGCTGTCTCAAACTTGGAGTTGAGGTCGATGCCTGCAAGCATGGGGTGGCTGAAGGCTTGCACCTTGGCGGTGTCGCTTGGGCCTATGCCGCCGGAGAGGATGAAGGGGGTGGTGCCTTGGTAGAGGTGGAGCATGTCCCAGTCAAACTGTTGTCCGCTGCCTCCGTAGCTGTCACATCGGGTTTCGAAGAGGAGAAAGTCGGTCAGCCCTTCGAATGGGGCTGTTTGCAAGATGTCGTCGGGGGAAGAGACCTGTACCGTCTTGATGATGCTTGTGCCCTCGGGCAATGCGGAACGGAGTTGCTGACAGTAGTCGGCTGTCTCGTGACCGTGGAGTTGGATGATGTCGAGGGAGTAGAGGGATTGGTGGTCGATGATTTCTTCTGTGGCGGCATCGACGAAGACACCCGCTCTCTTGCAGCGGTTGGGCATGACGGCAGGTCTGTGGCTGACGAAGCGTGGGGACGGTGGATAGAATATGAAGCCCATCCAGTCGACTGGGGCGAGGCTGTCTACGGCTTGTATGTTGTCAGCGTCTCTCATGCCGCACACCTTTATGATGAGGTTGCTTTTGTTTGTCATTTGAGGTTTGTCTTTTGATAGTGCATCAGTTGGGTATGTCATGAGATGATGTCTTGGATAAATTGTTGCAGCGTTGCTCCAGGGTCGTCGGTCTTCATGAATGTCTCGCCGATGAGGAATCCTCTGAATCCTGCCTGGCGGAGTTGCTTGACTGTGTCTGCGCTGGAGAGTCCGCTTTCGCTCACGAGGAGAAAGTCGCGTGGCAGGAGGGAGGCGAGGCGAAAGGATGTGGCTGTGTCGGTGTGGAAGGTGCCGAGGTTGCGGTTGTTGACTCCTACCATGTCAATGTTAGCATCGGCATAGTCGAGTTCTGGCTCAGAGTGAACCTCAAGGAGTGTCTCCAGTTTGAGCTCGTGGGCTGTCTTGGCCAATGAGGCGCATTCGGTCTTGGTGAGGTCGGCTGCTATGAGCAGTATGGCGTCGGCTCCGATAGCCTTAGCTTGGAAGAGTTGGTACTCATCTATGATGAAGTCCTTGCGGAGGATGGGGCATGTGACTAAGGGGCGGGCGGTGGTGATGTATGACATTTGTCCGCCGAAGTACCGCTCGTCTGTGAGGATGGAGATGGCGGACGCTCCGTTGGCGCAGTAGGACGGGGGAATGATGTCGGGACGGCCTGTTTCTTTAATCCATCCTTTAGAGGGGCTTTTGCGTTTGAACTCGGCGATGATGCCTGATTTGCTGCTGGAAAGGCTCTGCTTCATGCTGCGCTGCTCGCTGACGGGATTGCTCATGATGTCCTCAACCTGTTTGTATAGGACGGATGGGGGCTGCATTTGTTTTTGCTGCTCCACCTCAATGCGTTTGTATGCAACTATCTCTTCAAGAATATCTTTTGCCATATCTGTGTCTTTTGCCATAGGTTGGTGTTCATAATTGGCTTTATAATACCTACTTATCTGTTATGAATTGATTTCAACGAATGTTTTAAAGGCTTTGAGTGCTCTGCCGCTATCGAGCGACTCGCGTGCCATGTTGATAGACTCCTGCATGGAGAGGTTGCGGTTCATTATGCTGATGCCGCAGGCGGCGTTGGCGATGACCACATTTTTCTGTGCTTCAGTTGATGTGCCTTCGAGGACATTGTCGAATATCTTCATGGCTTCTGCCGCTGTCTCTCCTCCGTAGATGTCTTTATGTTCGATGTAGGATAAGCCCATGTCGACTGGCGTGAGAACTTTCTCGAAGTGGTTGGTGCAGATTTTGAAACCGCTGGTGAGTGATATCTCGTCATATCCGTCGTATGAGGTTATGACACCGAAGCTGTCGCCTATCTTCTGGTGGATGTTGGTGTAGAGACGCAGTTGAGACTGGTTGGCTGTGCCGTGGAGTGTGTTCTTGGGTGTGCAGGGGTTGATTAGAGGGCCAAGGAGGTTGAAGCATGTGGGTATGGCCAGCGACTTGCGTACGGGACCGACATTCTTCATGCCATAAGCGAATAGGGGGGCATGGAAGTAGCAGATGCCGGCTCGGTCGAGGGAGCGGCGCAGTAGGTCTGCATCTGCCGTGAACTTGACTCCATGACCTTCGAGCACATTGCTCGCTCCGCTGACAGACGAACTGCCTCCGTTGCCGTGTTTGCTGACTTTGTACCCTGCTCCTGCCACGACGAAGGCGGCGCAGGTGGATATGTTGAAGGTGTTTTTGCCATCGCCGCCTGTGCCTACGATATCGAGTGTGTTATAGTCACGGAGGTCAATGTGCTTGCCTGTCTCTATTAGTCCCTGGCGCAGGCCGAGGAGTTCGTCTACTGTGGCTCCGCGCATCTGGATGGCGGTGAGGAGGGCTGCTATCTCGTTTGATGTGTATTGCTCGCTGACGATGTTGAGCATTATGGTATGGGTGTCGTCTTGGGTGAGTGTCTCACCGTTGATGAGCTTGAGGAGGTATGTTTTCATTGTGAGGTAGGTGTTTGTGTTGGTCTTGTTTTTATATTAGTTATAGCTTCTGTTAATGCTTTAACCAGTTGTTGATTATTGTCTTGCCGTCAGGGGTCAGGATGCTTTCGGGATGATATTGTATGCCTCTTATGTCGTAGTCCTTGTGTCGGAGCGACATGATGTAACCTTCATCGGAGACACTGGTGGGGACAATACAGTCGGGGAGGTTTTCTGCGTTGACTATCCAAGAGTGGTATCGACCTGCGCTGAAGGTGTCGGGGAGAGTGTCGAAGAGGTAGTCGCGCTCTGTGAGGTGGACGGGTGTGGCTATGCCGTGGCAAACGGTGCCGATATTGCAGAGGGTGGCGCCAAAACTTTCGCCGATGGCTTGGTGGCCGAGGCATACACCGAGGATGGGTTTCTTGCCTGCGTATGATTTGATGACATCGAGCAGGAGTCCTGCTTCGCTTGGAATGCCTGGGCCTGGCGAGAGGATTATCTTGTCAAACTCCTCCAGTTGGCTCATCTCAAACTTGTCGTTGCGGTAGACGGTGACATTGGCGCCGAGTTCTTTTACAAGATGGCTGAGGTTGTATGTGAAGGAATCGTAGTTGTCTATGATAACTGTTTTCATGTTGTATGTCGTATGGTGTTGATAATACGTTTGTGTTTAGATGGTTGTGAGTGGCATGTATTGTCAAGCCGCTGTGGACTTATATAAGTAGGTGTTCATAAAATGCCAACTTAGTAGCGTCTCTATAGAGTTTCGGCCATTGCGATGGCTTTGTGTAGTGCTCCGAGTTTGTTGTTTACTTCTTGTAGTTCATATTCCACATCGCTTTGTGCCACTATGCCGCCTCCAGCTTGAAACCATAGTTCGTTGTTGCGGCTGACGAATGTTCGGATGGTGATGGCCTGATTGATGTTGCCGTCAAACCCGATGCTGCCTACGCATCCTCCGTATGCTCCGCGGTTGTGGGGCTCGTAGGCTGAGATGAGTTGCATGGCTCTCACCTTTGGAGCGCCTGAGAGGGTTCCGGCGGGAAAGGTGTCAATGAAGGTTTGTATGGGATTGGCATCTGTGTTGAGAGAGCCGCTGACACGTGAGACGAGGTGGATGACGTGGCTGTAGAACTGCATGTCTTTGTAGAAGTCTACATGGACATTATGGCAGTTGCGCGCGAGGTCGTTGCGTGCGAGGTCGACGAGCATGACATGCTCGGCATTCTCTTTGGGGTCGTTCTTGAGGTATATGGCATTCTGGCGGTCTTGCTCTGCGTTGCCTGTACGTCTGGTGGTGCCGGCGATGGGGTCGATGTATGCTTTCCCTCCTTCGATGCGGCAGTGTGTTTCTGGGCTTGAACCGAAGATGCGGAAACCTCCGAAGTCCAGATAGAAGAGGTACGGCGACGGGTTGATGCTTCGCAATGCGCGGTATAGCTTGAAGTCATCGCCTTCATATCTTTGTTTGAAGCGTCGGGAGAGGACTATTTGGAAGACATCGCCACGGAGGCAATGTCTGATGCCTCGGCGTATGTTCTCACGGTGCTCGTCATCGGTGAGCGTTGACGAGCAGTGGCCTACAGGGTGGAAGTCATACTGCTGGTAGGGGCGGTTGTTGACATCGTGTTCGAGTGTGTCAAGATCATCCTGTTCGCCGTCAGCGAGCAGTTCGATGAGTGTCAGTGTATTGTTGAAGTGGTCGAAGACGATGTAGTCTTTGTAGAGGATGTATTGGAGGTCTGGAGCGTCGTTGTGTTCTTGAGTCTCATCTTTTACGTTGATATTCTCAAAATAGCGGACTGCGTTGAAGGTGGTGTAACCGAAAAGGCCGCAGTGTGTTTTGTCATCGCCCTGTATGTCGAAGTTGGCGAGGAAGTCGGTGATGAGTTGGGCTGTGCCGTATTGTTCGGTGATGGGTTGGCGCGTCTGGCTTCCGTCAGGGAATGTTGACACTCCTATGCCGTGCTCAATGGAGACGCTGGCTATGGGATGTACGCATATAAAAGAGTTGCTGTTCTTCTTGTCGTGATAGTCAGAACATTCCATCAGCGCGCTCTGCGGATAGGCGTCTCTCACTCTCATGTATACGCTGACTGGAGTGTTAAGGTCGCCAAGGATGGTTTTGGATGCCGTGTTGTATTTATACATGTTGTGTCGTGGTTTTATAGTAGGTGTGTATTATTATTGTGGATATATATAATAATGTGTATATGGTATATGCATGTGTGTGGCATTGGGGTGCGTGTGTGAGAAGTGGCGGCGTCTCATTCTGCTATGCTGCCAACCGGATCTTTGTGGCTGAGGTAAGTGTCGAGGTCTTTGTCGCCTCGTCCGCTGACGGTGAGCACCACTACGGTGTCTTTGGTGAACTGGTCCTTGACTTTGGGCAGGAGGGCGAGGGCATGAGAGCTTTCGAGAGCTGGTATGATGCCTTCCATGCGTGTGAGCTCGAAGGCGGCACGGAGGGCTTCGTCGTCATTGGCTGCGAGCACTTGGGCGCGCCCCTTGTCGTATAGGTTGCAATGGATGGGGCCTGTGCCCGGATAGTCGAGGCCGGCAGAGATGGAGTATGGCTCGATGACTTGTCCGTCTTCTGTCTGCATGAGTTTGATGCGGCTGCCGTGGAGGATGCCCACTGTGCCCTTCTGCAGGCTGGCCGCTGTCTCGGGTGTGTCTATGCCGTGGCCTCCTGCTTCGCCGAGGATGAACTTGACGCGTTCATCATCGAGGTAGTGGTAGATGGTGCCTGCTGCGTTGGATCCGCCTCCGACGCATGCCATAAGATAGTCGGGGTAGTCACGTCCTGTCTTTTCCAGCAGCTGCCATTTGATTTCTTCTGAGATGACGGACTGCAGGCGTGCCACCATGTCTGGATAGGGATGGGGACCTACTGTCGATCCGATGATGTAGAATGTGTCCGTCGGGTGACAGCACCAGTCGCGTATGGCTTCATTGGTGGCATCTTTGAGGGTCTTGTTGCCGCTGTGCACAGGCACAACTGTGGCTCCGAGCATCTTCATCCTCTCCACGTTGACATGCTGCCGCTCCACGTCGAGTGCTCCTTGGTAGACTGTGCACGGCATGTTCATCAGGGCGCATGCCGTGGCTGTGGCTACTCCGTGCTGTCCTGCTCCTGTCTCTGCTATGATGCGTGTCTTGCCCATTTTCTTTGCCAGGAGAATCTGACCGAGCGCATTGTTGATTTTGTGCGCTCCTGTGTGGTTGAGATCTTCGCGCTTCAGATAGAGCCGACAACCGTATTTTTCGCTCATGCGCTTGGCATGGTAGAGTGGAGAAGGGCGACCTACGTAGTCTTTGAGCAGGTCGTGATACTCTTTCTTGAACTCTGCGCTTTCCAGTATGGGCAGATAGGTGAGTTTTAGTTCCTCTACTGTCTTGTAGAGTATCTCCGGGATGTAGGCTCCGCCGAATTGTCCGTAGAAGCCGTTTTCGTCAATCTGGTATGTCATGTTAGTATATGTGTGTTGTTGTTGATATTGTTGCGTTTATGTTTGCGTGATGAGCGTGCGCTCCTGTTGCTTATTCTTGTTTGTGCATTATGATTGTTGCTTGCCGGTGATGACAAAAGAACAAAAAAACAAGGAGCCTATCGCAGTACGATAAGCTCCTTGTTGCTTTGTATGTGTGTGTGTTCACATTTGGCTACAATGACCCGACCTGCGATTTTGTCAATCTCAAGTTCTGCCAACGCCAATATGTGTTGTTATGCTGTCTCATGATGTTCCGTTTGTAAGTGGTTGTTTGTTGTGGTTTATTTTTAGTGTTATGTGCTGTGGCTTGTCATTGTTTCTATTGCCTTAGCGAGTGCAAAATAACATATACTTTTCGAATTGGCCAAACAAAATGATGACTTTTTTCAATATTAGCATGAAAAAAGTCACCATTAAATGGTTTTATATGGATTTTTTGTGGCTTAAAAGGTCAAAACGCTATAAAAAAGATGGTGAAGACATTTGTATGCAAACTATTGGTTCATTGCCTTGCTTTCCTCATACATATCGGCAATAGCATCCGCAAAACCATAACCGCATCCGTCAGACCATTGTACACAGTTGAAGCCTAAAAATTATACCTTGATAAGGATATTAGCTTCGAGGTCAGTCGCAGCTATGAGATACTCCAGTACCAGACAACTAAAACTCCAGTACCAGATAACTTACACTAAAAAGGGTACTGGGTTATGGATACGACTCATAATTTTAATCTTACGAATTGGGTTTATTTTTCCTGACGTTTATTGGTTTTTACATGCCTCCTTGTATTTTTCTATGTACTTTTCGGTGAGGCTGCTTACATGTTCCTGGCATTTAGCTCCATCATTGGATAGATGTCTCATTTTCGAGTGGAGTTTGTTGAGTACTTGGTTTTGTTCTGTTAGGTATTCAAGTATGTTTTTGTAAAAAGTTGCAATGCATTCGGACGGACATGAGTCTGCTATATCTTCAATGAGCTTATCCATCTTTTTATTTTGTTTGATAATGAGTTTGAAGAATGGATCTGTATTGTTCCATTTCTTATGTATGCCACCTGTATAAGTGGTTTTACCCATTATAATTGAGTAGTAGTTTTCAGTTGTTTCTTTGTTGACAGTTAGTTTGGCTAACTTAATTAGTTCATCGTTTGAGTATGAATCAAGAATGTCATCTTTTGTGGCAGCAATTAAGGCGTCAAGGTTTACACTGCCATCATAGGCGCAGGTGTCTGGCGCAACATCGTCATAGTTATGGCCAGTGATTTTGCTCTTGCCGGAGAATCGGCCGACACGTTGCTCGTAGTCACGATCTTCATCGTAGTAACCATTATGGACTGTGATGCGGTAGGTCTCGCCTGGCACCATGTCAAGGGCTATCCATGCGGAGCAGAGGGAACCATCGGGGAAGATGCAGCGGATGCGGCCAACTTTGGGCTTGTCCAGTTCGACGCTGTATTCGAATCGCTTGTTGACAACTGGAACACAAGCCACATAGTCATCGTCTGAGAGATTGTTCAATTCTTCGTATGAATCGGCTATATAGATGTTGTAGAGCGAGTCAGTAATGTTTGCGTCCACACAGCCTTCAATCTTGAATGTTTTGCTTGATGTCTCGAGATTTTTATCATAGATATCAGGGCGGAGAGATGTTATCATTAAGATGTGACCATCAATGACCTCGTCTTTTTCTTCCCATACGATAGCATGTGCATCACGAAGCAAAGGATTGTCTGGATTTTTGCTGCACATAAGCCACATCTCTTGATTGTTGTTTGTGCGGATGTTCTCATCTCTGACCTGTAGACCATTGTCTGTTACGATTCTGAGCTTGACCTTCTCGTCATTGCCAGGAGTGAGGTGGAGCAGTTGATAGCTTACGGGTTCATCCATTGTGAAGGCATTGCGTATGAGGTGAAGCCGCTGAATGAGTCTTTTGTCGAATGAGAAATGAACAATTTGTTCGCTTGACTCGATGAGGTTGGTGTTCGGATTCTTCTTTAGAGAATACGTTTGATCTTTAAGGCCGTATTTGTTGATTGTAAAATTAAGTTCTTTGATGACATGTACGGGCTTGTTGTCCTGTTGTGTACGGTCTGTCTGAGCTTTGGTTGTTGTCATTGCTGTACAGGCAAAAAGCAACATGATGAAGATCTTTTTCATAATAAATTCTTTTTAGGGGTGATTTATAGTGAGAGCTATGTGAGTTGGGTGTCTACTTGTTAGCTGTTTGTTCCAAATGGAATTTGGCAATCTCGAGTTCAAGTTCCACCCATTTTAGGTATGCTTCGTTGGCTTGTTTCTTCATAAGTGCTATTTCCGCTTCTGTGTATTTCAAATTTTCCACTCGTGTAATAGGGATGTCACGCTCAGTGAGTGTCTTTGGTTGGGACTGAGGTTGTTTCTCGTTTGCTTTTGCCAAATCGCAGTTGAACGGCTGTGTGTCTGCTGCCGTTTCTTCCTCCTCTGAATTTTGGGATTGAGCCATGGTGCTGTCATTGTGCGCAGCGATTGCTTTTTTGTGTTCAGGCATGCATGAAGCTGTCATGTCGATGTCTGCCACGAGTTGTTGTGAGTTTTCGTCGTTTGCAATAGCCTTTGCAGTTTCCGTGATTGCCTTCTCTTGTGTGGCAATCACTTTCTCTTCTTTGGGAATTATAGTCTCACGCTTTTGCGCTTTCTTTGTTTTAACAATCGTCTCATGTTTTTCAGATGTGGAAGTATCGTTTGCACTTCTTGTATGTGGAAGAACCATGGTAATCACGACAGCCAAACATGCGGCTGCAATCCATGGCCAGCCCAAACGGAGGCTTCGTTTCCTGTTTTCTTCTTTTGCCACACGTTTCATCAGTCGGGCATTGATGTCGGAAGGCAATGGCGGACGTGTCATCTCTTCTTGCATGATGGCTTCACGGAGATTCTTGTCCTTTGTTTTCTGAATGGTGTTGATGTCTTCTGTCATGATCTTAACTGATTTATTATTTTACATAGTTTTTTTCTTGTCCTACAGAGTTTTGAGGCTATGGTTGTCGGGATAGAACCTGTTATATAAGCTATATCTTTCAAACTCATTTCGTCATAGTAAAACATTGTGATGATGAGTTGTTCTGCAGGAGGAAGATGCTTGATGGCCTCACGCATCATCTGTACAACCTCTTTATTGGGATGACCCAGTGTCTCTTCCATTTCGGATTCAGACAAGGCATTAAGCTCATCTTCATGTTCTTCGAAATAGATTGACGCTTGCCGGCTGCGCCTCAGCGTGCTGATTGCTTCATTGTAGGCAATGCGTGTAATCCATGTCTTGAGTGATGCTTTCGTTTCGTCATACATCTTTATATTATTGAAGATTTTGATAAACACATCTTGATATACTTCTTCGGCATCCTCGACATTGGGTACAAGTCGCACCACCTGAGTCCAAACGATATTGCCGTATAACTCAAGCGTTTGTTGTTGTGCCCGTGGACTTCGTTTCCTCAGCCCATGTATGATATTTATCTCTGTGTCCGTCATTATGTTTTGTGAGGTTTTCATTTATATATACGCAAGATGGTGTCTAAACATTGCAATCAGATAAAAAAAATACACAAACGGATTTTGCTGTCGGGTAGCAAAATCCGTTTGTGTAGTATGGGGCATTAAGTGGATACACTCAATGCTTATTCTTCCCATCTGAAGACTGCGCCGTTGCGCTTGGCTGGGTCGGCTCCCTTGTAATCCATGGAGTAGGGGCTGCCTGTCGTTGGGCTCTTGCCGATGTATGTGTGTGTGCGTGTGGACATGAGCATGAACTCTTTGTTGAGGTAGTCCTGCCAGAGAAACTCTTCTGCCTTGTTCGCGTCGGTGGTGAGGCGCACGTCGCCAGCTATTCCGTAACCGGCTACGAAGACGTAACGGCCATCTTTGCATTGGAGGATGACCTTGCCGTTTCCGCGGTCGATGATGCGGAACCGCGTCAAGTCTCCCTTGTCTTTTGCGCTTGTGTCATAGACGAGTCCATGGGGAGTTGCATGCATTGGCAGGCCTGTGGCGAGGTTGATGATGCGGAAAGTCTTGCCGTATGGGATGTTGACTGTGCGGTCGGCTTTTGTCTCATCGACAGTGAAGTTGTCAAACTCGGCATAGCCGCCATTGCGCCCGTTCTTGTTGAAGGCGAAGAGAGAAAGACGTGAGCCTTGGAAGGAGATGAGCTGGTATGACAGTTTCATGACGCCGCCGATGGGCCTGAATGTCTTGCCGTCAGTCGAATACTCATAGTGCCCCTGGTCGTTGTCGAAGTCGCCGTCGAAGCGTAGCCAGATGCGTCCGTCCTTGAGGGTGATGGCTTTGTCGATGGTGTCGTTGTTCAGCTGTTCGAAGCAGCGGAGAGTCAGTCGTTTTCCTTCTTTGACAATGCCTGCCCATGAGCAGGGAACATTTATGTTGCCAAGACCTGCCACATCGCCATCCTTGAAATTCTTGACGTTGAGTTCCACGGTAGTGATGCTTGATGGACCTATCACGCGTTGTGTCAATGTGTTGCGTGCCCACATGAGCTGTTCGGCTGGCATGGTGTGTAGTTGCAGCTTGCCGCCTTTGAGTTTCCACATCGTATCGTCGGGGTTGTGGTTCCACTGCCATACGCGGCCAAGCGTCTTGCCGTTGAAGTCTTCGCTGCGCTGGTATGGCGCATGTGGCTTGATGTCTTGTGTGCCAGGTATGTTGGGCTTGAACCATGTGCGAGGGGCGCGTCCGAGGTTGCCCTCAAGGCCGAGCATTGGCCATCCGTCTTTCCATGTGATGGGGGCGAGGGTCACGGTGCGGCCAATGGAGTGGAAGTCCATCATGAGCAGAGCGTACCATTCGCCTGTTTGCGTCTGCACGATACCTCCCTGGTGGATGTTGGTGCATGCGGTTGCGTCGGGATTGACAGGGCCGAGTTCAAACTTGGTGCCATCAGGCTCTATGCGTCCTTTCACTTGCGTGAGGGATGCTGCGTGATATCCGAAGGTCTCGTCGGCTGTGATGGTGATGGTCTCGTATGGTCCCCAGATGCTCTTCGAGCGTGAGCAGAGGGTGCGTCCGTTGGGCTTGTAGTCGGTTGAGATGATGTAATACATGCCGTTAATCTTGTAGGCATGGTGGCCTTCGCCTACAGCGTTGCCCTCGGGGATGATGATGCGGTCGGTCTCTTCGATAGGACCGCTCATGTCTGGTTTGAGTTCGGTGCAATGCACCTCGCCGTAGCCGTGGATGGCGTAAATCTTGCCATCGTCATCGAAGAGTACGCTGAGGTCGTAGATGCGTCCCTCCATGTTGTGGTGCTTCCAGGGACCTTTGATGTCCTTGCTTGTGTAGCATTGCAAACCCTTGCCGTTGATGTTGGAAAAGACATAGAACTGGCCGTTGGCGTATCTGATGGCTGGAGCCCAGATGCCTTGGCCATAGATTTCCTTGTGGTTTTTGAGAGAGAACGCGTCATCTGTGAAGTCGAAGCGGTCAAAGCAGTAGCTGATGTTTTCCCAGTTGACGAGGTCGCGCGAGTGGAGAATGACGAGACCCGGCACGGTGTGCATGGTGGTGCCTGCGAGGTAGTAGTCATCGCCCACACGGAGGATGTCAGGGTCGGAAAATTCATCGTAGAAGAGTGGGTTGGTGAATGTACCGTTGCCGTTGTCTGCTGTCCACGATGTAGTCTGTGCATGTGTGGGCAGACCGAGGCATGCGGCGAGCAGCGTGGCCGCAATAAAGGTTTTCTTCATAATTAGTTAGTGTTTTGTTAGATTAGAGGAATCATATTTATATTATATATATGTGTCTCAGTCTACTTCATTATCTTTTTGCCGTTGTGAATGAAGATGCCACTGTTGTTTTGAGTCGTTGGTATGCCAGACAGGGTGTAGTATGTCTCATTTGTGCCGGAGGTTGCTTGGGGTGATGACGCGCTGGTGATGTCGGCTGTGGCTTGTATGCCTATTTCCGACGCTGACGACCATGCTTTGCCGTTCATTTCAGACTTTGCCACAAACTTCATGTAGCGAGCTGGGGTGGGGGTTGGCAGAGGAGCTATCTGCTGTGCGGTGGTATTCTTGAATTGGCCGCTGACAGATGCGGCTCCCCATGTTTTGCCGTCAAGCGAGAGATACACCTCGTAGTCCTTCACCATGCCGTTTGCATTGCCGTCGCAGCGCGCAGTATAGGTAATGCCAGTTACTTCATATATCTTCAGCATGTCTACAACGATGGTGTGAGGGCATGCAGGTTCTGAGCCTTGGTACTCTGTGTGCCAGAAGGTCGATGTGTTGTTGTCAAAAGCCATCTTAGCTTCATTGCCTGCATGTTCGCTGTCCACGCTGATGACTTTCCATGTGGCCTTGTTTATGTATAGGTCAAGGTCGAAAGACATTTTGGGGCTGTCGAGCATGTCGTTGGATGTGCAGTAAGCTGTTACGGTGCATGCAGTATTGTTGGCTATTGGAGCGGAATACTTCTTGTAGTCGCTTCCGTCAATGCTGTAGTAGATGGTGGCTCCTGGGGTAGGAGTTGACATCTTTATGCGTCCGTTTGTCATGCGTGAACAGTTTACAGCCTGGCATATAGGCATGCTGACACGTGCTGCCTGAGCCTTGTCTGTGGTAGAGGTCACAGGGATGAGGATGAAGCGGAAAGTGGTGTTGGTTGCTTTAAGCTCATACTTATCCATCACATCTGGGCCGCAGCTGGCGTTGCCAAGGCCTCGGGTGGCGGCATCAAGCGACACTATGGTGTTTGCGCATGTTTTGAACTGATATGTGTGGCGCATGCGGTTGTTGCGGTCTGTGTAGTTGTCTTCTGGACGGAAGTGGGTGGCTGACGCTGCCATGTTGTCTTGAGAGGCGATGAGAAGACCGTTGCCCTCAGTGTTTTGCAGAGCAATCCACCTCACATCTTGTTTGGTGCCGTGCTCCTGTGGGAGAATGTACTCCTCATACTGATCGGTGACGGTGCTCTTGTGGATGGCTGGTAGGCAGGCCTCTTTGCGGTCACGGTAGCTGTCCCAGGGGCCGCGTCCGAACCATGTCATCTGCTCCATGTCTGCAGGCATCTCAAATCGGAAACCCATGCGGGGGATGATAGCATTCTGGCATGACGGCTTGACGAAGGAGGATGTGAGTATGGTGCCGTTGGCTCCTATGATGAAGTCGTGCTGCACGTCAAATGTGGTGCCATTCTTGCCAGTGCAGGTGCTGTTGAGCGTGAGTGTGGCATAGCTGCCATCCTTGCTTGTATTGATGCTGCTGTTTGTGCACTTGGCTGTGAGTTTTCTTAGGCCGAGGTTGTCCCAGCTCTCGTTGTGTCGGCCGTCATTGTCGGTAGGCAGGCGGAAGGTGTTTAGCTGAAGAGGTTTGCTGACAAGTTCCACATTATTATATATATACTGTGAGAGTGTGCCTATAGTCTTGCTGAACACAGCCTTGAAACATGGAGAAGAGACGGTTATGCTTGCCGATGTCTCATCCACCTCCACTTTGCCTCCTTCGCCGAGGCTTGCAATATCGAGTTTTGGCAGTGTTGCCGTTTTAATCTGCAGCTTCTCCTCTGCTACCACATACCCCGCTTCAGCCCAGGGAGTGGAATTGCGCTGTGAGGCGGCGAAGTAGATGAAGGCTTCTTTGTCCGCGCTGACACTGTTGGCTGCAGAGATGTCCAGAGTTACGATAGTGCTGTCACCTGCAGCCACAGCCGCATCCACATTGCCTTGAGAGAGTATGTTGCCCTCTTCGTCCATCATCGCATAGCGCACATCATAGGTTGTGCTTGGGAGGAATGCCATCTTGTTCTTGATGAGGAAAGCAGACTTGTTGCCCTTGACAGGCTTGAACTCCAGTGGCTGATACACCTTCTTAGTGTTGTATGATTTGGCTGTGAGACTCCAGTCTGGGTGCACGAGGCCGTTGATGCAGAAGTTGTTGTCATTGGGGTTGTCTCCGAAGTCACCTCCGTATGCCCAGTATTCCTTGCCAGTGCTGCTTTTGGTGAGTATGCCCTGATCCTTAAAGTCCCAGATAAATTCGCCTGTGAGGCAGGTGTATTTCTCGTAGAGGTCAAACATGTCGCGCTGATTGCCCATGGAGTTGCCCATAGAGTGGGTGTTCTCACACTGTATATGGGGCTTTTGTCCTGTCTTTCCCTGTCGCGAGCTGCCAATCCAGTTGATAGTCTCATAACTTGCATACATCGTGCTGCTCACATCGGCATAGTCGCTGTTGCCCTCGTAGTGAGTCGGTCGAGTGGTGTCGAGAGCCTTGATAGCCTTGGCCACATGCTCAAAGTTGTTGCCGCCGCCAGATTCGTTGCCAAAAGACCACATGAAGATGCAGGCGTGGTTGCGCATCCATCTCACATGGTTTTCCGAACGCTCCACCATGGCATGGCGGAATCTCGCCTCCGATGAGAGCTTCATATTTGCGTGGCATTCGACATTGGCCTCTGCAAGGACATAGAGTCCGTACTTGTCACAGAGGTCGTAGAAAGCAGGGTCGTTGGGATAGTGTGATGTACGCACAGCGTTGATATTGAGTCGTTTCATCGTCTTGATGTCATTCTCCATCTCTTCCACCGTGACAGCGCGTCCGTTGACAGGGCTGAAGTCGTGGCGGTTGACACCATGGAATACCATTCGCTTGCCGTTGATGGTCAGAGCACCGTCCTTGCGTATCTCGACTTCGCGAAATCCCACCTTGCATCCTCTGATGTCGATGCTTTTTCCTTTGGCATCCTGCAGTGTGAGCACAAGGTCATAGAGATTGGGAGTCTCCGCTGACCATTTGAGAGGGTTGGTCACATTCATGTCGAAGTTAAGTTCCGCACCAGAGACAGCCTGTGTAGCTGTAGCTATAGCATTGCCGTCAGCGGAGATGGTGGCTGTGACAGATGCTCCCTTGAGACTTTCTGCGCCAGCGAGGCTTACCTTTATGTTTGCCTTAGCGTCAGTGTAAGTGGCGTCGAGGTCGGACGTGAAGAAGAAATCGCGTATCTGGCTCTTCGGAGCAGCCCACAAGAAGCAGTGGCGCTGTATGCCTGTCAGTCTCCAATAGTCCTGGCATTCGAGAAATGAACCGCTGGTGAAGCGGTATACCTGCAGGGCTATGCTGTTCTCGCCTTTAGTCAAGTATTTTGTGATGTTGAACTCTGATGGGAGATACGAGTCCTCGCTATAACCTATGCGCTGTCCGTTGATCCAGAGGTAATAACCATGTCCGACACCATTGAAGCGCACATACACATCCCGGTCTTTCCAATCAGATGGTATGGTGAATGTGCGGCGGTATGTGCCGACAGGGTTTGGCATGTTGCTGTTGTACATGAACCACCCTGGACGGTCGGCCATGACGCTGTACGTGCTTTCATTGAAGGAGAAAGGGTAGGCCACATTGCAGTATAGGGGCTTATCCCAGTTCTTCCCGTTGTGGAGGCCGAATATTTGCCAGCTTGAGGGCACGTCAATATCTGTCCATGCTGCATCGTTGAAGTCCTTGGCGCATGTAGCAGCGCTGACGAGCGATGGACTCTTGACCCATTTGAATTTCCATGTGCCATCAAGCGATTGGTAGTAAGGTGATGCAGCCAGGTCATTCTTGCTTACATCCGTTGCCGATGTCATAGGGATGGCAACCGTGTGTGACATTTCGCGGTTTACACTCGTAATGGTTGGGTCATCCCATTCCTTTCCTGTCTGAGCGTGAGCCGAAAGAGGAGAGATGATTGATGCGATACCGCACACGCATGCCATGGTAGCGCATTTGATGTTTGTACTCATTGATGGCTTTTGATTAGATTTTGTTGATTGTTTCATTCCGATATTATTTTTATATATGTTCGATGAATAGGTTTCTGTGAATCGAATAAGCGGGCTGAACTTATTTTGGTATTCTGATTGCAAAGTTAATACTTTTATTCTTGAAGTATTGTCACATATCGAGCAAATAGTTCAGAATAGACGTTTTAGAACTTTTAATATAGCCAAAATCCTTCCATTTTGTAGAAATAATACTGTTCCTATGTTGTTTTTTATATTAAAACCAGTCTATTTCCTGACTAATTCTAAGGCTTAGTAGTTATGTTTTCTGAAGCCTTCTTCTTATAATTCATTTAATCAAAAAAGCTGAAAGTTGTAAAGTCTTGTTGGGATAACAGCTGGAGTATTGGGTGTATTTATTTTTAGAGAATTATTTATTTGTGTCATACGTGAAAAGGGCAAAAGCGTATCAATCCGTTGAGTCGCTTTTGCCCTTTTGTCGTAGGGTATTACAGTTTTAAAAAGTCTCTTAGGCTTATTCGTTGACTAAGATCTTCTTTCCGTTCTTTATGTATATGCCACGTAGAGGTTTCATGTTGCTGCCATGTCTTAGACCGTTCAAATTGTAGATGACCGTGGAGTCTGTGTCCTCACCATTGACCAACTTGATGTCATTTGGCTTTGTTGCCTTCTGGAACACAGGTTGAAGCACGACCTGGTCGTCTGGCATGGTGAAGGTGATAGTAGATGGCTGTTGGTTGATGCTTTCGATGCTGATGGTCTTAGCCATGGTGTAATAGACTCCATTGATAACACGTAGCTCTTTGAGTTCGTAGCCAGAACGAGGGGTGACTGTGAGTGTGACGGTCTCGCCCTCGGTGGCGTCTGTTGCTTGCGACTCTACTGTGCCATAATTGGCTTTGCGCACGAAGATAGGAAATCGCTCATCCGCCACATCGGCTGGTGTGTAGATGATTTGGTCGATGTAGGCAGGCACACCTCCTGTATTAGTCAGCGTGAGTGTGTTTTTGCCAGCTTTCAGAGTGGCATTGAATGTAACCTTGCGCCAATCGTTCTTGCCCGTCTTCTCCAGAGAGATAATGTTGCTTTTGCCATTGACAGTCGCACGCATTTTGCCGCTTTTTGAGGTGCTGAAGTATCTAACGCTGATGCGATATTCGCCATCTTCATTGGTTGTCAGTTGGTGTCGCAGTGTTCCATTTGTGTTGGTGCCCATGTCAACGAAACCGTTGCCGGCAAATTCTATTATGTCAGGGAAATAGTTGACGTAAGGGTTGACAAGCTTAATCTCCTTCACGCTCTTGTAGTCCATGTTCTCAGCCTCGATGATGATTTCTCCGCGATAGGCCTCAGGTTGTTGTGGCAGTGGCAGCTGCGTGTGTGCAGGTGCTTCACTTTTGCGGTCGGTGGCTCTGCCAGCACAGTTGACAGTCAGATTCGCCCCACCTCTATGCTTCACTGTCAGCGTGTAGGTCTCTGTCTCGGCGTCCCATGTTGCTGTGGCGCTTCCTTTTGCAAGAAGTCCGTTAGCCATAGTGTATGTAGGCTCAGAGGAGGCTCCTTTGATGGTGATGGTCTCTGTCACTACCGTAGTGGTGTCTGTGCGGTAGTTGTTCAGATAGAAGTCAATATGATTATCGTATTCGCGTACTATGCCACTGCCGAGCGTGCCCAGGGTCAATGTTAGCGACTCGCAGGTGTTGTAGAGAAGAGGTACTTCTCCTGTAGCCGTCTTTTTCCCGTTCAGATAGGTATATGGCATGTAGGTGATGAGCTGGTTCTGCACGCGAGAGACGAAAAGGTCTCCCTCCGACATTGCGGGGTAGTGCTTGTTGTATTCCATCTGCTTCCTGTTGACTGTCGTCCATTGAGACTTGGCCGTGGCACGTGCCTTCTTGACAGGAATGGTCTTGGCCAGGTCATCGTATAGCTCCACGCAGAGAGGTATGGTGCGGTAGCGTCCTGTGCTCTTGAAGTAGCAGTTGTTGTTCATCCATTGGCCGTTGTCCCTATTGGTCGGGTCATCTTGTTTGTAGAGTCCGTCGAAAAGGCTGCCCCATGTGGCATACTTGTCTTCATCACTGCCCGATGTAGTGTTGGCCAGAATCACGATACGCGTGCTGTCCACCACTTCCTTGCGTGTGGGTATATATAATGTTCCGTCTATCACCTTGCGGAACATGTCTATCCACGCTCCACGGAAGCCTTCGTATGTTGTCCAGTTGCGGCGTGTGTAGCCGTCGACTGTGCTTTTGTTGGTTTCTTTGAAGCACTCGTCTGGTATTGTCTCGGGACCGTCCCAGACTGCCCCCCCATTGATGCCACATTGTTCCATCACTGTTCCTATGCCGGCTGCGATAGGATACTTAGCCTTGTTTTGTCCTACCACACAGTCCATGGCCCCGCACCACCCGCAGCGGTCGTAGCGTACTCCGTAGTTCTTGGCCAGCCCGCTGATGAAAGGTGAGAAAGTGACGCTCTCCGCATTGTAGAAGCACCATGGCTGAGTGTATTTATATAGCCACAGAATGGATTCAGGGTAGTCGCGGCAAGCTTGCAGCAGGTCTTTGCTACGTTTCATCATACCCACTGGACTTAGCCCGTGGCTCCAGATGTTGCCGCAGAACGAGATAGTGAGAAAACCGCCATACTCGTGCGACATCTTCACTAGTTTGGCAAACAGGGCTATCTGTCCAGCTTGTGTGGCTGAGCCCATGTCGTCCTCGTCAAATCCCCAGAACTGTTCGGCAAAGTTCCATCCAAGGAAATTAGGGTAACGGCGGAAAAAGTATTCGAAGGTCTCGAGGTCATCCACCTGCAAATGGGTGCGGCCGCCAGAAGCAGGTTGGCATGTGAACCAAAGACCATTCTGCTGGCATACCGAAGCCCATGACTTATATGTTCTGACAGCACTGCGAGGCATCTTGTAGACATTATTGTCTTTGTCATATTGGCACGAGAGGCTCAGGTTCATGCATGTGTAAGGCAGGATGTCCTCAGGTATCAGGTCAATAATCTTTTGAGGGTCGGCGGCGTTCCACACATCGATGTGTATCATCCACAGTGGGTGCTCGTTGTCAATAGGTCGTCGCTGCTGGCTGAAAGCGGCGTTTGTCAGGCATAATAGGCCTGCTAAAATGATAAGTAATCTTTTCATGTTGGTTAATTGATGGTTTTTATATTGATGTTATAATTGGTTATTTGTTTTGATTCCACAAAATAGTCTAATGCGCTTCGGCGGCAAAATTACAAAATAATACCTGCGCACCTGCACAGCAATATTGCAAGTTATTTTATTATTGTCTCAATGTGAGAAAAGATTTATCGATGTAACATGAAAGCAAGCGAATGTAACATCATGTGGCTTTGTGTTTTTTAATATTTCCCGTCTTCTCTGGTTTGTTTTCGTCTCTTTTATTGCTTCCTTTCACCTTTTGGGGCAAAATCTTTAAGTCTGTCATGGTGTTTTCCCGAAATATCCTTATATTTGTAACTGTTAATCAGAAATTACTAATTTCTAAATTGAAAATCTATTCCAATCATGCGCAGACTAACTGACGACATCAGCCGACTTTACAAAACTATTGCGGCAACATCAGGTCTTGTGCTGGCCTCCATGCCCGCATTTGCCCAACAATGGATTAGCGCGCCTTCATCCGAAGGTTCATTGCCCATATTCACAAAAACTTTCAGACTCCCCAAGGCTGTCAGCAAAGCCACCATCCATTCGAGTGCCATGGGAGTATACACGCTCACCGTCAATGGTCATGAGATAGACCATGAAGAACTTAAGCCCGGATGGACTGAATACCGCAAGGAGATATTCTACCAGACAAACGAGATGCCCTCATCGCTCACTCAAGGCGACAGCCTTCACATAACAGCTCAGGTGAGCAATGGATGGTGGATAGGAGGCATCACGCGCGGAGTCTATGGGGAGAACAACAAACATGCCTTCATCTGCTGGATAGACGTTGATTATGCTGATGGAGCCTCCGATACCCTTGCCACCGACACCACCTGGCTCTGCTCCACCGATGGTCCGCTCCTCCTTGGCGACATCTACAATGGAGAGACATACGATGCACGCCGCCGCCCATCGAGATGGGAGAGTGCTGTCATCAATCATGACGCCAAGGGACAGCTCGTGCCAGCTTTCGGCCCGAAGGTCACTATCCGCGACAAGTCCCTGTGGCGAGAACCGACAAAGCTCACTGTATATGAGGGCTCTGTGCCTACAGGCACCACTTATGGACGCATCAATGTGGTTGCATCTGAAGGGGAGAGTGCATTCCCCGTCAATCTAAAGAAAGGACAGACACTCCTTGTTGACTTCGGGCAGAACATGGTAGGATGGGTAGATTTTACCGTCAACGGGCAGAGTGGAACATGGTTGACCTGCTCCTTCGGGGAAATGCTCAACTACAACGGCGATGCCGCCCGGCTCGACAAAGGTCCCGCTGGAAGCCTATGGAACTATAATCTGCGGGAGGCTAAAGCCACCATCCGCTATGCTCTCTGTGGCGACAGGGACGAGACCTTCCATCCGCGCCACTCCTTCTTCGGATTCCGCTATGCCGAACTGACGGCCACGGATGATATATCAATCAATCGCATTGCGGGCCAAGTTGTCGGAAGCGACATCAAGGAGTGGGGCACATTCTCATGCAGCAATGATGACATCAACAAGCTCTACAGCAATGTGTGGTGGGGGCAGAGAGGCAACTTCCTCAGCATACCCACCGATTGCCCACAGCGTGACGAGCGGCTCGGATGGACAGGCGACACTCAGATATTCTCCATCACAGCCCTGTACAACAGCGACACTAAAGACTTCTACCGCAAGTGGATGCGCGACATGCGCAACAGCCAGAGGGAGGACGGCGCCTATCCCTGCACAGCTCCAGCGGCCAACATGTGGGGCTACGGGGGCAGCGCATGGGGCGACGCTGGCGTCATAGTGCCATGGAACGTGTATGTCATGACAGGCGACACTGCTATCCTTTCTGAAAACTATGACAGCATGGTGGGGTGGATGGACTACTGCGCCCATTTCAGCGAAGGCGAGTGGACGCATGTCGGAGCTGAGACGCACTTTGGCGACTGGCTTGCCTATAAAGAGGTGGAGAAACGCTATGTCTCTTATGCCTACTTTGCCCACACCTCCCATCTCATGTCTAAGATTGCTACGCTGCTTGGTCGCCACGCCGATGCCGACAGATTCCGCAAGTTGCATGAGGCTGTCATCGAAGAGTTTCAGCTCCGTTACGTCAAGGATGGCCGGATAACCGAAGGACAGGACACGCAGACGGCCTACCTCCTCGCTCTCCACTTCAATCTTTTGCGTGAGGACCAGCGTCCTTATGCCATGCAGTGCCTTCGCCGCAACATTGAGGCCAACGGCTGCCGACTCTCCACAGGCTTCGTCGGCACAGGTGTCCTCATGGAGACCTTGACGGAATGCGGCATGACCGACCTCGCTTATTCGCTCCTACTCCAGCGAGAGAACCCCTCATGGCTATACAGCATCGATCAGGGAGCCACGACCGTCTGGGAACGATGGGACAGCTACACAAAGGCTGATGGATTCCACAAGCACCACTGGAACATGAACTCCTTCAATCACTACAGCTACGGAGCCGTGGCGGGCTGGTTCTATTCGACCATCCTTGGCATCCGTCCAGACGAAGCCGCCCCCGGATTTAAGCGCATAGTCCTTGAGCCCCATCCTGGTGGAGGCCTGACATGGGCAGAGGGTTCGACCATGACACCATACGGCCCGGTCTCTGTCAGATGGGAGAAGACGGGCGATGCAACCTACCGGTATGAGGTCGAAGCGCCCAAGCACACAAGGGTGACTCTCATCACCGCAGGCAAGAAAAGCAGCTTCAAAGGCAATGGCCGCAAGAAGGTGTTTTGGATAGCGGATAACTAAATTTACAGGCTATTCCTGTGATTTAGCTTGGAATAATTTCGTATTCTGTCACAAACATGTACCTTAAATAAATAAAAAAACATGAGATTTAACAACATCTTACTGTTGCTTGCATTCATTCCTTTTGCGAGCTACGCTCAAACGGAACGCAATCCTTTCGGGAAGGCGTTGGTTCCCGACATGATAGCCGATGCCAGCATAGAACTGATAGGCGACACTTTCTATTGTTACGCAACGACTGATGGCTACGGACGCCATCTCGACACCTCGGGCCCTCCTGTCGTATGGAAATCCAAAGACTTTGTCCATTGGCATTTCAACGGTGTGTATTTCCCGTCTGCTTCCAAAGAAAAATACTGGGCACCGAGCAAGGCTGTGCACGCTCGTGATGGGAAATGGTACATCTATCCTACCATTAACGGCATCATGCACGTAGCTGTGTCCGACAGCCCTGACGGACCTTTTCGCCTTGCAGCAGGGCCTGATGTGTTCGTCGACGGCATCGCGCGCGAGTCAACATTGCGCAAGGGCGATGATATAGGCGGCATAGATGCGGAAGTGTTTATCGATGACGATGGCCAAGCTTATTGCTTCTGGGGAAGGCGCAACGCTTGCAGGCTGGGCGATGACATGATGACGCTGAGCGACCACCACGTCATTCCTACCCGCAGGGGTGAATATTCTGAAGGCCCAATCTTCTTTAAGCGTAAGGGCATCTACTATTACCTCTACACAATAGGGGGCGATGAACACTATGAATACTATTATCAGATGAGCCGCGTGTCACCATTCGGCCCCTGGGAAACCCCTGACATGGACGTTGTGTCCACCACCAGCGTGGTCAATGGAGTCTATGGGCCAGGCCACGGCTGCGTGTTCAATGATGGAGACGACTACTATTTTGCTTTTCTTGAGTTCGGCCGCCGCTCCACAAATCGTCAGACATACGTCAACAAGATGTATTTCAATGAGGATGGCACAATACGCACCGTTGACGTAGACCTTAATGGAGTCGGAGCTCTGCGAGATATTGAGGGTCCCAAGGAAATACATCCAGAGAGTTTGTCAGCGTCGACTGTTCGTCAACCTTTGCATGTAGCCTATAATAAAGATGTCCGTTGCCGTCGCACCGAACATTTCTTACCAGCCTTTGCTGCCGATGGTGCCAATGGGTCACGATGGATGGCCGACGATGATGACAAGGCATGCTGGCTTGTGGCCGACTTCGGCAAGAGCCGGAGCATAGGCAAAAGCGAGATAGCTTTCGTGCGTCCCACGGCTGGCCATGCCTATATCCTGGAAGGCAGCAATGACGGACAGCACTGGACGCGTTGTGGTGGACATGCCGACATCAGAATACAATCGCCCCATACTGACACTATCAATGCTCGCTACCGCTACATGCGCGTGACCATCACTGAAGGTGTGAAAGGTGTGTGGGAATGGCGCTTTACAAAATAATAATCTGACACAATGAAGATAACATTAACCCTATTACTTTTCCTTCTCCTCCAGCCCTGTGCAAACGGGCAGCAGCAGTGGGGAGACTGGCAGCGGTGGGGCGAACAGGCCGACGGCACATACCGCAACCCCATCATTCCTTCTGATTACAGCGACCTGGATTGCATACGGGTGGGCAAAGACTACTATGCCATATCCTCCACCATGCAATACTCACCAGGCATGACTGTCCTCCATTCCCGCGACCTTGTCAACTGGGAGATTGCAGGCAATGCCGTGCCAGACCTCACGGTGATATCTCCTCAACTGAATTGGGACAAGATGAATCGTTACGGACGGGGTATCTGGGCAGGCACGCTGCGTCACCATCAAGGACGTTTCTATCTCTATTTCGGCACTCCCGATGAGGGCTACTTCATGACAACCTCGCGCAAGGCGGAGGGTCCCTGGCGGCCGCTCACCTGTCTCATGCCAGAAGCAGGATGGGACGACTGCACCGTCTTCTGGGATGATGATGGCAAAGCCTATTTCTTGGGCACGCAATTTTCAGACGGTTACAAGACGTACCTCTTTGACATGTCGACTGACGGATGCAGCATCGACCGCCAATCGGCTCGTCTTGTCAATGATGGAAACGGACGAGAAGCAAGCAAGATTGTCAAGCACGGGGACTACTATTACATCATCTTCAGCGAATACCGCGGACGTGGACGCTACGTCATGGGCAAACGCGACAAGAGCATGAGGGGAAACTTTGAGGAGGAAAAGCAATTGCTTAGAGATAATGTAGATGAGCACGAGCCCAATCAAGGTGGCATAGTCCTGGGTCCTGATGGCAAGTGGTACTTCCTCACCCACCACGGCAATGGAGACTGGAGTGGACGTGTCGTCAGCCTCCTGCCAGTGACGTGGAAGGACGGATGGCCAATGATGGGCGACCTGTCCGAGGGAGGACTCGGTAAGATGGTGTGGCAGGCGCCAATGCCGAAGCGCGGAGGACGCCGTCTTTCATTGCAGCGCAGTGATGACTTCAGCGGTCGCGTGCTTCAACCCCAATGGCAGTGGAATTACCAACCTCGCCGCGACATGTATTCGCTTTCCGAGCGCCGGGGATGGATGCGCCTCTATGCCTTTCGTCCCATTGAGACCGACCGCCTGCTGAAGGCCGGTAACACCCTGACGCAGCGCTCTTTCCGCAATGGACGCAATGTTGTCACTGTCAAGATGGATATCAGCCACATGGCAGAGGGACAAAAAGCTGGACTATGCCACATGGCCGAACATAGTGGAGGAGTGGGGGTGTCATGCCGAAATGGGCAGATTCGTCTGGAAACTCGTCAGGATGATTCCATCGCCGAAGGTGCACAAATAGCGTCTGCTATTTTGTGGCTGCGGTCGGAGTGGTCTCTTGATGGGCACTCTCGTTTCTCATACAGCACGGATGGCTTGACCTATCATCACCTGTCTGACTATACACTCTCTTGGGGCTTTTACCGTGGCGATCGCATAGGCATTTACAATTTCAACAACATCTCCGACGCAGGCTTCGTGGACATTGATTATCTTCACTATGATTTCTGATGGGAGAAGAGCCATATAAGCCTTTAAATACGCTCTGCTCACACAAGCCTCAAATACGCCCTGCTCACAACCCTCCGTGAGCTTGCTCCCAAGGGCTTGTGAGCTTGCTCCCGAGGGGTTGTGAGCAGGCTCATTTGGGGTGTTGAGCAAGCCCATTTGGGGTTGTGAGCCTGCTGGTGCTGAATGTTGAGTCTTGCAGCTTCGTGCCAATGGCTTTCTCCATTTGGGCTGATGCCAGGTCGTGACTGTCTGAGTTGTTGTGTGCTGGATGAAATATCCGCTGACCCGAAATATTGGTGCTCCTGCTTGTTCAAAAAAAAGAGAGGGGCGTGCCACACATGTTAGTTGGCACGCCTCTCTCTTTATTGCTGATTGTTGAAAGTTACGCTTGTTGACTTATTGAAAGTTACGCTTGCTGACTACTTGGAAGCATTGTAATACTTCTTGTATGGGGCAGCGAGAGCTGCCTGCTGAGTGTTGTTGTAGAGGATGTAGAGTGACTCGCCCCAGAGTTCTGGGTCTTCTGGGTTGGCTGCTTCAAGCTGCTTGAAGAGTGAGATGGCTGCTTCCATGTCAGCTTTCTTTGAACCGTTTGTCTGTGCATACATCCATGCAGAGCGTGCTGCCATGAGGAGACACTTGGGCTCGCTTGGATATTTCTCGCTTGCCTGGATGAATATGTTCTTGGCTGTGAGGAAGTCTTTTGCCTCGAAAGCTGCTTGGCCTTCCATGAGGTAGGCATTGACAGCGTTTTCGTTGTCAGGATACTCTGTCTTCATGATTTGGGCTATCTTCTTGAATCCTTCGATGTCGTCCTGCTGGAAGAGGTTCTGCATGAGGATGAGGACGAAGTTGGCGCGGAGGGATGCCTGCTCTGCGTCTCCCTTCAGAGCATCGATGCCCTGCTGGAGGTATTCGTTCTGTTTGGCCTTGTCTCCTTTCTGGTTGTAGTAGTTGGAGAGTGATTGATAGGCTATGCCCTTGTAGTTGGTGGTCATGAGTTCCTTGTATGACTCAACAATCTTTTCCTCTGGCGCACCGTTTAGATTGAGGTATGACTGTGCGCGGAAGGCTTTGGCGTAGGTAATCCATGATGGGAGGTCTTTGTTCTCAAAGTCCTTCATGAGGTTTGACTTGGTCATGATGTCGAGGTATTCCTCTGAGTACTTGGCGCCTTTGGCGAGCTCTGCCTGGTCATCGCTGTTGGATGCGTTCTGTGCTGCCTGAAGAATTTGGATGGCTGCGTTGACAGCGTAGAGCTGGTATTGCGTGTGTTCCTTCTTGAATTCCTCTGGCTTGATTTTTGTGTCGAGGGCGAGCAGGGAGTCGTATTTGACGGAATAGCTGGCGAGTCTCTCCGCGCTCTCGATGAATGATTGGCGGAGGGATTCGTTGTCAGGGTCGGCCTTTGTCTCGTTCTCAAGTTTCTTGAAGTATTCGAGTTCGATGCAGGCTGCTACCTGCCATGTGTCAGCGTCGTTTTTAGTGTATTCGCTCTGCATGGCTGCCTGGATGAAAGGCAGGGTGGTCGCGAGCTTTTCGAAGTCTGTCTCCTTGCGTCCGTACTGTGCATTGGGTATGGACATCTCGTAGGTGTTGCGAGCTTTCTTGAATGCGTTCTTTGCCTCCTTCTGGGCTTCTTTCTGTGCCTTCAGAGCTTCCTTGTCCTGTGCTTGCGCACCTGTGGAGAGAAGCATGAGACAACTGAGGATAAGAGCTGTTTTCTTCATAATTGAATGGTTTTTTAGGGTTATAAAATATAGGTGCATGTTATTCGTTTGCAGGCTGCTCGGTTGCGCTCTGCTCGTTTGCAGTCTGCTCAGGGATTGTCTGCTCGGCATTGTTGTCAGGGTCAGTCTCTTCTGGCTGGTCGGAGTGCTCGACTACGCAGACTGAGCTGATGACATCGTTGCGCTTCTGTATGTCGATGAGTTTGACGCCCTGAGTGTTGCGTGCAGACTTTTTGATGTCCTTGACGGCGAGACGGATGGTGACACCGCTCTTGTTGATAATCATGATGTCGTCGTCTTCTGTCACCTTCTTGATGGCAACGAGCTTGCCGGTCTTCTCAGTGATGTTGATGGTCTTCACGCCCTTGCCGTTGCGTCTGGTGATGCGGTATTCGTTGATGGTTGAGCGTTTGCCAACACCTTTCTCTGAGAGCACGAGAACTGTGGGAAGCGTGAGAAGCTCATCGTCTGAGATGTCTTCGGCTGTGTAAGTCTCTTCCTCGTCTGCGCCTTCCTCTGAGGCGGTTGGTGTGTTGATGTCAGCCGTGTCCTCAATGTCTTCTGCCTGTTCGTTTTCAGCCGCGTCTTCATTGTCAGTGGCCTCTTCGTCTCCCCATCCTGATGGTTTGCTGAGGGCTATCATGCCGACTATCTGGTCTTCATCGTCGTCATCGAGCTTCATGGCTTTTACTCCTGTGGCTCCGCGTCCCATGTTGCGCACGTTGCTCTCGTTGAAGCGGATGGCGCGTCCGTTGCGGTTGGCCATGAGTATCTCGTCGTGTCCGCTGGTGAGGAGTACTTCTACGACTTCGTCGCCTTCGTTGAGAGAGATGGCTATGATGCCGTTGTTGCGTGGGCGTGAGTAATTGACGAAGGCTGTCTTTTTGATGATGCCTTGGCGTGTGCAGAAGATGAGGTTGTGGTGGTTGACCCACTCGGTGTCGTTGATGTTCTCGATGCAGATGAAGGCTGTGACTTTGTCGTCGGAATCGATGTTGAGCAGGTTTTGTATGGCTCGTCCCTTGTCGGTGCGTGAGCCTTCGGGGATATTGTAGACTTTCATCCAGAAGCAGCGTCCCTTCTTGGTGAAGAACATCATTGTGTTGTGGGTGTTGGCCGGATAGATGAACTCGATGAAATCCTTGTCTCTGGCCGTGCCTCCCTTGACGCCTATGCCTCCGCGTGCTTGTGTGCGGAACTCGGTGAGGGTGGTGCGCTTGATGTATCCGAGGTGGCTGACTGTGACGGCCACTTCTTCTTTGGCGAAGAACTGTTCTGGGTCGAAGTTCTCGCTGGCAGTGAGGTCTATCTCGGTCTTGCGCTCATCGCCCCACTTGTCCTTGACTTCGCTGAGTTCTTCCTTCATGACTTTCTTGCAGAGTTCTGGGTCGGTGAGGATTTGCTGGAGGTAGGCTATGAGTCGTTGGAGTTCGTCAAACTCTGCGTGGAGCTTGTCTTGCTCAAGGCCGGTGAGTGCGCGCAGGCGCATGTTGACGATTTCGCGCGCCTGGATGTCATCGAGGTTGAAGCGTGCCTTGAGTCTGTCCATGGCTTCTTGCGGGCTCTTGGCTGCGCGTATGATGTGGACTACTTCATCGATGTTGTCGCATGCGATGATGAGTCCTTCGAGGATGTGTGATCTCTCTTCTGCTTTGGCCTTGTCGTAGCGTGTGCGGCGGATGACGACATCGTGGCGGTGGTTGACGAAGTAGCGGATGCAGTCTTTGAGGGAGAGTTGCTTGGGTCGGCGGTCGGCGATGGCGATGCAGTTGACCGCGAAGGTGCTTTGCAGGTCGGTCATCTTGAAGAGCTTGTTGCGCACGACATTGGCGTTGGCTTCGCGCTTGATGTCGATGACGATGCGCATGCCTTCGCGGTCAGACTCATCGTTGACATTGCTGATGCCGTCTATCTTCTTTTCGTTGACGAGCTGGGCTATCTTCTTGATGAGTTCCGACTTGTTGACGTTGTATGGTATCTCTGTGACGATAATCTTGTCGTGTGTGCCTTCAGTCTCTATCTCTGTCTTGGAGCGGATGACGATGCGGCCTCGCCCTGTCTCGTAGGCGTCACGGATGCCGTCTATGCCGCAGATGATGCCGCCTGTGGGGAAGTCGGGGCCTTTGATGTGGTGCATGAGTTGCTCGCATGTGATGTCGGGATTGTCGATGTAGGCGATGCAACCGTCGATGACTTCTGCAAGGTTGTGTGTGGGGATGTTGGTGGCCATGCCGACGGCGATGCC
>JAXJBE010000274.1:0-4160 GCA_036303125.1 Bacteroidaceae bacterium
ACGGTGTCGTTGTCATCACGACAAACACACCTACAAAGGGACGCCTCGCCGTAAGTTACAATGCCGATATTACATTCAACGTGCCAGACCTCACTTCATACAACCTCTGCAATGCACAGCAGAAGCTCGACCTTGAGGTACTTGCAGGACTCTATGACGTTGACAAGAAGCAGTACTTCAATGAGGATCACTATAGTGATGATTGGTATTACAAGCAGGCATACGCACTTCGCAAGCTTAATATTGAGCAAGGTATCAATACCGACTGGCTCGCACAGCCACTCGATGAGGTAGTAGCAGGCCATAAGCACAGCGTACGCGTTGATGGCGGTACCGACAACTTCCGCTATGCACTCGACCTCAACTACAGCAACACCCCTGGTGTCATGAAGAAGTCGGGACGTGAGCGCATGGGCATCGGTCTGGAGATGCAATATACCTACAAGAACATCACCTTCCGCGACCAGCTCACCTACAGCAACGTCAACTCAAAGAACTCTCCTTACGGTGAATTCAGCGAGTATGCAAAGCTCAATCCATACGTGAGGATGAAGGATGAGAACGGTAACTATCTCTATCGTATCGATGACGTAGAGGACCGTAACCCAGGTCAGCACTCATACGTTTACAATCCTCTCTACAACACAAGGCTCAATGTGAAGGATGAAACTTCATACGATGACCTCACCAATCTCTTCGGCATTGACTGGTCTATCATCGAGGGACTCCGTCTGAAGGGCACTTTCTCTTTCACTCGTCAGCATACAGCAACAGATGTCTTCAAACCAGGCATGCATACCGACTTTGCCGGACTTACGGGCGATGACTATGAGCGTCGCGGTTCATACAAAGCATCACGTGGCGACAGTTTCAGCTATGATGGCTCACTCGTGCTCAGTTATTTCACACAGATGGACAAGCACGTTATCAATGCTAACCTCGGTTGGAACATACAGCAGGAGCAGAACACGACTTTCACTGTGAAGGCCGAAGGTTTCCCTAACGACAACCTTGACTACATTTCATTCGGCACACAGTATGAGAAGGGCGGTTCGCCAAGCGGTGACGAATACACATCACGCCTCGTAGGTTTCCTCGGCAATGTAAACTATTCCTACGATGAGCGCTATCTCCTCGACCTCTCTTTCCGTGAGGATGCTTCTTCACGTTTCGGAGCAAAGAAGCGTTGGGCACCTTTCTGGTCGGCAGGTCTCGGTTGGAATGTGCACAATGAGAAGTTTATGGAGGCTACATCAAGCTGGCTCAACGAACTGAAGATACGTGGCACATACGGTATGACAGGTTCTCAGGAGTATGATCCTTACCAAGCTATCACCACTTATCAGTATCTTACGAGCAATCGCTACCACTATGGCGTTGGTGCAGTGCTGATGGGCATGGGTAATGAAGATCTTACATGGCAGCGCACAAACCAGACAAACCTCGGTATTGACCTCGCTATGCTCAAGAATAGAATCGAACTCTCATTCGACTATTATGTGAAGACATCAAAGGATGTGCTCACAGCTGTCACCCTTCCACCATCACTCGGTTTCTCCACCTACATGGCAAACCTCGGTGAAGTGGAGAATAAGGGTTTTGAAATATCTGCTCGCGCAAAGATTCTTCAGATGCCAGAGAAGAGATTGTATTGGAGTGTGAACGGTAGTATCGTGCACAACAAGAACAAGCTCCTCAAGATATCTGAGTCACTCCGCGCTTACAATGAGAAGCAGGATATGTCTATGAGTGAAGAGGGTGAGGCTTATGGCACGTTTGCAAAGTCAACAAGCGCACCAAGAGTAAGATTCGTGGAGGGTGCTTCCATCAACTCCATCTGGGTTAACAAATCTCTTGGCGTTGACCCAAAGACTGGTATGGAAATCTTTGAGAACAAGGATGGTAGCGTGACAACAGAATGGAAAACTGACAACTACGTCATCGGTGGATGTAAGGATCCTGACTATGAGGGAAACTTCGGCACCACATTCTCATGGCAGGGATGGCAGTTGAATGCTGTATTCAGATACCGCATCGGTGGTCAGATGTATAATCAGACTCTCGTTGACAAAGTGCAGGATGCTGATCCACGCTACAACTGCGACCTTCGTGCATTCACTGAACGCTGGCAGAAACCTGGCGATGTGAGCCGTTTCACAGGTTTCGTCAACGAGCTCAATGGTATCAACGAACTTGTTGTTACACGTCCTACATCACGTTTCGTCGAGGATTACAACTATCTTGAGCTCTCTACGCTCAACCTCTCATACGAGTTTGACAACAGTCTCACAAAGAAATGGGGCATACAGCGTCTGAAGCTTCTCTTCTACATGAACGATGTGTTCCACTCATCAAGTGTGAAGATAGAGCGCGGTACAAGCTATCCTTACGCTCGCAACTTCAGCTTCGGCATGCAAGTGAGATTCTAAAAGCATAATTTACAATTATTTTATTACAATGAAAATAAAGATGAGAAATAAATATATAACCTCCGTGGTTCTCGCTTCCATGGCTCTCTGTTGCTCTTCATGCAGCGATTGGCTTGATGTGAATCCAAAGTCGCAAGTGAAGGAGGAGGCGCTGTTCTCTAAAGAGACTGGTTTCCAGGATGCTCTTCTCGGCATCTATTCTACCATGGGTGAGCATGAAACATACGGCGGACACAGCACGATGGGCCTGATGGAAATCCTCGCTCAGACATATTCCGACGTCTATAGTAGCAGTAATATGGATGCTGCCATGGAGTATAAATATGATGATGAGACCGTGAAAGGCTGCATTGATGATCAGTGGAGAGGTCTGTACAAGGCTGTGGCTAACTGCAATTACCTTCTGAAGAACGTGGAGGAGAATGGCAGTGTGATGACTGACAAGGTGCGCCGCATCGTAAAGGGTGAGGCGATGACAGCACGCGCATACCTTCTGTTTGACGCAATGCGCGCATACGCTCCTTCATACACAGTGGGAAAAGATGCTGATGCAGTGCCATTCGTTGACCATGTGACCAATGCTCCTGTTGCTCCTCTCACAGTGGCAGAGACGACAGACAAGCTCATTGCAGATGTTATTGCAGCCCGTGAACTCGTGAAGGACGTGGATCCTATCGGTCCTGCATTTGAAACATACAGCGAAGAGGCAGAATATGATGCCAATGACTATGCTCTTGACAATGGATTCATGCTCTATCGCACCTCACGCTTCAACTATTACGGCATGACAGCACTGCTCGCTCGCATGTATATGTATAAAGGTGATAAGGCAAATGCCCTGAAGTATGCAAAGGAAGTAATAGAGAGTGGTCGTTTTGAATTTGCTACTAACACTATCATTGATGCTGATGCGGCAAAGCGTCCATACCTGAAGATTATGCAGAGCGTGGCAAAGCATGAGTATATCAGCGGCATCTATGTGTATGGTCTGAAGGAAAAGCGCAGTGATCTCTACTTCAAGGACTTAGAGGTGGAACCTGTCATCAACCAGAAGCGCAAGGAAGCGCTCTTCACCACACTCGGTCTCGACCTCGACCTTCGCGCAAAGCGTTTCTTCACTCTCAACTCTTCGTCAGCAAAGGAGTTCACATGCAAGTATATGACCGGCACACAGATTCCTCTCCTGAAGATTGGCGAGATGTATCTTATCGCAGCCGAAGCCTCTGGTGACATCTCTTATCTCAACACAATGCGTAAGTATCGTGGATACGTGAGCGATGAATCAGCTGAGAACTTCGACAAGCTTCTCATCGGAGAGTATCAGCGTGAGCTGTTTGCAGAAGGTCAGTTGTTCTATTTCTATAAGAGAAAGAATATGGAGACTATACCTAATGCTCCTGTCTTTGAAAAGAAATACTATGTCCTGCCTGTCCCTGATGATGAGATAGAGTTCGGATATTCCAAGTAAGATGTAACACACAAACTGAAAAAGACAATGAAAAATATAATATCAACTATAGGGAAGACACTCATGGCGCTTGCGCTGCCTCTGGCATGTCTCTCCGTAACCTCTTGCGCAGAGAATGAGTTCAATGGTTATGAGGGGGAGTCTTTTGTCTATTTCCAACTCGACCCTAACAAATGGGAGTATGTGGGCGATAGCATTAACTTCTCTTTCGTAGGAAAGAAATCGGATGAAGCAACGGTAAATCTTCAGGTAAACCTCATGGG
>JAXJBE010000275.1:0-3324 GCA_036303125.1 Bacteroidaceae bacterium
AAATATAAAATTATGACAATAGAAATCATTGAAGAGAATGGCAGCACCAAGGCCCTCCTGAACGGTCGCCTGGACACAGCAGCCGCTGCCGACATCGCAACACAGTTTAACCAGCTCTATGAGAAGGCCGACCACGAGATAGTACTCGACTTCACCAACCTGGAGTACATCAGTTCATCAGGTTTGCGCCTGCTCATCGGCCTGCGCAAGGAGAGCGCAGCCAAGGGTGGCAAGGTTATCATCGAGAAGATCAACGACTCCATCCGTAACGTCTTTACTATGACAGGCTTCTACAGCTTGTTTGAAATAAAGGATTAAAAAAAATAAATTAAGAACGATAAGAAAAAATAGAAAATTATGTTACTTACCAATATACTGAGTGTTCTCATTGCAGCAGTCATCTTCCTGCTCTGCTATCTGAATAAGCGTCGCATCTTCCGCGAGTTCGACACCTTCATCCGCAGAGTGGCACTACTGGTGTTTCTTTCGGGATTCGTCATCTACTTCATAGGTTTCCGTTCGGGTCACGAAACCGTGGGCACTCAGCTATCTTGGTATGCCTCCTTCTTTCGTCCTCTCCTATCGTCCATGGAGATGTTTGCCTTCCACAGCGACTTGATTGAGGTGGGCGAGCCATGCCATCACAACGTGGTTTACATGACCGTGTTCTCGGTCATCCACTTTGCCGCCGCTGCCGTATCATTCGCCGTGGCCATCAACTACCTGGGCGTAAGATTTCGCTCGGCATGGCGATGGCGCAAGGTGAACGCCACCAAGCAACTCAAGGGCGACGTGCACGTGTTCCTGGGCATCAATGAGATATCGCTCGGACTGGCTCACGACATCCACAAGCATAGTCCGCTGGACACCATCATCTTTATCAATGCCCCCGAGGACAACAGCAGCCAGGGTATGCTCGGATTCGCCAGCATCTTCAATGTGTTCAGTTTCCGCCGTGAAATCATGGCCTACATCGACCGCATGGACGGCATCATCCGCCAGACCCGAGTGCCCATCCAGTTCTTGAAGGGCAACAACGTGATAGAGCAGCTGGGACTGGACCGCGTGTTCAACAAGACCAAGGAGCACATCAGCTTCTACCTGCTCTATGAAGACCAGATACAGAACCTGGCCAAGAACATCAAGCTGCGCAGCGATGAGTACTTCAATGGCAACATGAGCAAGAAGTCGTACATCTACTGCCGCTCCACCAGTGGCAAGTTGAATGGCGGCACCGCCTTTGAGTACAACTCCCGCTATGGTGTGGAGACCGTCTTGGTAGATGCAGCACAGCTCGCCATCAAGAACATGATGTTCAATATAGCCACCCACCCTGCCAACTACGTAGACTTCGACAGCAAAACTGGTATGGCAAAGACCGACTTCCACTGCATGATCATCGGATTTGGAGAGACGGGACAGGAAGCTTTCAAATTCCTCTACGAGCATGCCCAGTTTGTATATCCAGCAGGCAACGAGGCTAAGCACATCGTATTCCACATCATCGACCCTAAGGCCGACCAGAAAAAGGGATTCTTCGAGATGCGCTATCCTTGCCTCAGCCAAAAGAACGACCTCTCGGCCCTCCACGTGGAGATACAATGGCACAACCACAGTGCGGGCGACGGCAGATTCTGGGACTTGATGAACTCGATGAAGGACGAACTCAACTACACTGTCATCGCCACCGGTAGCGACAACCGCAACATAGCCATCGCCTACGACCTGGGCGAATATGCCCTGAGATGGAGAAAGCGCCGACTGGAGAACTTCGCCATCGTGGTGCGCTCTTACAACCAGATGAACGAGAGCCGCTACGACGAACTGGCACAGCTCTGCGTGGACGATGAGAACCCTAAGCAGGTGGTACAGGTCATCGGCAAGATGTCAGAGTCGTTTACCCACCAGTATGTATGGAAGAGCCATCTCGAAAAGGAAGCCGCCATCTTCTCGGCCACCTTCACCAAGAACTTTGGCAAGGACTTCGCCGACATCCAGATATGCAAGGAGCAGGAAGCCTACGACCACTGGTGGAGCAGACATGCCAACGCCAAGGGCAACCCTATCGAGTATGCCAACCTGAAGCGCATAGAGCAGCAAGACTTCTCGGATGCCTTCCACATCTACACCAAGCTCAAGGCCATCGGCATTCTGAACCGTGAGCACGACCAGCAGGGAGCCGAAAACCTCAAGCTCTTGAAGCAGTGCAAGAATCTGCACGACCTGGAGCAATTGCCATTCTTCGCCACCCTACTCCACATGGAGCACGAGCGCTGTCTGGCATCCCACGAATGCCTTGGCTATACCCCTATGAGCCTCGACGACTTCAAGGCGCAGCAGGGCAAGAATGAGTGCGACGTGATACGCCACAAGAGCCTCAACCTCGTGGCTTGGGACAAGCTCAACCAGTTGCCAGCCCCAGAGTGGCTCTCCGCCATCGTGCCAGAAGAATACAAGGAGAAGCCAAACGAATATCTCCTTGCCGAGATGCTCCAGACGCTGCTTGCCATCGGTCTGGACAAGCTGCAAGACTAAATAAAAAGATTGTATATAAAAGAGAGAGAGATTTTTTGAGATAAAATATATGCAGGAAAAGCCCCCGGTGCGTATAGCATCGGGGGCTTTCTGTTTTTAATGCTTCTGCCCTTTCCCTTCGGCCGGTGACCGTTGGTTCAGGGCGTGTGGGGCTTACTTGCGAAACTTGAGTTAGTTATATTTCTTTCAAGTATATTTTTTTTGTTCATAGATTCTCATTTCAAGAACATTTTATTTATGATAAATCTGTATGCCTTTAACATCTGCGATACCCTCAAAAATAATGGTTTCGTCATCGACTTTATTGATTTTATTTATGTATTGTCTTCCATTTATGTCATTGAGATATAAGGAATCATTTTGCAAACAATAGGTATATCTGTATAGGGTATCAGCTAGTGAGTATAATTCCACTGTACTATCATTGAAAAATTCAATCTCAGGATAATTGATTTGTCTTTCTCCACCATTCAAAGTCCAATGACCAACCAAATCCTCATTAGTGCAAAATTCGGTATTTACATAGAAACTTAGTTGTCCCAAGAACGATGGATGGAACGACTGGGCTTTTAGCTCTATGACCACATAGGCATGGAGGTGGGCATTGTAAAACAGCAAGTCTGGGAAGAACTCCTGCTGACCTACCTCCAAACGAAACTGTCTGCCCATATAAGAGAAGCCTTTTCCGAGTTCCAAAAGAAAACGTGTTACATTGTTCACCAATTCTTCCTCAATGTCATGCTCGTCATATTTCTCCCTTAAGTTAAGAAAGTCCAACTGATAAGGGTC
>JAXJBE010000276.1:0-3542 GCA_036303125.1 Bacteroidaceae bacterium
AGGTGAGGTTTTCGCTTTCGTTGGGAGTTACGGCTATGAAGAGGTCTGCTTTGTTGACTTCTGCTTCTTGCAGTCCGCTGATGGATGCTGGCTGACGGGCTATGGTCATTATGTCAAGCTCGTTGCCAAGTCTGCTGAGGCGTGACTCGTCAGCGTCGATGAGTATCACGTCTTGATTGTCATTGGAGAGCATGCGGGCGAGATGTGTGCCCACAGCCCCGGCTCCTGCTATTACTATCTTCATGATGTTTTTCCTTTCTCTAAAAGTACCTCTGCTATGCTTTCAGCGTCCATGCCGCATAACTTGCGGAGCTGGGCGACAGTGCCGTGAGTGACGAAGGCATCAGGTATGCCTATGCGCTTGACGTCTGTCTTGTAACCGTGGTCAGCGATGAACTCAAGCACTGCGCTGCCCAGGCCTCCGGCGATGACTCCGTCTTCCACTGTGACGATATGGCTGTAGAGCCTTGACACTTCATGGAGGATTTGCTGGTCAATGGGTTTGAGGAAAAGCATGTCGTAGTGGGCTATGCTGATATGTCGCCCTTCGTTGGCTGCTTTCATCTCTGCTATGGTTATGGCTTTGGCTGCTTCTGTGCCTATAGGACCTATGCTCAGCACGGCTATGTCATGGCCTTCCTTGAGCTTGCGTCCGCGGCCTATTGGAATCTCGTGCATCTCTGTGCGCCATTCTATCATACTGCCGCGGCCTCTCGGATAGCGGATGACGAAGGTGCCTTTGCCTGGTAGCTGTGCGGTATACATGAGGTTGCGCAGGTCTTGCTCGTTGAGTGGTGAGGCGATGGTGAGATTGGGGATGGGGCGGAGATAGGCCATGTCGTAAGCGCCGTGGTGCGTGGGGCCGTCTTCGCCTACAATGCCTGCCCTGTCGAGGCATAGCACCATATTGAGGCGCATCGTGGCTGCATCGTGGATGATGTTGTCATAGGCTCTTTGCATGAATGATGAGTAGATATTGCAGAATGGCATAAGTCCATCCTTGGCCATGCCGCCGGAGAAGGTCACTGCATGGCCTTCCGCTATGCCTACGTCAAACACGCGTTCGGGCATGGCATTCATCATGATGTTCATGGAGCACCCTGTGGGCATAGCTGGAGTCACGCCAACAATCTTTGGATTCTTCTGAGCCAGTTCGAGGAGTGTCTCGCCAAAGACATCCTGAAATTTGGGCGGATGTGGCTTGCCATCACTGGTGGTGATGCGTTCGCCTGACTCGTAGTCAAACATGCCGGGAGCGTGCCATACGGTGGCATCCTGTTCGGCGGGGGCGTATCCTTTCCCTTTTATGGTGTGGAGATGGAGGAGCTTGGGGCCTTTCATGTCCTTGATGGAGCGGAGTATGCGCACCAGTTCCACAACATCGTTGCCGTCTGTGGGGCCGAAGTAGCGTATGTCCATTCCCTCGAATAGGTTTTGCTGGCGTGTGAGAAATGACTTGATGCTGTTGTTGAACCGCAGTATGCCCTTTCGTCTCTTCTCATTGAGCAGTCCCCACTGGAAGAGTTTCTGTGACAGTTTGAAGCGTATGTTGTTGTAAGTGGAGTTGGTTGTCAGCTGTAGCAGGTACTGTCTCATGCCTCCCACGCTGCGGTCGATGGACATGTTATTGTCGTTTAGGATGATGAGCATGTCGTTGGGTGTGCTGGCTGCATTGTTTATGCCTTCGAAGGCCAGGCCTCCGCTCATCGCTCCGTCACCGATGACGGCTACTACCTTGCGCTTTTCATTGTTGAGATTGGCTGCCACAGCCATGCCGAGGGCTGCTGAGATGGAGTTGGAGGCATGTCCGCAGCAGAAGGTGTCGTATTCGCTCTCGTCTGGATGGGGAAAAGGTTTGATGCCATTGAGTTTTCTGTTGGTGCAGAATTTGTCTCTGCGCCCTGTCAATATCTTGTGTCCGTATGCCTGGTGTCCCACATCCCACACGATGCGGTCGTAAGGAGTGTCGAACACATAGTGGAGAGCCACGGTCAACTCAATCACTCCGAGGCTTGAAGCCAGGTGGCCTGGGTTGACAGCCAACTCTTCTATGATGTCTTTTCTCAGTTCTTCGCACACAAGAGGTAGCTCTTCAATCTTCAGTGTCCTAAGGTCTGAGGGGTAATCTATTTTAGATAGATATTTATATTCTTCAATGTTTCCCATACTTGGTTTCCCTTGTTTTGGGGGTATTCTGTGTTAATCAACTTTGTTTGCCAGGAGGAGTATGTTCTGATGAATGGCTTTTTATATACGTCCCCGCATTATAATATGTGCAAAATTAGTCATTTTCTTTTAAAGAGCATTCATGTTGGCCTAAAATATTCTTTGTCCCATGTCTAAATGAAGGCATACGGGCTATCAGTTCATTGATTATGGCAAGCAAATAGCAGTTTTTGGGGGGCTGTCTAACAAAAAGACTCGTTTTATTCACAAGGAATGTCCTCTATGTGTTCATTGGTGTTCTAAAGGTATAGTAAAGAGCGCATTTATTTGGTTGGTATCGCAGAAAGCCATACCTTTGCATCGCAATCCAAACGGAGGGGATTCCGAAAAACTCCGCAAGGAACTAAAAGCAGAAAGAAACAAAAAACAGAGTAGGACGAATTAATTATTAAAACATTTATCATTATGAAGAAGTTTTTACTCACAGCACTCGTAGCAGTAGTTTCACTCACAGCTAACGCTCAGTTCTGGGCAGGTGGTTCTATCGGCGCAAGCACTTCAAAGACAACATTCGACGGTGAGGACCTCGAGAAGGCTAACACTGTCTCAATCAACCCAACAGTGGGATACTCTATCTCTGACAACTTGGATGTGGCATTGGAGCTTGCTTATGCTCACGGTGATTCAGACTCAAAGAATATTAATGCATTTGGTTTCCGCCCATTCGTGCGCTATACATTTGTGAAGTCAGGCAACTTCAAAGTGTTTGCTGACGGTGGCTTCGGTTATGCGAATATCCATACAAGCGGTGTTAAGGACAATACCAACAACTGGGAAATCTTCATTCGTCCAGGCATCTCATACGATCTCACAAAGAAAGTATATCTTACAGCTACTGTGGGTGACCTCAACTACCAGTTCAGCAAGACAGGCGACTTGAAGACTAACGCCTTCAACCTTGACCTCGACAGCAAAGTTTCATTTGGTGTGAACGTGAGACTCTAAGTAACCGTATCAGATTAGATTCTATGCGGTTGCAATACCTAGACATTGCAACAACAAACTTTATTTCATGTCATAAACATTTTGGGTCGGCAGGCGTGCCGACCTTTTTTTGTTGTTATGCCATGTCCAATGATTTCGCCTTCGTCTTTTCACGGGTCAGATTACATCCTTTATTTTCTTATCAAGCTAAACTAAAAGAGCTTGATTTGGTCTTATGGCTTGACGAAAACGCTCATGCCATGGAGTGGGGTTTTTCTTTTCTGAAGGCAAAAGCTTGGTTATGCGCGCGCGTGAGCCCAAAAAAATCGATACAAAATCATATTTATTTTATTATATACCAATATGTTAAACTGTATCACGGCCGATACAGC
>JAXJBE010000277.1:0-2680 GCA_036303125.1 Bacteroidaceae bacterium
AAGGAGCCCAACCTGGCTACCAACGCCACCCCCACTTTCTCCGATGTGCGCACCAACGCCAACTCCGCTTGGGCTGAGAAGTACATCGAGTCCTGCGCTTCCCAGGGCATCGTTTCCGGTGTCGGCGCTGGCAAGTTTGCCCCCGCTGGCAACGTGACCGGCACCCAGCTGGCCAAGATGCTGCTGGTCGCTCTGGGCTACAAGTCCGAGAACGAGGGCTTCACCGGCAACGCTTGGGCAACCAACGTCAACACTGTGGCTTCCGCAAAGGGCCTGTATGAGGGACTGGAGTCCATCGACCCCTCCGCAGCCATCACCCGTGATAACGCTGCTCAGATGGTCTGGAATGCTCTGAACGCTTACGAAGTCGAGTACAAAACCAACCTGGTCGCTGACAAGGACGGCAAGCTGTCCACTCAGATCACTGTTCAGGATAAGGTTGTTGGCGACAACGATGATAAGATTACCTTGCTGGAAGACAAGTACGAAGCTAAGGCTATCACTGGTACTCTGTCCGATGTGACTCAGGATAATGGCAAGGATACTTACAGCATTACCGTTGATAATCCCATGTACAAGGGTAAGGCTTACGCTGATTACACTGGTAAGGATGGAGATACTCCCTACGTTACCTACACTGATGTTACCAACGACTACTCCGCTCTGAAGTATCAGAACGTCCGCGTTCTGGTCAAGCCCAGCAAGAATGGCAAGGACGCTGTTGTTTACGGCGTGTATGCTACCAGCAAGAACACCACGCAGACCGGCCTGCTGGCTGACTTGAAGATGGATGGTGGCAAGGCTAAGCTGGACGGCACTAAGTACACCCTGGCTAAGAAAAACGGTAACGAAGCAACTACCGTCTATGTCAACGGTGTGAAGGCATATGAAAAAGATAAGAGCGGTAACGATACGACTACTCCTATGACTATCAGTAAGTGGCTTGAAACCAACGCTGAAGGTACTAAGGAGAACGACAAGGGTTCCACTGTTAAGCTGCTGGCTACTGACGGTACCACCAACTACTCCATCCTGGAAGTCACCACTTACACCGTGAAGCAGGTCACTTATGTTGGCTCTGACTATGTTACTGCCGGCACCAAGTATTCTGATGATGACTATGTCCTCGACAGCAACCTGAAGAAGGATGACTATGCTGTCATCTCCACCGCTGGCAATTATGCCAACAACAAGGGCCGTCTGGACAAGGCCACTGTGGTCGAGGGTAAGATCACTTCTACTAAGACCACCAATGTCACTGAGAACGGTAAGACCGTTGCTAAAATCAATAAGGTTGCTATCAATGGCACTTGGTATGAGACCAGCGTTGCTAAGACTGGCGACTCCGCACTGCGCATGAGCGCTTCCGTGAAACTGGTTCTGGTGAACGGCTACATCTATGACATTGACACCATCACTGCTGGCACTGCTGACATCGCTCTGATCGTTAAGATGGGCGAGAGCAGCACTGTTGGTTCCAAGTACTATCAGGCTCGCCTGATCCTGGCTGATGGCACCGACAAGGTTGTTGACGTTGAGAAGAAAGATGGTAATGGCAATGCTCTTAGCTCCGATTTCTCTCAGTACGATAACATGCTGGCTACCTATGATGTGTCCAAGGATGTTTACACCCTGACCGTTATCAACGGCCAGAGCGCTAAGGGTGACATGGCTGGCTATGAGAACTTCTACTACACCTCTTCTGCTACCATCGACGGCAGCATCCGCGCTACTTCTACTAATAAAAAGTTCTCTGACAATTCCAACAACACCGCTACGGGTGTAAGCCGCGCTTATTTCTATGACACTGCTACCGTGTTCGTAAAATATAAGGGCGATGATTACAAGGTCGTTTCTGGTAAGACCGTAAAGGGCTGGAAGGAAACCAAGGTCAGCACCAAAGTTCGTCTGCTGTCTGAGGCTGACAAGAACTCTCAGTACGTTGGCGCTGCATTTGTAGACCTGGGCGAAGATAACACTCCTGGCGGCTCTGACAAGACCTACGCTGTGGCTCTGGATAGCTCCTACTCCGAGAAGATCGACGGCACCACCTACACCATGGTGAAGGCTTGGAACGGCACCGAGGAAGCTACTTACAAGTACGAGGGCACTAAGTCCATCTCCAAGGGTCAGATCTTCGAGTACTCCGCTGACGGCGAGGGCACCGTTGACATCGACGTTTGGGGCGGTACCACCACTCAGGTTAAGACCTATGATGCTGGTTCTGGTGAAATCACCTTCGCTGATTCTATTCCCAATGAGACCTCTGACCTGAGCAACCTGAAGATCGACAGCAAGGACACCGTTGTCCTGTATGTTGACTCTGCAAATGGCAAGGGCGAGAAGGACGGCGAGATTCAGCTGGCTCCTAAGTTCAATGGTGATAGCAACAGCACCGATAAGAACGTCACTGTCTACATTGAGAGAGGCGAGAAGGACAACATCACCGTTATTGTTGTTGATGTCCAGAACAACATGGATTGGTAATCCTCTTACCTGATCTTTGATTAGGCGAAGATTTCCCATCTCACGCAAGGCCCCCAGGGTTTCCTGGGGGTCTTGTTTTGCGTTCTTCTCACGAAAAATGTGTGAATCAGCGCGAAAAAAACACAAAAAATGTGTTTTTCTTGCCTTGAAACCACACAAAAAATGTGTAATACTAAGTTCATCTTGATACAGG
>JAXJBE010000278.1:0-66605 GCA_036303125.1 Bacteroidaceae bacterium
ATGGCGAGAAATCGCACTTTTAAGAACTCATAACCTTTGCCACCCTATTGGTCAAGTCTATATAGTCCTGGACAGACAACTGTTCAGGACGTTTTGTAAATATAGGGTCGGCCAACATTGGCGAGTCCTTGCCAAGAATCTGCTTCATACCGTTGCGCATCATCTTGCGTCGCATGGTAAATACTGTCTTGACTATGCGGCGAAATAGTTGGACATCACATCCGAGATCTGCCTTGCCGTTGCGCGTCAGCCTGACGACAGCACTCTTCACCTTTGGAGGCGGGTTGAACACATGTTCATCAACCGTAAACAGATACTCAACATCGTACCAAGCCTGTATGAGCACACTCAGCACTCCATACGTCTTCGATCCAGGAGCAGCAGCCATTCTCTCTGCCACCTCCTTCTGTATCATGCCCGTACAACATGGGATAAGATCTCGGTTATCAACCATCTTGAAAAAAATCTGCGAAGAGATATTGTATGGATAATTACCAGTGAGTACAAACTGTCTTCCTTCAAACACTTGCCGGAGATCCATCCGCAAGAAGTCTCCCTCAATAATATTGTTGCCCAAAGCAGGGAAATGTTCCCTCAAATAGGGTACAGACTCAAAGTCAATTTCCACCACCTTAAACTCACGGTCCTTCTCCAATATATACTGCGTCAGCACACCCATTCCTGGTCCCACTTCCAGCACAGGCACATCAGGGCAAGCGTCTACTGTATCTGCAATCCGTCGTGCCACATTTAGGTCTGTCAGGAAGTGCTGTCCTAAGAATTTCTTTGGTTTTACGTTGTTCACAAAAAAAAAATGCTTTTATGGATTAATGATATGATAATTATTCGTAACTTTGTCATGCGAAGAACATATAGCCAACACATCTAAAAATAGAGCCGCCACATCAGCGCGTATCCTCGAACTTGCTTACAATAGTTCTCTCCACCCTACCCCAAGGAGAATTCTTTGTCAAGCATTCATGATGCAAAGTTACGACATTTTTTTAATGGACAGGAACAAAATAATAAAAAAGATATTCAATATTGCTCTGCCGTTCATCCTCAGCGGTGCAATATTGTGGTGGATGTACCGCTACACAGACTTCAAAGAGATTGAGCACACCGTAATGCACGAGATGAACTGGGGATGGATGCTCTTCTCCCTCGTGTTCGGTGTGACAGCCCAATTGTTTCGTGGCATACGCTGGAAACAGACCCTCGCACCCATGAATGAGCATCCTCGCACTTCAGACTGCATCCATGCAGTCTTCATTTCCTACGCATCCAGCCTTATCATACCTCGCAGCGGCGAACTTGTGCGTTGCGGCATACTCAGCCGATACGACCGCACCCCTTTCCTCAAGTCATTCGGCACAGTAGTGACAGAGCGCATCATAGACAGCATGCTCATCCTCACCATCACAGTCGTAGTCATACTGTCCCAGTTGCCCGTCTTCCTCTCCTTTTTTGATAAGACAGGCACGAGCATCGACAGATTCCTCTACGGTTTCACCAGCACTGGATATATCGTCACAGCCATCTGCATCATATTCACAATAATCTTCCTGTGGTATATGGCTCACAGGCTCGCCTTCATGACCAAACTCAAAGAAATCATAGACAACGTGCGCGAAGGCGTTACATCTCTACGCCACGTCAACAGCAAATGGCTCTTCGCTTTTTACACCATAGCTATTTGGCTCAGCTATTTCCTCCACTACTGGATTACCTTCAAGTGCTTCGGATTCACCGAGCACCTAAGTTTCACAGCTGCCATCGTCAGTTTCATCGTGGGCAGCATTTCTGTCATCGTACCCACGCCCAATGGAGCAGGAGCATGGCATCTCGCCGTCAAGACCATCCTCGTCCTTTATGGAGTGGCAAGCACTGACGCTGTAGTATTTGCCCTCATAGTTCATACTATACAGACGGCCTTAGTCCCCATCCTCGGCATATACTCCATCTTCGTTCTGTCTATGAGAAAAACCACTGCAACAAGCAACTGGAAAGATTTTATTAGAAATTGAGAGTCGATATTGAGAGTCAATAAAGAAGATAACGAAACGACAAACCAACATATCTACTAACATATAAAAACCAGAAAGAACATGAATCCAATTGAAGAATTATCACCAAAAGGTGTGTGGAGAAACTTCTATGCTCTCACACAGATACCACGTCCATCAGGCCACACGGAGCGGGTTGCTAAATACCTTGTCGACTGGGCTATCAGCAAGGGCGCGGAAGCATATATTGACGAGATAGGCAATGTTATCATGCGCAAGGGGGCTACTCCTGGCTATGAGGACAGAGAAACAACTGTGCTCCAGGCTCACATGGACATGGTGCCACAGAAGACAAAGGGATGTCCGCACAATTTCGAGACAGATCCCCTGGATGTCTATATTGACGGAGAATGGGTGACAGCACGAGACACCACACTCGGCGCGGACGATGGCATTGGAGTGGCCGCAGCGATGGCCATCATTGAGGACGAGACAGTAGAGCATGGTCCGCTCGAAGTGCTCATCACCCGCGATGAAGAAACAGGGCTCATAGGAGCCTTCGGACTCAAGGCTGGCGAACTCAAAGGCAAATATCTGCTCAACCTCGACTCAGAGACAGAAGGAGAAATCACAATCGGCTGCGCTGGCGGCATGGACATCCTCTGCTCTATGCAATATCAGCAAATCAATGTTGATCCACAGAACATGCTCTGCTACGACATCGTCATCAAGGGACTCCTCGGTGGCCATTCAGGCATCGAAATCTGCAAGGGAAGAGCCAATGCCAACAAACTCATGGCACGTACCCTCTTCGCTACAGTCAACACAGGCACAGCATGGCTCTGCTCATGGCACGGCGGCAACATGCGCAACGCCATCCCAAGAGAGTCAGAAGCCACAGTGTTAGTACCCGAGAAAGAGAAAGAAGCCTTCCTCGCCATGGTGGACAAGTGTCGTGCCACCTTCATCGAAGAGTACAAGGACATAGAGACAGGCAACTTCTACATGGCAGCCGTACCAACAGAAACAATGCCAACCAAGGCTATACCACAAGATATCCAGACAAACATCATCAACGCAGTTATGGCAGCCCACGACGGAGTGCTTCGCTACACTCCATCCATGCCCGATCTCGTTGAAACATCGTGCAATCTGGCCATCATCGATGTAGCTGACGGCAAAGCAGAAATCATCTCACTCGCCCGTTCATCACAGGACAGCATGAAGCAATATCTCTGCAACCGCTATATCTCATGTTTCTCCATGGCAGGCATGGAAGTAAAACTCGAAGCAGGCTACAGCGGATGGCAGCCCAATCCAAAGAGTCCACTCGTTGAAATGATGTCAAGCATCTACGAGAAGCTCTACAGCAAGAAGCCTATCGTCGGCGCATGCCACGCAGGTCTCGAATGCGGCATCATAGGCGTCAACTATCCTGACATGGACATGGCAAGCTATGGCCCCACACTCGTCAGTCCTCACACTCCCAACGAGGCATGCCTCATCCCTACCGTCAAGAAGTTCTACGACTTCACACTCGAAATCTTAAAGAATATTCCCAAGAAGGCATAAGTGGCCGTATAAAGACACTCCTATACGATTACAAGACTGACAACTTTGATAATAGTTCATTTACACATACACACTTTCATATAAAGGCATATCTATGGCACTCAACAAGAACAAAGACCTCAAAATGTTCTACAGCATAAGCGAGGTGGCAAGCATGATGGACGTCACAGAGTCTCTGCTGCGTTACTGGGAAAAGGAATTTCCCAACATCAAACCCAACAAAGTGGGGCGAGGCATACGTCAATACACCAAGGCTGACATTGAACAAGTCAAGAAGGTCTACCATCTGGTCAAAGAGCGAGGCATGACACTCCAAGGAGCACGCGACATGCTCAAGCGCAACAAAGGTGGTGAAATAGACCGCAATGTGGATGTCATAGAGCGCCTTAAAGAAATACGCACCGAGCTTCAAGACATCGGACGTCACCTCAACGGACTGGTGTAAATGGTCTATAACCCACATCAACCATCTGGCATAAGAGCCATCAAATGAAAAAGGATGCGTGCTTGCCCCATTCGGCTCGCACGCATCCTTTCCGTTTCTTTGCTTTGTTCCTATGCGCATCAGCTTTCTATTTCTTTGACTTCTTTCCTGATTTCTTGCCAGCCTTAGCCTTCTTGCCTGATTCCGAGCAGTTCTTCTCAGCACGCAGCATGACCTCGGCATAGCGTTTACCAAGCTCGCGATAGCCGGCAGCTGTGAAGTGGAGTTTATCGAATTTGCCTGGACAACCTAATGATGGCACCACATAAGCAGTAGGAATGACCAGAGGTATAGTAGCTATGACACTGTTATGAAGCCAGCAAGTGCCATTGTCCTGCTGCGATACCAGCTCACCGACAAGCAGTGGGCACTGCTCAGCCTCAAGGCCAAGGTCATTGAGCAGTCTATCATAGACAACCTTGACTCTCTCAGGCCAATCACGCTGTCCGTTGTCAGTACATCCCTGGTGAAGAAGTATACCCTTTATGACACCAGCCTTCTGAGCTTCCTTAGCCATTGCCACAAGACGCTGATAAGGGTGGTTGTCGTATGCCTTGCAGAAATTCTGAAGCCAATCGGCCGATTTAGCTATATATGCAGAAGCCTTGTCCTCATCAAAGAGGTCGATGGAACATCCACCTATAGAGACATTGATGACACCTATAGACACTTTCTCTGGAGAACGCTCCACCATAGTGCGTCCGAAATAATCGGCAGGAGTGAGACCTGTATACTCTCGACAGAGTGGTGGCACAGCCACATACCATTTGCCCATCTTGCGTCCAGTGTTGCTGAAGTCAACAGCCGCCATCATCTTGAAACGCGAGTTGATGTTCTCAAGATCCTGAGGCTCAATACGTGCGTTACCCTCCATGTTAGACTGTCCAAAACAGAGGTAGATGTGGAAGTTGGGGTCAAACTTCGTAGGTTGCTCTATTTCACCAGCAGGATTGTTGCCCTCATTGTAGTTAAGCACTGAATTCTTCTCATAGAAGCTGGTCACGTCTCCTTTCTTATCCTGCGCCATGGCAACACTGGCAAGGAGCGAGAATGCGATAGTAAAAATGAATGGTTTCATTTAAGTTTGTTGTTGATAGATTATAAGTTATTGATTGGATAGTTATAGGCCGCACGGCATGCCTGCCAGCGCGGGTTTATGACGTAAAGTTAAGACAATTCTATCAAACATGAGATAAAAGCAAGCTGAATAATATGTTTTGCGAGAGAAAAAAATCATTTATTAGCATATTTTCAATACCTTTGTACCCGATATATTGCAATACAGTTCCAATAAAGCAATCATATATTTTAATCAAACAACATAACCCAAACAACACATATTTAATATAAATGAAGACAATATGCTACATAGTGGCGATGGTGGCAGAAGCCCAACCTTTCATCGACCGTTACGGGATAAATAAAGTTGACGACTTCTTCGCTCCACTCCCCTGCCAGCTCTATATGGGAGAGGTGAACGGAACAAGACTCTGCGTTGTGCTCAACGGACAAATGAACGGAAGCGACCTCGTAGGTTGCGAAGCTGCGAGCATAGCCACTATGGCCGCCATTCAGAAACTCAACCCTGACATCATCGTCAACTCAGGCACCTGCGGCGCATTCCGCAAGAAAGGAGCCGACATCGCCGAAGTGTTCATAGGCAACAAAGCCATGTTTCACGACCGCCGCGTGCCAGGCGATGACAATTGGCACACACAGAGCATAGGCAACTACACTGTGTGGCCAGGCAGCAACGCTCTCGCCACAGCTTTAGGAATGAAGATGGGCAAGGTCACCACAGGTTCATCCCTTGACATGCAACCCTGCGACCTCGAAGTCATCGAAACCAACGGAGGCGAATTGAAAGACATGGAAGGGGCTGCCATAGCCTTCGTCTGCTCGCTCTTCTCCAAGCCAGTCCTCTTTGTCAAGTCTGTCACCGACCTATGCGACAGCGGAGTCGAGACATACGAGGAGTTCTCCCGCAACCTCGGCCGCGCGTGTGAATCATTAAAGGTAGCCAACGAACAAGTCATCGACTACCTTTCAAATCATTTATAGGAGTGTTCTATAAATTAGTCTTTTGTTTTTATCGGGGTGCATCTTTCCGCTTGAGGCGATTTATAGAGCACCCCTATAAAACACCCCTTATAACCTGCACCTTCATTCATTCCACAGTGCACGGGATGAGCCTCACATCGCTGTTAAGTCCTGACGGCACAACATCCCAGTGGTCGTAGAGTCCCTTCTTGTAGTTGAGGTCCACAACATTTATCTCCTTAAACCTGCGCCACGCCACGCCCTCGCGATCCATCTGAGATATGCGGTTGGCTGGCAGATTCGCCACCTCAATCTCCAGCAAGTTATCACCCTGCTTGACAAAATCTGTAATATCCACACGATATGGCACAGCGAAGAGATAGGCAGCCTCCTTGCCATTGACAACGACACGAGCTGTCTCACGCACATCACCAAGATCAAGGATAAAGGCAGCATTGGTAGGTATAGCTGGCATTGTGAAAGAAGTGCGATAAACGCCAGTCGCCATAGTCGTGTTGAGCAAGCTGTCACCAAGACTCGTCCATGGCTTAGCACCGCTATTCATCGTGTAAGTCTTTTCTATAGCCACAGGCTCAGCCTCCTTAAAGGAAAGAGTCCACTGGGAAAGCACATTGGCCCTGTATTCCAAGGCATTGTAGTAACGATAAGGTTTGACATTGGCAAGAGTCGCCTCGCCACTATCATACGTGCGCACAATAATGCTCTCTCCACTCTTCAACTGAAGACGCACGCGCCCTTGGTTGTCCACCTTTGCCATGCCAACATTGCCGGTCATAGGATTGTAAAGCACCGCTTGGGAAAGGGGCACGCCCATAGGAATGAAAGCATCAACATCCTTGCCCTGCAGGTTGGATATAAAGTAATGATGTCCCACATCATTGCGGCGGCGTATACAGCTCAAGCCATGTTGAAGACGCATGGGCTCTGGACGCGCATCTGTATATTGCAGACCATCATTATACTGGGGTGTGGTTATGATGCCACCCTGCCCCCATGTCACCATCATGGCCTGCTCTGGATGGAAGGATACTGTCTTCTGTAGCTTCTTGACGAGAGCAGAGAATCCCTTCTGTTCCTTGTCCTTGCCATAGCCAGGAACCGATTGAGGCAGCGAACCGACAAAAACCACCTTGCCGCCATTCTCCGCATACTGCACAAGACGTCGCAGAGTAGTGAGCGGCATGAATCGTACATCTGGAATGAGAACAGCAGCATAGCGGTTAACCACGCTGTCTTGCATGAGGAAACTGTCAGAGACATAGTCCACATCATATCCGCTTGCGATGATAGCCTGCACAGCCTTGATAAACTTAGGCGCACGCTTCTCCATGGAATGGATATCGAAGAGAGCTACCGTGCCAGGCTGCTCGTAAATCATGTCATAATATGGCAGATAGACCAACACATCATTGTCAGCCTCACCCCACTGCAAGAACGACTGGCAACGCTGGATATAACGAGAGAAGGCAGGCATAGCCGACCACCAGTTATTATTGGGCGAGAAGTCCACACTTGCATAGAAACGCCGTCCAGGCCACGCCTCATCCTCCGGAGAATAACATGAGCCGTGGAAGACCACGTGGTTGACACCTGAGACAAACATCAAATCGAGTTCAGGCTTGCACTGTGAGAGTGAAGTGCGGAAATGTTCGGTCAACCATGTGAAGGTCTCGCTGGAGGTGAAACGTTTGCCTGAGATATGCGCAGCCGATGAAGCATATTTGAGCATGGAAAGGTCCGAGTCGTTCTTCTTTGTGAACACCTTGTCCTTTCTCAGTCCTCTTATGCCGAAGTCGCTGAGACCAAATCCCTCACACTCTGGTATGTCGACAGCTGCATAGACATCAAGCAGGTTGGCAGGACTGCCATGGGCTTGATTGCGAGTGATGCTTCCATGAGAATGCGCCCATGATGTCCACTGCGAGGTGAAGTTCTCCAGAAGCAGTTCACCAAGCGTCTCACGATAGTCGCTGATGATGCGCCGCTCTCCGTCGGTGCGCAGCGAGTCCTTCTTGTTGAGCAGGTATGTGAACGGTTCAAGGTCATACCCCCTCCTTTTCTTAAACTCCTCATAGAGCGTTGGAGTCCAGTCGGCACCATACACTTCATACGAGTCATTGAACATGGCATTAGGGAAAGACATGCCCTGATTGGCAAATGCAGTGTCGAAGCGTTCAAAATATCGGGCTACAGCACCACGGTCGAAATGGTCTATAACGAAACCTTCGCCCCCAGGAGCAGCTCTCTTGACTTTCTGTCCCGTGCGCCCCACAGCATGATTGTCCTCCTCGTCAAATATCAGCTTGCACGCAGCATCATCCTTACTCACCAGCGGTCCGCCAAAAGGCCAGCCAGTGCCAGTGGCCATGTCCACCTCCATGCCGAGCTGCTTCCCCCTGGTCTCCACCCAGCTAAGCATGCGCATCCATCGTGGCGAAAGATACTCTATCTCGTCAGCCTCATTGTCCACCACTCCATAGATTGGAGTTATCTCCACCCCGCCAATGCCAGCCTTGGCATACTGCGTCATGCAATAGTCGATGCCAGCCGAATCCACAGCACTGCCGTGCCACCACCACCGAGTATAGGGTTTTGCCTCACGTCCTGCCTCTGGCCACTGCTGAGCTTCAGCTGGACTTATAAAAGAAAACGAGAAAGAAAGAAAAGCGAATGTTCGTACCAACGAACCTGTAAATCTGAGGTTTTTCATCTATTGGTTAAGTATTATGGGATGTTCTTCAAATTAGTATTTATGTATTTATCGGAGTATGCCATTTTGCTCGGCTAATTCATAGAACACCCCTTATACGATGCTTAGGATATTCAACAAATCAGCCATCTCTTTTCAACAGCCTGATGCTTATTTGCAATACAAAATTACAAACAAATCACGTCATAGCTACAGTTTATCTACTATTTTCAATCTTGGTTCATCAAAAATCGTTTTTTTTAACTACCTTTGCAACATCATTCGTCTAATCCGTGAGAACAGCCGGCCTTGGCCGTATCTAACGCGCATCCCACACATTCCTCATCATCAAAGCGGCACTCACGCACCTTTTACTGCATCAACCGTCCTCATTATTATCTTTACTCTCCACACAATGCCCACACACAAGTCAAACGAAGTAATCACAACACACAAGCACCCCAACGACACACCACAGTGGTTTGTGATGAAGGTGAGCCGCAAAGAGCAGCAAGCAGCAGACATCATGACCAAGGCTGGCCTTCGTGTCTTCTATCCCACCATCCAGAGCGACATGACCATGTGCGGCAAGAAAGTCATAGTGGAGCGTCCGCTCATCTCCAACACCATCTTTGTCTACTCTTCCTTCACCACCATCAATACCATCAAGAACATCTACTGTTTCATCACATACAGCTACGCAAAGGACGGCAACTCATACAAGATTCTCCATGTTCCCGACAATGAGATGGAGCGTTTCATTGACGCAGCCACCAAGATGAAGGATGACATACAGTATTTCCGTCCCAACGAGGTCAACCTCAACAAGGGAGACAGGGTGCGTGTCATCGGCGGCATCTTCGACGGACAAGAAGGCATTCTTCTCAAGGCCAAAGGCAGAGCCAAGCGCATGTTTCTCATCAACTTCGAAATGCTCGGTTCTCTCGGCACACATATATCTCCTGAGTTCATCAGAATACTATGACACTGTGAAGATTCTACATTTCATGTCTGAGTCTCACATTGGGGAATAAAGCAAAAGCCCCTCATGAGCCATCATTTTCCAGCATCGGTATTCCATACAGAGAAAACTCTATGTCGTCATTTCCTTCCGCGGGATGCATCCTATTTGTCGCATGCGCCAGCGTGAGCACAGACATCCTCACCCCCTTCACCTTAGCCAACTGAGCACCAAATGCCATGATAGTAGCACCAGTCGTTATCACGTCATCCACTATCAGCACATGCTTGCCCACCAATTTTTCAGGTTTCGTCACCATGTAAGCATCCTTCACATTCTCCTCTCTTTCTCTGCGAGTCAACTTCGTCTGCGGCCTCGTGTGCCTAACCTTTCTTGCCACATCGGCCGCCACAGGTATGCCAGCCACCTCACTGATGCCCTTAGCTATAGAATAGCTCTGGTTATACCCTCTCGCCATCCGTCGCCTCCCGGATATCGGTACAGGCACAATCAGGTCTATTCCCTTAAAGAATGAGGATGATGCCATCAGCTGGCGTGCATACATCAGCGCCAAGCAATAGCCAACCTCCGGTCTATTATGGAACTTATTGTCCAGCACCGCCTTCTTCGCTTCCTTGTTGGCATAGTAACAGAATGCCACCGCCTTCTCCACAGGCAAGCGTCCCCACATCATTTTCTCCATCGGGCTATGCTCCATCTCGTGGTAGCGTGTCTGATGAATTGCACTCATGCATGAAGAGCACACCATCTGCTCCGAACCTAAAAGGCGACAGGAACAGATGGTGCAATGGCGGGGCAGAATAAAATCTATTATATCCCTGATGATTCTCATGATGCAATCAATAAGTCAAGATAGTATGGAAGCATGCCCACGAACGCGCATGCTTCTTGGGCTATCTCTATATGGGTGCTCTATAATAACTTCAGAGACTCTGACAACCTTAGAAACTCAGAGCGAAGCCAGCCATGACATTGGCTGAAGGAGCCTGGTAGCCATAGTATCGGTCGTACTTCTGGCAGAAGAGGTTGCTTCCTCTAACAAAGACGGTGGCAGGCAGTTCAAGAGGCAGAGTGTAACGGATGCCTGCATCGAGGAGCACAGTGTTCTTGCGCTCAAGAGCATAAGGATGGCTGCCTTCCAGCTCAGGATTGCTGTAGCAGTCGAGCGTCCAGCCTATGCCGAGATAGAGATCCTTGAGGAGACGGAGGTCAAGCTGCCAGTCCATTGTGAAGGCAGGGGTGATGTATGAACCTTCCGTCCATCCCCACTCCTGACGAGTGGACTCTATATTAAGGCGGTTGCGGCCTGTAAGCTTGAGGAAGTCACGGTAGCTGTATGTGATGTCAGCCCCGAAATAGATGTTCTTGTTCTTCTTGAAATCAATAAGAGGCATTATACGGCCATCGCGCAGTGGCGTGACAGAGATGATGTCTACGTGATTCTCCGACATGTCGTAGCCTCCATAGATGTCAGCATTGATGCCGCTCTTGGTCTTGAAGCGGTAGCCGAGACGTGCGTCTAACTGATGAAACTCGTCATTAGCTTCCAAGGGTTCATCGCCAACAGCGGGCAGCATGAAGTAAGGGTTGACGGAGGCGAGATGACGCATCTCGTTCTCCCGTTCGTAGCCGCGAGCCTCAGCGTATACCTCGCCAGCGCCATTGACGGTATAAGCAAACTGGATGTCTGGAGCTATGTCGCCCTCTATATTGGCGAAGATGCCGAGACGAAGACGGACAGCCTCATCGGTGTATGTATAATGGGGCGCAAAAGAGAGACAAGTGTGGTCTTTCAGCTCGTCATTGCGATAGTTGAAACGGGAGGCTGACACATCTATGTCTGCGCCGTGCTGCTGAGAGAAAGCATAGGAGGCTTTGCCTTCTGCTATGAACTGCGTCTCGTCAAGCTTCTTCTGATATGTGGTGAGATAGTTCTGGTTGAAGACTTTCACTCCAGCTTCTCCCTCCACGGTGAAGGCACCGCTGGTATAAGGAGTGAGTCCGACAGCCGCATCAAACATGACATTATGCTGCTTGTCGGTGACGGTCGCGGCGCCACGATAATTGAAGAGCTGGTTCTCAAATGTCCCCTTGGCATATACATCGGCACCGTCAGCAAGTCGATGTGCATAGCGTATGGATGAGCGGTTAGCATAGAAGCGACTGGTCCAGTCCTTGTCGCCAAAACGTTCGTCCTTTCCTGTCTTGCCGTTGAAGCCAGAGAGAGAGAGGTCAAATGTCAGAGCGTCCTGTGGGGTGATGTCAAACTGATATATGGCCTGGCCGTCAAGGTTGCCATGGCTACCGCCGCCCAGGCGGAGGTGTCCCTTCTTATTGCCCTTATCCACCTCATCGGTAGAGTAATGGCCAAGAGGCGTGTCAGGAAAATCATTGTAGTTCTTGCCCTGCACGGCATAAGGCATAGTGTAGTGCTTCACCTCAGTCTTGATGGCCTGTGTCTTGACTTCTACTTTCTGCGCCTCTGTGACGATGGGTTTTACTTCGTTGGTGACCTCAACTGTATTGTCAAGCTGGGCATAAACAGGAGCTGAGGCAAGGAACGAGAATATTGCTAAATGGAAAGACTTCATTCAATTAACGATTAACAATTAATAATTATTCTGTCTGGGAAGACTACTGCATCCTTTGCTTTATCATGTCTTGGATGTCATCGTCCTCCTTGTAATTGGCCTTGAGCGATTCGAGAGTCTGCTTAGCCTCTATGGCGCGCTCCTCTGCCTTGTAGATGTCGCTGAGGAGGATGAAGGCACGAGCAAGCCAGTATGGGCGGCCTATACCCTTGTCAATGGCAGCAAGTATCTGCTGTTCTGCTATCTGATACTGTCCGCTATCATAAAGAGCCTGGGCTGCGAGGACTGGCGCCATGGCCTCAGCTGTCTCTATGGAGTCCTGCGCAGCAGCAATGGAGTCTTGTATGGCTATATTAGCCGCCATATTGGCTATTTCATCACTGGCCTTCTGCGCATACTCATTGCCTGGATATTTGATGACGATAGACTGGAAGATGGCATTGGCTTCATCAGTGCGGCCTGAAAGGACATTGGCTCTGCCCTGTTCGAAGAGTGCCTTGGCTGAAAGGGAGGAGTTTGCATACTCCTCTTTCATTCTGTTGATAATGTCTATTTTGCTATCATAGTTGCCGCGGAGTCCTTCTATATAGGCCTGCTGGAGCATTGAATAGTCGCCAAGGGCATGGTCTGTGGCTTTGGCAAGGGTATATGACTCATTGGCCTTGTCATAGTCGCGCATGTTGAGGTAGCTGTCACCAAGTCGGTTACATGCATCGGCTTTCATGGCGGAGTTGGCGTCAGAGGCCTGTGTTATCTTTTCGAATTGGCTGATGGCAGCATTGTAGCGTTGCTGCTTGAAAAGCGCATAGCCAAGACTGTAGATGGCGTATGTACTGTTCCGGAGTCGACCCAAGGATGTCTGTGTGCCAAGATTGATGGCCGTGTTGAGGTCGTTAGCGGCCAAGGCATAGTTGCCCAGGCGATAGTTGCAGTCACCCTTGATGTAGTACGACTCGGCATAAGCCTCCGCGTTCCTATTGCCGAGAGCCACCGCATCGCCTGCATAAGAGAGAGCTTTATTGACTTGATTGGCGTTGAGGGCTTCGAAGGCAAGATTGTATAGCACATTCTGCTTGTCTGTCTGAGCGTCTGCATTAGGTGTCTGCACCTTGTTGATGGCGCTGAGAGCCTTGGTGTAGTCCTTCTTCGACATGTATGCCTCGGTCAAGCACTGGGAGACAGGTGCAGCATAAGGAGATGAGGGAAACTCAGACAGAAACTGTTCCATGACAGTGACGGTCTGCGGCGCAGACTTCTCATGGAGAGTCAGCGCGTAGTTGTAAAGCGCCATCTCACGGACTGCTGGATCAGCAGCCATCTGGGCGGCACGGGCGAAGGCATCCTGCGCATTGGCTTTGCGAATAAGGCGAAGGTAGGCTATGCCAGCATGAAGCCATGCGTTCTGAGCCATAGCATCACTGTGCTCGGCGGCAGACTGACTGAGGTTGTCTACAGCCTTCTCGAAGGCACCCTGACGATAGTAGCACATGCCCAGCTTATATAGGGCGACACGTGTTTTCTCTCCAGCTTCAAGATAATTGACGGCGCGCGCCTCTTCTCCACGGTCGTAGAGACGTTCACCTGCCAATCGGTAAAGGACATCATTGTAGCTGCTCATCTCGCCAGTAAGGCGCGTGAGGGGATAAGGCAGAGGAGTGGGAACCAAATCGTCTTTCTCCTGTTGGAAGAAAAGGTCAACAGCTTCATCATAACGATGAGACTTTATGAGGAGATTGCGCCTGAGGATGTTGACGACACCAGCATACTGAGATTTCTTATTCTCCCCTATCCATGCGCTCATGAGATTGGCTGTGAATGGACGGTCCAGAACATAGTCGCAGATGAGCATGAGTCCCTCAGCATCGGCTATGCGGCTATCCTCTCCACGGACATTATCTACAAAATGTTCAAACTGCTGTCTTGCTCCGATATAATGGCCGTCTGCCAATGCCTTGATGGCATCTTGCTGTGCGTGGGCAGAAAAAGACATTGTGGCCAACAGGCATGTCAGTATACTACGGTAATGTTTCATTTTATATTATTGTATAATCAAATTTCAGCATGAGAGGCGATGAACACCCATCACACATGACAATATCCGAATGCAAAGATACGGTTATTTAGGTAACGGGACAAAGAATTTAAGTATTTTTCAGTGAATAAGTGCACGTGAAAACGGCAATGCCCAGATAACAAGCATGCGGGATGCTTGCTTTATGCACAAACATCCCGCATGCAGATAAGAGGTCTTGGCAAAATCAAGACCACGTCAACAGGTCCACCTTTTCATGCCAGCGAACTCACATCCCTTGGCCAGCAAACCCACATCTCTCAGCCAGCAAGCTCAACACCCCTCGGGAGCAAGCTCACAACCCCTCGGGAGCAGGCTCACAAGTAGCTGGGAGCAAGCTCACGAGGGGTTGTGAGCAGGCGTCTTTTTCAGAATAGCCAACCCACTGATTTTTATTAGATTCTGCCTTAAGCAGGATAAACCTTATTTTGACGACAACATCTATGGCAGGTCAACAGTCCAGTAGCTGTGGGTCGGGGTTATCCTCCCGAACTTACCCCACTTCGGGTGATTCTTGAATTTCTGCAACCCTGCGGCAGGAACGTTGAGACGTGTGACATGTATCTCGCTGAAGACATCTTCGCCAAGTTCAAAGGGTTCAGTCACCCGAAGGTTGACTTCAACGAGACTGGTGTTGACAAAGGCCCTGTCATCAATATATTCCATGGTGGTCGGGAGATTCATCTTCTGGACGATGGTGCCGTCAAATGCTCGTTTGCCTATACGCTTGAGCCCGTGCGGCATGTTGACTTTCTCCAATCCCCAGCAACCAGCAAAGGCTCCGTCCGGTATCTCCGTGATGCCCTTGGGCAGGACAATGGAGGTGAGCTTTTTGCATGTGCGGAAAGCATAGGGAGCAATAACGGTGGTGTGGTCAGGCAAACGGAACTCTCCTTTCTTGCCTGGAGGACAAATGAGCAACATCTTCTGGTCCTTTGTGTAAAGAGCACCATCCTTGGAGGAGAAATGCGTATTGTCTGGATGAACTTCTATAGAGGTCAGTTTGAAGCAATGGTCAAAGACATTAGTCCCTATTGAGTCTACGCTGGCAGGGATAATGATTGCTGTGAGCTCTGTACTCTTATAGTAGGCAGAGTCGCTGATGACGGTCTGCCCGTCGGGAATGGTTTCTACCGCAGCGGTTTGTGAAACTGCAGCACGACTGGACATCTCAGTCTGCAACTGCGTTTTGCCATTGGAACTGACCTCTTGCGCCTGTATGAACAGCGGGGCGACAGACGCGGCTGCTACAAATAGGGTTATCAATTTTCTCATGTCGTGAGTCTAATAACGTTAGGGGTATTTCTTTGTATATTTATCTTGTTCCGACAGTGATAAGCATGTTCTGCCGTGAAAGCTTTGCTTGCCTTATATGACTCAAGAGTGAGGGCTTCATTCTCCATCGCCCTCCGACTCAAGGATCTGGCTGTCACCTCCGTTGCGGTCGAGGAAGAATATGACCGCGCGGTTCCACTCGTTGACTTGGTCGTATGGCTGGACTGTGTCGCCCTTGAAATCTATGCGCAGACGTTCCTTGGGCACATTGAACTCGCCGACAAGCATGTCATACACAGCCTGCGCACGCCTCTGTGAGAGACGCAGGTTGTAGGCTGGATAGGCTGTCTCAACGTCGGCATAGCCTGTGACAATGAGGTTGATATCAGGATGAGTGGCAAGGAAGTTGGCCACGCTCTTGAGGTTCTTCTTCTGTGCTTCCGTGATGTAGTAGCGGTCAACGTAAAAGGAGATGGTGGTCTGCAGAGCCTCGCTGAGACGCACTTTTTCATAGATTTCCGGCATCATCATGTTGGCATCGTTGAGTTTTTCGTTTGCGTCGCTTGCCATCTGTGCAAGACGGGCGAGGACATCTGACTCAAGGTGCTTGACGTAGTGGAAACGGCGGCGGTCATGGGAGTCTTTGAAATGGAACTGCGCTCCGATGAGTATATCCACGTAAGTATCATAGACACGGTCGTATTCGTGACCATTATAGCGGTCGTCTGTGCCGTTCATTGTGACCTCTGCCGTGAAGTCCCAGGCATCGTTGAACTTGTATCGTCCCTGAAATCCGACATGAGCGGCGAAGTAGTTAGCAGGCTCGGTGCTGACATCGTATCTGAATGTCTGCGAGCTATTGCCGTCAGTACTGATGTATTTCACTCCTTCTTTCCATACAGCCAGTTTCTCTTTCTCAAAACCGTAGGAACGATTATAACCAAGGCCTATGATGCCAACAAGGTTGAAGCGGCGGCTCTCCTTGTATTTGTAAACTATATTGGTGAAGTTGACTAATGCATCAAAGTAACCAGCGAAGACGGTGAACTTATAGTTTCCGAAGGGATAGCGGCTCTCTGGCGCAGGATGCCACCCCACTTTAGGCAAATCACAAAGTTCCCAGTCTGCACGTCCCACCTGCGGGCGCACTCCGGCCGTAAGACGAAGTCCGAAGGTCGGGGAGAGCCATTTACCTATGCCAAGGGTGAAGCTGGGCCTCATGTTGGCGAAGAAATTACCGAATCGGGTGTTCTCCGACATGGAGTGACTGATGCCGACCTGTGCCAGGACGAAGACGTTGTCAGCTATCTTATAGTCGTATAGATACGCATAATCATCGTAATAGAGACTGTCGTCAACAAGTTCTATTCGTTTATGGTCCTTGCCAGTGGTCGTGAAGTCATTGTCGTCATCATTTGCTTCTTGTGACCATGCGGCTGCGCTTACGATGAATAATAATAAATATATATATAGCCTTTTTGATGTCATCACCTGCAATATGTTGTTCATTTTTGATAATTTTGAATACATACTTAGCTTATTGGGAAGAGAGTTGTGAACGCTTAGGATGCGGAGACCTTAATCGTTGACAATACACTCTATATAGTTGTAACTGGTCTTTATGTCTTTCTCATCAGCGAAGACTCGTATCTTATGGACTGGAATCTCATAACGCTCAGTAAGGATGTTGACTATTTCCTTGACGCGGCGACGGAAAAGACGGTCGTCAACGCCAGAACTGTTGGTGATGAAGATAAGGCTCTTGGTGTCTCTGGTCCATGCGAGTGCGGTGGTGTAGAGATTTGTCTGCTGAAGTCGGTCCACGTCTGTCTGTCCCTCATCAAAGGCGATGAGAGTGTAGATGACCTTAGCCTCTACATCAAGTGTATCAGCCTGATCGGCCAAATCGTCAAGCCGCTTCTTTGTCTTGTCTTTGGTATCGCCTATTTCCTTAAGTCGCTGGCGGTAGATAGTCATGTCATGGCGAGGATAGTAGAATCCTGGCGCTTGTCCCCCTTTATTGTTGAATCGATATTTAAGGCCCACGAGGAAATCAACGTGTCCATCCCAGATATTATCGGAGGTGGGATTGCTGTCGTATGAATTGTCGAGCAAGCTGCCTACAGCTTCGACACAGACGCTCCAGTTGCGAGCGACATAAAAAGCGGATGCGAGACCGGCACGAATATTTACGAGCGAATGCTGGCGGTTGTCGTACTTATCCTTATTGTGCACTTGCTGTCCATGGCTGTTGTCCATGTCACCGTTGAAAGCCCCTGTCGTGTAATTGCGGGAGACAGAACCGCCAACTCCAACGACTCCATAGAAGTGGAACTTGCGGTTCTCTTTAAATCCGAGAACGAGATTTGTGAAGTTTAGCATGTAGTCCACGTTGAGCCCATAGGAATTCCATTTATAACGGCTGTGATTGTAGACAGACATATCTCCCTCAAACTGGTCATCGGTAACACCCGTGTTGCGCACGTAGTTAAGTTGAAGGCGTACGGTACTGAGAGGCGTGATGTCCTTGCCCACAGTGATGGCAGATGCGATGCCTTTATTGCGAAAGAAGGAGATATGGGACATGTCGCTTCCCCAGTTGGTGGAGAATCCACCGTAGAGAGACACTGACCAGTTATCAACAAAGCTGCTGTTAGCAATGTAGCTTTTCTCAACAAGGGGTACACCCATCTCATCGAGAATCTGTATGATAGAGTCATTATCACGATTGCGCTGTGCAGAGGCTGAGAGGGTGAAACACACACACAGCAATGTTGTAAGAATCGTCTTAATATTCATATCGAAAAAAACTTCAATTGTTCTGTTATATTGCACGTACACTCCATGTGGTAAGTGTATTTGGAAATGCTGTCTTCGATATGAAGACAGCCTATTATTTGATTTATGCGCCAATCATCTATTCAATTCCTTGTCTATAAGCTCGTACTTTGAGTTATTGCTCTTGAACTCCGGCACCATGAGTTTCATCATCCTCACAACCTTCATTTCATTATAGGTGCGGCAGACATCGGCCAACTTGTCTATCTGTTGACAGACAACTTCATAATCGCCAGAAAGCACCTTGGCCACTCTGATTCTCGGATTGTCAGTAGGTTGTTCTGCTTCGCCTTTGATGAGCACCTCCTCATAAAGCTTCTCTCCTTGTCTGAGTCCTGTGAACTTAATCTTCACGTCTCTGCGTCCGCTATGTATGATAAGCTTGCGAGCCAAATCTACAATCTTGACAGGACGCCCCATATCAAAGACAAAGACTTCCCCCCCCCTTCCCATTGTTCCTGCTTCCAGAACGAGAGCGCACGCTTCAGGAATAAGCATAAAGTAGCGTATGATGTCCGGATGCGCCACTGTAACAGGTCCTCCAAGTTCTATCTGTTTCTTAAAGAGTGGTATGACAGAGCCATTGGAACCGAGGACATTGCCGAAGCGAGTGGTGACGAACTGCGTGCCAGACATAGACGGATGCGCTCTTTTCTGATATTCATTGAGACTTTGGACGTACATCTCGCATATTCTCTTGGAGCATCCCATAACGTTGGTGGGATTGACAGCTTTGTCTGTAGATATCATCACGAACTTCTTAACCTTATACTGCACAGCGAAGTCGGCCATGATGCGTGTGCCAAGAACATTGTTCAGAATAGCTGAACTGGGGTCATCTTCCATCATGGGCACATGCTTGTAGGCGGCGGCATGGAAGACATAATCAGGACGATATTTCTCGAATACACGCTGCATTCGTTCTTTGTTAGTTATGGTCGTCACGAGATATTCAGTCTCTATATAGCTCCACTTGCTATTCATCTCCAGCTGGAGGTCGTGCATGGGTGTCTCTGCCTGGTCTATAAGGACAAGGGCTCGCGGCGTGTATGAAGCTATCTGCCTCGCCATCTCACTGCCTATGCTTCCTGCGGCTCCTGTGATGAGCACGCACTTGCCAGATATGAGCTGACCTATCTTAGCCATGTTGACTTCTATCTCACTGCGAGGCAGAAGTTCAACGTCCTCTCTCACATTCTGTCTGACAATGTCAAAGATACTTCGCGCGACTACCCTCCATGAAGTAAGAAGCACTATGGCACATACGGCCGTGAGGACAAAGACTCTGTAGGGCACATCCTCCGTAAACGGCAACAGATTGACAGCCCATCTCAGAACTAAGCACAGTCCCGAACCAAGCAAGACTGCAAAAGCCGTCCGGGATAAATCTTTAAACTCAAGCACCCTCGAAACATCTGCGTATGTGTGAAACACTCTCATGCCCACACAGTAGAATATCATATCAATGAGAAAAGTATATAGCATGTAAGAACCATTGCGGACGAGCTCAGCAGGACCGTACACCAAACAATACATAATCACCATGGAGGTGAAGATGACGGAGAAGTCTATTATGCTGACAGCCCAAAAAGGAAGTGCTTCTCGTGAGAAGTACCATTTTTCCAGCTTATGTATTATTTCTTTTACAGACTTACACATGATTTTGATAGTGAAAGGTGTCTTGAAAGTTCATTGTATATTAGGAGATATATGTTTGATGGTCTCCCGAATGTAAAGAAAGGTTGTGCAAAGTTAAGTATTTTAGCGATACGAAATCAAATTACATTCACAAACATAAGAAAAAATATGTCAAAAAGATTGCAAAACGACAAAAGTCCTTACAAATAGCAACTCGGATTGCAATTTGTCATCCATATAGCTATATCACACATCACTCTGTCCTCTCCTTCATTTCGAAGACAACAGCGTCTATCCAGTCGGCAGTGAGCCGATAAGGAGATTCTGCCTTCTCATCAAAAGAGGTTTCAAGACGTGAGGGGTCGACATTGTAGTATTTGACGAGAGCCTTCTTGACTGAAGCCACCCGTTTCTCTGCCAAATGCATAGTAGGCGACTCTTCTTTGTTGGAAGCACCGCTGTAACCGCGGACAATGAGGTTGACTTCTGGATGCTTAGCAAGGAAGTCTGCAACGATGCGGATATTCTCCATCTGCATGTCGTTGACGAAGGTGCGGTCTACATAGAACGATATGCGTGTCTTCATGTTCTGCCCAAAGGCCACAACCTCACGGCTTTCCCTGTCAGCTAACTCTTGCTTTCGTTCGTTATCAATATATTCGGCAATGCGCGGAGCGGATCCTCTCAGATAATTCATCTCTGACCTGCGCACCTTCAGATAGCGGTAGTCGCCATAGTGGTCAGGCAGATGCACTCTGACGCCTAAGGATAAATGGACAAAAGGGTCAAGGGCAAAGGATGCTGAATGCTTCACTCCATTGTATGAATCGCCTGTCCATGTACCTATGCCTTGAATGAAAATGTCGGTAGCTTCTCTCACCTTCAGCAACATCTGCAATCCGCCTCTAAAGGCCAGATTAAGATGATCGTTGCGTTCTATTGGGTATCCAAGTCGCTTCCACTTTATGGTTTTCTCGTCGAATCCCCATGAATAGGAACCTCCGACTCCTGCCACCAGCTGTACATCCAACTTGCGATGCTCATTATATGGACATAAAAGTTTGGTCAGGCTTAGCATTTCATCTATATAAAGCTCTACAACACTGAAGTCATAGCGCCCATTACCGAAAATGGGGTTCTCTGCTAAGTATTTTTTGCTGACGCAGCCAACCTGCTTTCCGTAGGCCATGACGAAACGCGTGCTCCATACTCTCGAGAACTGCTTGCCGAAGCCCAGTTCGAAGCGAGGCAACAAAACATCCTTCAGTTGTTGTCCTGACATGTTCTCAGCCAATGACTGGCAACCGCCAACGCTGAAGTCTACAATCCAATTGTCTGAAACGAAATACGGTCTCCACTCATCTATGAGTTCCACATCTTTCTGCACTGGAGGTTCCCACTTAACAAGCTTAGGACGCTTTGGCGGCACCCATTCTTTCTTCTTTTCCTGAGCAAAGTTTCCTAACGGAAAAGTGGACAGAAGAATTAACAATAATATCTTATTCATTATATTGTTTGTATCCATGTTCAACTCTCTTCTTCGCAACTGTAAAAAATATGCTGATTACGATTGTTTAAGGGGTGTTCAGCATACATGCCCCTTTATAGCCTTAACTATCATCATTGCCTGTTCCTCACTCACACAAGGTCCGCTTGGCAGACAAAGTCCGCATCGGAATAGCCGTTCGCTCACTCCGTTGGTATAAGACGGAGCGTCCTTAAAAACAGGATGCAAGTGGAGAGGTTTCCAAAGCGGACGCGTCTCTATGCCCTGAGAGTCAAGCTCTTTCTGAAGGTTGAGGACCTTAGCGTCAGGAGCTACATCGCACGAACCCATGGCTGCGCTGTCAACATTGACTGCATTGAGACGTATGGTTGTCAGCCAATAGTTTGACTGCATATAACGTTCTGGCACAGAATGGACTGCTACAGCAGCATTGTCAGCAAACAAGTCGACATATAGTTGATGGAGCGTGCGGTGATGGGCTATATGTTCATCAGCCACAGTCATCTGTCCCCGACCTATTCCTGCACAAATATTGGACATGCGGTAATTGTAGCCTATCTTCTCGTGATGATAGTAAGGATAAGGCTCGCGCGCCTGAGTAGCATAGAACATCACCTTTTTCTTACTCTCCTCATCGGGGCAGACAAGCGCTCCGCCTCCACTTGTGGTAATCATCTTGTTTCCATTAAAAGAGAGAGCACCGTATGCACCAAACGTGCCACACACTTGTCCTTTGTATGTAGAACCGAAGGCTTCTGCTGCATCTTCAAGGACTGGGATGTCATACTTTTTAGCCACCGACATTATCTCATCAATATAAGCTGGCATGCCATAGAGATAAACAACAATGATAGCCTTTGGCTTGCGTCCAGTCTTGGCTATACGGTCCTTGATGGCTTCTTCAAGAAGGACTGGATCCATATTATATGTGCCATCCTCACTGTCCACAAAAACAGGAGTTGCCCCTTGATAAACTATAGGATTGGCACTGGCAGCAAACGTAAAAGACTGGCATATAACCTCATCACCTCTTTCCACGCCGAGCATGATGAGCCCAAGATGTATGGCAGCAGTACCGGCACTAAGCGCTACTACTTCCTTATGCGGCAAAAGATTTTCCCCATCCGTTCTGTTGACAAAGGCGGAGAGGTCTTCCTCAAAGGCATTGACATTAGGTCCCAATGGCACTACCCAGTTGGTATCAAAGGCATCCTTTATATATTTCTGTTCCTCGCCGCTCATGTGAGCCAAACATAGGTATATTTTGTTCATAGATTTAAGTTCAGTTTGATTATTTTTGGCAAAAATACGATTATTCCTTCACACCACAAACATTTTTTAGGAATAATTCACTATAAAAATGCTTTAAGTTCATTCTTACGAAGCTCTGTTCATACCTCGCGGCAATCATTGGCCGTGACTTTGCGCTCATCTTGCTTACTTTTTCAGGATGTGTGACCATGTCCTCCATTGCCTCGTATAGCGCGCTCTCATCCCTCGGCGGCACTATCACACCATTGACTCCCTCTTCTATGATTTCTCGCGACCCATTGATGTCGGTAACTATGCTGGGAAGTTCCATTGCCCCAGCCTCAAGAACCACATTTGGGAAACCTTCTCTGTAGCTTGGAAAAACCAGCGCATCGCTCGCTTCATAGTAAGGACGCACGTCTTTCTGACTGCCCACACTTATGATTGATTCTTCTTTCTCAATCGCCATCCGAGTTTCTGGAAGGACGGGGTCAAGGTCATCTTCCACAGGACCTACGAGCAAGAGGCGTGTGTCAGGATAGTTCTTGTTCAGACGGGAGAAGGCATTGACAAGTTCGTTGATACCTTTGTCTCTTACGATACGTCCTACAAAGACGAAAGTGAAGGGTTCTTTCTTTTCCCTCCTTTCGGACAACCATCCTTCTGTTCGCGATCCACCGCTCCTCTTCCAATAATCGAGGTCAACGCCTCTGACATTGCCATACCCCAGCACTCGCATGGGCTTGTCAGTGATACAGCTGCTCAAATCATGCTTCACCCCCTCGCCTTCAGGGATAATATGTGTGGCACAAAAACAGGTGATGCGGTCAGTCAGCATGAGTATCTTGCGCGAGAGGCCTGTCTGCGTAGGCCAAACAAGTCCTGTGAACGTATGCACCCTAATAGGCACATGCGCTATCCAAGCCGCCATCATGCAGAGCAGGCCTGCTTTAGGTGTCATCGAATGCACCATAACAGGCCTTTCCTTTCTCATCACTCGTATGAGGCGGATTAGGGATATCAGGTCTTTGAGAGGCGAGACATGTCTCTCCATTGACACACCGATAGTACGCACCTTCTCACGCCTACCAAGTTCGGCAAGGTCACCATCAGGAGATGAAAGAGCTATGACCTCGTAGCCCTCATCCTTAAGTTCGCTAAGCAACCCCCGACAGAATATGTTGAGCGACATGCCGATAGTGGCAGCGCGTATTATCTTAACCACAAATAGTCTGTATTATCAGTTTGATGTCACCAAGCAAGGAATGGTGATAATAATAGTCGAGGTTGATGCGCACTTTGTCTGGATATATGACCTCATCATTATACCTCTGAGGGTCATCCACCTGCGCAAGCACCTCCTCCTCATTTCTATATTTCAATGAAGCAGGGCCTGTGATGCCAGGACGCAGATTCAGTATCAGCCTGTCATTGCCTTCGAGCATGTCGGCATAGCCAGGCACATCAGGACGAGGCCCGACAAAACTCATGTCTCCAATGAGAACATTCCAGAGTTCGGGCAACTCATCCAATTTGTATTTCCGCAACTTTGCGCCAAGAGGTGTTATCCGGCTCTCGCCTGCAACAGAAACAGAACTGCCGCCATGGCTGACTGTCATGCTCCTGAACTTATACATCGTGAACAGTCGCCCGTTCTTCCCAACCCTCTTCTGCTTGAAAATGGCTGGTCCTCCAGGCATCTTGATATGGATGAGAACCCACACCACAAGCAGCACTGGCCACAAAAGGCACAAGCCCACCAATGCCATTACCCTATCAAATATATACTTCAACATAGATAAATGAATCTCTATTTATGCCGCTTCCCCTTGCGGTATGTTTATGATCTACAAATATAAAATCAACTAACATATCGATTTTGCCAAAATGTTTTTATAGGGAATGTACGAATTTACCAAAATGTTTCGGGGACGACTCGACATTTATTGTGGCATATCCTCTATCAGCATGTCTCCATCTTCAAGTTCTTCAACTACAACAACCCTACAAGCCTTCTGGCTCGCCTTCATGGAACCAACATTTTTCTTGTTGATGCTCTCAAACATGCGTATGCCCAACATTGTAGACATACGCATGCCTACGACGCACAGCCGTGTACACACCCCTTTGCCTTGGTGGCGATGGTCCACCATCTTGCCAAGAAAGCTCTTGCCATTGCAGAAACATCTCAAGAAGGCATAACCAATTATTTCTCCTGCCTCTTCCTGCACATATATTATATAAGAAGACATTCGCAGCAACCGTCTTATAGAAGCCTCATCAAAGGCATGAGGCTTGAACCAACGGAATGCATCCTTTGGCTGACGAGCGAAAAACTGAGCTAAGGCTGCCGCATCGTTTTCTTGCGCCACTCTTACACCTGAATCGCAACACTCATCAAGCCGTTTCAGACCTCTCCTCTTCATCATTACAAACACAGCAGCATTAACGTCTTCTGCCATGTCCCACAACCATGGCATCTTCTTTTGTATAGTATGAGCTAACTTATAGAGCATAATACAGATTCATGTATTTATCAGCCATCATATTTATATCAAACATATTGGCACGAGCCACACATCTGCTGACGACTTCGGCCCTGTAAGCCTCGTCTTCACACAGACATTTGATGGATGAAGCCAACGACTCGTGATTACCATGAGGAAAGAGTACACCGTAACCACCAACGACATCACTGAGTCCCTCCACATCGCTGGCCACAAATGGCCTGCCGCACGCCATGCCCTCTACAGACGAGAGAGAAAGGCCTTCGTAGTGAGATGACAGCACAACTACATCTGCAGCCTGTAGTATATTAGGGATATCAGTACGTACGCCCGTAAATGTGATTCTTCCATTCAAGTCCAGCTTATTTGTCAGTTCCTTGCATTCGCCAATCAACCGCTCATCACCTCCACCGACAAGCCACAACTTGTATTCCTCTGGCAACACCTTCATCGCCCTTATCAAGGTCTTCTGATCTTTCTGGGTTCGGAATGCAGAGACCATGACAACAGTTTTATCATTGCCGTGATGTTTTCTATACATGGCCTCAACTGTACCCGAATCTTCACCAGCAATATTCTGCAATCCAGATTTACGTGAATCACTCACCTGATCATATTTCTTATCTTGAACAAACACGCTCAGGTCTATGCCATTATACACCAATATGCACTTCTGTGCGAAAGCATTGCCTATATGTGCCAGCAAGTTACGTTTAGTCAGTTCGCTGATGCACACTATCTTATCATATCTACCATACATCCACCTGTCCGCAAGTCTCCACACTTTACTTCGCCGCCTGTTGGTGGTGTTATGTTCCGTTGTCACTATTTTAGACTTTACAAATACGCTACCCCATGCCACACCATACTGGCAAGCCGTATTGTGGCTATGCACCACATCATACTGTCTCATCAGTCGCACCAACTTCACGACATTGGATAATGAATACACAGAATGCCCCAAAGCGATGACCTTCACTCCTCTCCTCTCTATTTCCTCGTAGAAAGGGGTGCGTTCGCCATCGAACACACACAAATCCACAGCCATACCCGCTGTCTTCATTCTGGACAAGAGCTCGACCATCAGCTTTTCAGCTCCTCCAGTGCGGAGAGATGTTATGACATGCAATACTTTCATCAACGATTCTTATGAAACACAGCTGAGTTACCCGGTTATTAAGGGAACACACCCTGATAAAAACAAAAACACTAATTTATAACTACCTTATACTCAAAGTCGTTAATAGTGCCTATCTCTGATAAGAAATTGATGCCGACCATATACACTTTGCGAAAGTCAGAAGCGTAAGGAAGAGCATAGCCCTTGTCTTCAATCTGCTTAAGTGCGGCCTTGGCTGTTGAGTTGAGCTTAAATTCAAAAATATACACATAGTTAGGGCATTCAAGTACACAGTCTATGCGACCTTGACTCGTCTCCTTCTCTACGTAAATATTGTACTTGCCCAGCATCTGCATGATGAGATAGAAAGTATAATGGAAATGACGTTCACACTCTCGCTCATCCTGCTTGCGTTGGAAACGGTAAGATATGCCTGAGAGGAGAGATATGAGTTGAAGTTTGAATTGGTCAAGATTGCCCTCTTCAAGGGAATCTGTAACGTTGCCTAACCATGTGGTCGGCTCACCCGAACTTCCATTACCGTTGAAATAATCTGAAGCGAGGAGTGATAATGTGCCTATACGAACTTCCTCATTGGGAAAATCAAGCATATATGTATTGCGTCGCATGTTGCAGTCCTTGATAGTCAAGTAACCACTTTGATACAACATTGGCAACGGTTTCTGCTTTGTAGCCTTATAATCTACGAACTCAGAGGTGGAATAATACTTGCCTGCAAGCTCGTTTATAGTCTCATCGCTGTTTGCCATAAGGCGCATGAGACATGTCGGCGTTCCAGTCTTGAACCAATAGTCTGTTATCTTTTGCGAGTCAAGAGTGTTTAGGAGACTGAATGGATTAAACACACCTATCATCTTATCACTGAAATGATAACCATCAAACTGATGCTTCAACATATCAATCATCTTATACTCGTCCACACCATAAATTGCAGCCAAATTCGACACAGGACGCTTAAAGACATCAAGCAACTCTGCTTCTGTAATGCCACATAGGGTATCATATCTGCCGTCAAGACTAATATCCTTAGGCTGATTGAATCCGCTGAACACACTAATTTGAGAGAACTTGGTCACACCTGTCAAGAATACAAACTGCAGATGCGCATCAGCAAGTTTGAAGACACTATAGAATCCCTTTAGAACCTCCCTGTTATAGTCTTCCAGCGTCTTGATATTTCCTGCCACAAATGGTGATGGAATCTCTGTGTCCATCACGTCAAGGAGCGGTTTATCATATTCGTCCACAAGCACTACTGCACGCCGTCCCGTCTTCTCGTGAGCGGCCTTCAGCACCTTCTTGAAACGCAGACCCAGTTCTGTAGTAGTTGGCACAAGGCCATATTGTCTTTCCCCCTCTTCAACAAAATCCAGAAGAACAGCATCAAGCGCTCCCTGTCTGGTGAAGTTCGACCCATTGAAATCAAGATGAAATACAGGATATTCCAGCCAGTCCTTCTCCATTTCATCAATAGCGAGTCCACGAAAAAGTTCCTTATGACCCAAGAAATAATGTTCAAGCGTGGACAGAAGCAAGCTCTTACCAAAACGGCGAGGACGACCGAGGAAGTATATCTTTCCCTCCTTCACTAAATTATATATCATTGCAGTCTTATCCACATAGACAAAACCTTCTTCAACGATTTGATTAAAACTTTGTATTCCTATCGGATATTTCATAAGACTGATTTAATTTTGACACAAAGGTAAGCGAAATAAATGAATGAACAAAATAAAATTCTAAACATTTATGGAATGATGCGTACTTACATTAAGTAAATATATTCACTTCTTGTTTCTCCACAGCACTATCACATACAGCGCAAAGCCTAATGGAGACAGCAACAAAGTCATCATCTTCAATGGGCTATTTTTCAACCATCCGCTATCCTTGCATAACAGACATGACGAAATATAATGCACACATACACGCATTTGATTTCTAATCGTATTATGCTTCAACCCCATTTCAAGCAAACGGAGTTTAGCAAAGCTACGCGCACTATTCATATATTGCCTCCATATTGCCTGACTCATACTGTCGGCTCCTATCTGATACTCCACATTACATAGATTCTCATTCATCAGAAGCACAGGATAATCATCACACACCTGCAACATCATATATACAGGATTGAAGTTCTTTTCACCGGGGAAACCTATCTGAGGAGCGACCTGGCGCATCAATGCTGTCCTCATCACAGGTTTTGTATCACCTGCATGCAACCTCTTAAGTGTCAGATCATAGAAATAGACCTCCTTTAGGCCTTCAGGGAACAATCCTCCAATAAGTTCCTTTGTCGCAACATTATAATCAAGCCCCAAGATGCCAGCATGACGTTCACTCCCATGTTCCTTCCAAAACGTGACAATCTTCTCCACCGCGTCATCCGGCATATAATCGTCACTATCAATACAGACACACAACTCTGTCTTAATTGTCGTATATGCAACATTATATCCCGTATACAGTCCTCCATTATCCTTGTATACATAATGAATTATCATATCCAGACCTGATTCTGCAATAAAACCATCAAGCAAAGTCTTAGTATTATCTGTAGAACCGTCATCAACAACAAGCCACTCGAAGTCATCACAAGTTTGCCTTTTCAGTGACTCATACACTCGGTTTAATGTATGCGCCCTATTATATGTTGGAGTAAAAACTGTTAGAGTCTTCATGAAATCTTTATTTACTAATATAGGAAGGTATATCCTTATACTCATCCGAACGGACAAAAGCAACCGCATCTTTCATTCCCTTGATATAATTTACAGGAATGCGGAAATCGCATTTCGCCACACCCAAAACCAAGTGTAATAACATCTGCCACAATGCTTTCGCAGAAAATGCAGCTACAGACAACCATTGCTTGTCCCTGCTCTCATATATCATGCGCCACCAAGTGGTAAGTTGCCCATACGACCTCGTATAAAATTTTCTCACATCTGCATGATAACCTCCGCTGCTTGTCTTTGCGTCAAGATTCAGTACACCCGAATCATAAAGCACACCGCACTTGTACCCATTCAAAAAGAACTTATAAGATTCGACCGCATCATCGCCGTATGCAAACCCCATCCTTTCCATCCATAATTCATCCTGAATACATATCTTCTCAAGCGATGTTTTCCTGACCATCCAACATGGGCCAGAGAATGTCTCTGTCAAACAAAAATTGCTTTTCGGACAATCGTTATAAGAGAACGACCCGTCTCTTCTCATCTTAAAAGCCCATCCATCATCTCGCCTTGGAAACACTCCATTAGTTACGGCAGCCAAAATTTTTCCTTTGACAGACATACCCTGATTACAGAAAGAGTCTGCAGCCACACAATCTGCCTCATTGTCTTCCAATGCATTAAGCATCCGTTCCGCACTGTCATCAGCCAATTCGACATCATCATCGAGCATCAGCACAACATCCGAATCAATCTCGTCATACCTCAATGCCCTTTGGGCCACCATACCTTTCTTCACCCACACATACTCTTCGTTTCCCACTGTAAAGGCTGGGCGTTCATAACCTTGAGCTATATACACTACTACCTTTTCTGGCTGAATAGTCTGATGGGCTATACTATATAATTCTTTACGCAATATACCGGGATTGACACCCAATGTTCTAATTGCTATTGAATATGTAGTCATAATATGGCGTTTCCTCTTTTAATCTTAGGCTGAAAGCCGCCAAGAATCTTCTAAAATCATCTTTTCACCCATTTCAACAGTCGCCTCACAGGCCTCAACAGCTTCATTCGCCATACAGCCACCTTGCCATGAGGTGACTTACTAAACCAATGTATTGAGACTGTACGGTCTGTAAGACCCAGTTCACCTGTAGCATCTGTATAAGGACAGAGATAATCTACAGGCAAAATCTCAGCACCACACACCTCCTGTCGACTGCCATCACGCGCCAATCCCCACTCTTCCAGCGCAAGCGTATTCAGCTGAGGGCAACCCCACATCTTGCCATTGTCGTAACAGTACTTGCCATCCACAAAGAGCCCGTCATACTTTTCTCTCATCGCTCTGACTGCCTCGTGATGCGGTACAGCAGCAAAGCCAAGGCCAGTATTCACAAATTCAGGAGTCTCCCAACCGAAATACGCAACACAATCTGCCAGCAACTCATCGGGTTTCCTCACCACCTCAACGTCTGTATCGAAATACAGCCCACCGTACTCCTCCACAACAACCAACCTAACATAATCACTCAGATAAGCCCACAGTTTATGCTCATAACAAAACTTGGAGTATTCATGCTTCCAAACATCAAAGTTGGACTCGTTCCACTCCCGTATCTCATAATCAGGAAAAAAACTCATCCAACTATCCTTACACTTTTGCGCCATACGCGGCAGAGGCCTGCCACCAAACCAGCAATAATGTATAATCTTTGGTATCATAACATCTCTTGTCTCTGCTTATTCACCAATACAGTTCCGTCAGGAATCGTCCCTCTAACCACGCACCCAGCTCCTATAACACAATTGTCTCCAATCTTGGCACCTTTAAGAATGACAGCATTTGAACCAACCCAAACCTTATTACCTATCTCGACAGCACATGTAGTCAACTCACAGCTTACCCCTGTCTCTGAGGAATGTTTATGGTTATTATCAAAAATCTTCACACCTGGTCCAAACATACATCCTGCGCCAACCCCTACCCTCTCATGCGCACTTATCATACAAAATCTATTGAAATAAGTTCCGTCGCCAATATTAATTACGCCACACCCATGAACCTCAAAGTCACAATAAGCAGCAAATTCACAGTTTCTTCCCACCACAATGGATCCCCTTTCAAAAATTTTCAATGCGCACAAAGGGCTAATCCTCTGAATCCAATTTACGCAGTAAGAATCAAGATGAATCATCTTGTTCATGGCTGTGCGACATATATTATACATTATTATTAATATTGTACCTATCATACTGAAGCCATCTTATAAATTTTTTCTATTTCATTCTCATTGCCATAGTCATGTTCTCTCAGATATAATGCAATCCTATCGCGTCTCTCTGTATCCACAATGAACTCCGCCAAACGATCTGCACATTCCTTCACATCCATAGGAACAATTATACCGTCCACTCCTGTCTGAACCTGAGATGCTGCAGTTGGATAATCTGTCACAACAACAGGTCTTGCAAGTATCTGAGCTTCCCTTACGGTTATAGACTTACCCTCATACCTACTTGGTTGTACATATATGTCACAGGACTTGATAAACGGATAAGGATTGTCTTGCTTGCCTAACAAAATCACATCATCCGCCACACCTTCCTTCCGAGCATTTGCACGTACCGTTTCTTCAATCTGATTATTACCATAACCGATAATATACCATTTGACCTTCACTCCCCTTTCTCTCACCAACCTGCATATTTGCGGGATGTCCTCCATTTTTTTGGGGTATGAAAATCGACCTATGGTCAAAAGTTTCACCACATCTTTATCACTGCACAAAAAGGATGATCCTTCGCCGGCCCTATCTCGTATGAACGAAGAGTTCAGAATATTCTCAATAGGGACAATTTTATCAGCAAGAGTAGGGAATACCCCCACAAACTTTTTTCCAACCTCTTCACTAATACTTGCAATCCAATCTAACTGCCCCCACACACCCAGTTCTCTTTCGACATCGACATAAACAGTAGAATAATCAGTATGAATCCACCCCATCTTCCTTTTCGCCCTCACCTTTTTCAACACATAGTTATGAGGTATCAAGAAAGATATCGCCAAATCATACTCTACATCAGGACTGATATTGGGCAAAAACGGTTCCACACAATCAGCGATTCTTGCAAATATACGTATATCTTCCTTTCCTTCTGGCACAGGCGATTTCCCCACAGTCCACTTTGCTGCAATCCTCCCCAAAGCAATTCCCCATTTCCCAGATAAAAGACATTCTGCTATAGGGCGTTCTATCAATCTATAATCTGTCACTTCTGGCAACAAACGTACACAATCTTTTGGAATATACCTCATCAGTTCACCACGATGACTGTATATAAAAACATCCACATCCGCCCTCTCAGGGTCAACGCTCTGCAATAGCCCAAGCAATGCGCTTTCAGCACCGCCCAACTCCATGTAATGCATCAAAATCAATATTCGCGACTTCATCTGTAAAGGTCACTTTTTAAAATTCTCTTGACGTGTTTCTATGATTCACTTTTTTCCTTACTCCAAACACATATTTCTCCACTATAGAACTCATCCTCAGCACACGAGAGATAATCAAACTTATAGCTACAACTACAGATGCAACCACAAAAGAAAGCAACAGTTCGCCAAACGGATTATCTTCTTTTATGATATTCTTAAAAGGCATACGAAAACCACTATACAAAACAATATAATGTATAAGGTATATATCCAAAGTTCTTCGCCCAACGTACTGTATAATTTTCCCTACTACAGTATTAGAAGCAAACACATGCTCGTTTCTACGGAAGAATTCAAAGCACAACGCTATGCCTGTAAATGCAGTTATCAAATGTACAAGCAGACTCGATTTTTCCGAAAGGATGTCGTAAAACATGTTAAAAAACAAGAACACACACATACAAATCACAATCAGAATGTCGTGCTTGTTCATATATTTCCTATAGCATTCATAATACTTTCGCAATCTACTTCCTATTACAAAATAAATAAAATAAAACCATTGTTGCATGCCTATTGCGATGATTATTTCGTTACTCTTCTCTGATAGCGCCATCAAATGATTTATATAAAAAGAGAAAGCCATTATTGCAAAACCAAACATGACAATAAACAAATCCCTTAATGCAGGTCGTATAGCAATGTTTTGCAATATACAATGAATCAGTATATATAGACAATAAAACTCAAACAGCATGTAAGTAAACCAATATCCAAAACGAGAATACGAAACAAACGAGGGAATAAAGTTCACACCTTGACAATAGCAATAAAACAAAAGGAAAAGGGTTGGCCCAAACAATTGAGGCCAAAATTTTTTGCATATAAAAGCCTTTGTATTGTTCCAGGTCCATTTGAAATCAGGCTTATACAGCACAAAGCCACTTACAAAAAAGAATAAAGGCATCCGGAATTCGGCAAATAGCTCATTTAAAGAGTAACCCTCATAGCCTAAATCGACACTGAAATGACACATTACCACCAATAACATAGTGAAACCTCGCAAGGCATCAACATACTCAATACGATGACTTGACGATCTGGAGAGGGCATTCAACATTCTTTCCATTTGACTATCCATTATTCTCATTTTTGTTCGCGAAATATTTACGTTATGTCAAAGCAAGCAGAGCCACACTTACCTAAGCTCTGTCATTGCGAGAATGCGCATCTTTAAGAACAGTATCACACATCAAAATAAAGCGAAGATATTATTAAGTGCTATTATGAACACCTGCTTATTACATCTGCTACAACTTGTCCAACACATATACGATGGCTACTCAAACAGTACGGTCGTCCAGCCTTCACTCCTCGCATATCATTTTTGCCATTTCATTGAGAGCCACACACTCCTGCCTGCTTATTATACCTCTACGCTCAGCCCTCGGCATCTCGCTCGGCACAAGCACCAGCACCTGTCCGTTGACACAGTAGTCATACAATCCACCTGGACACTGCGTATAGTCGCTAAAACCATTGTCAGCCAGCACAATCACCGAATGTCCCTCCCTCAGACACACATCCCTCACAGCCGCCTCATGCGGACTAATGAACGGAGACACAAGAGCGCATCCCTTTCTCGCCATCACCACACAGCTGTTCTTATACATCCTCTTCTCATCGTCCGTCCATCGGCTCCTCACATGCACTTGATGTCGAGGCAAAGCCAGCAAGGTAAGATTGCCTATCGCATCATAACTCCTCCCTGCTATCATTATACCGCGCATCGGTATCAGCCACTGCGGGTGATGCTGTTTCTGCCAGCGATGCATCGGATTTTTATGCACATAGGCTATCATCGCCTTCAGCTGCCCTTTCCGTCTCAAACGCGTCTCATCAAAATCATCCTCAAAGAGAGCATGTCCGACCTTGATACGCTGAGAAGACAAGGATGCAAGCTGCTTTAAGAAAGCATCAATGCCCAACGGAGTACCAGCCACACCAAGCCCATCAGTCCACAAGCACCCAGTCAGACTCATCCTCACCGGCTCAACAGCCACCCCACTCATCGCTCTCGCCCTGCCGCCCATGCCTGCATCCGCATGCGTCCCCACACCAACACCCACACCAGCATCTACACGAGCTCTCACTTCAGGCCTTTCGCAATTCCCTTCACGATTCCCTTCACGATCCCCCTCACGATCCCCCTCACGCGCTCCTCCATGCGCCCTCGCTCCAGCCCCCACTTCAGTCCCCTCACAAGAGCAGCCCCATGCTGCTCCATTCGGTGTTTCGGGCTTCCCAAGCCCGCCTAACACCGCTCCATTTCCACTACCATACCTCTCCTCACTCATCTCCAGCCATCGCCTCAACCTCTTATTACACCCCTGTTTGAATCCCCGTATTATCATCCCCAGCCTATCCTTCATCCTCTGCCTCACAAACAACACAAAATGGACATGGTCAGGCATGCACACCGCCGCCAATATCTGCACATCGTTCCCTTTAGCACTCTCATGCGCCGGTATCTCCTGTATAGCCCTCGCCACATCCAGCCCCAGCGGTGATAGCTCGCACCTTGCCTCAGCACTTGTCTCCCCCACTATTCGTCCCAGCACCTGTTCTCTGTCACTACACACCAATGTGATATGATACACACACCGCTCCCTATAGTCGTGATATGGAAGATGCTTCCTATGAGTTGGCTTAACCAAAACTTCTTTATTTTCCATACATCACAGCTTTCCCAACAAAAACATAACAATGGTGAAAGCGGCATGCCCCAATAAAATCAGTCCTGCTTTCCTGTCTTGATCTTTCCATAAATGCAGTCTAATGACAGCATAAGCCATGACAATAGGATAAAGAAACCAACTAAGATATGCGAATCGATTAGAAAAATTAGCACGTATCATCATCACCCAAAAGGAGTTGCAAAGCAAATATGTCGTAGCAAGAACATTGAACACTCTCAAGCTATTAGCATCAGCTATAACATCTGTTCCTGCAGGATTACCATTCATCGCCGGGACTCCACTTGCATCTACTTTCTTCTGAACATACCAAATCAACCACACAGGCATAGCGCTATACAGCAAGAAATCCCAACGAAAGCCTGCAGTCGTATATGTTCCTTCTGAATTATCTCCTGAAGTATATGAATCCATTCGGTCATCAAACCCTAATCCTGCAAAAATTGTAGATATAGAAGTTCCTGCCACAAAAGATACAGGTATACTAATTAGCCAAAAATAGATCGCCCATTTAGGACTCTTTATCAAATAGATGGAGGCCAAGCACCCCGCAATAGGCAACAATGTTGACTTATGAGCACCCATTGCCAACAATCCAAGCAAGGCTGCCAGCCAAAGCTTCTTCCTGTTCTCAGCAACAATAGCCATTGCCAATGTCAGCAGACTACAAGCAAATCCGTTGCGCATGCCATTGACAGCATACGTCCATGTAGAAAATGCACTCAGAAAGAACATCATCGCCAAGAACGGACTCTCCCACAGCATCTTGCGGATAGCCCAAAAAACGAAGCCAAGATAGCCAATCTCTATCACTAAAAACCACAAGTTGACAGAAAAGCCCAATCTTTTACAGTTCTCCTCTATGAGACGCCAGAACCATTCCTTATTGATGTCAAAATGCACTTCCTTTGGTATACTTGAAAGATTATAGCCATAGGCATAGTTCACAGTATCTCCAAAACGATAGTTCACAGGTCGAAGACCGACAAAAATCATCAGGGAAACCACCAATATCACTACTGGCACTACTGATTGCTTTTCCAGCAACTTATCACAATTGTCAGAGCTACTATAATTGAAGAATATCAACACACACAATCCAAAAACCAACCACATGTAAATTGGCTGATACAAAGCAGGCACTATCATTTCATTCATTAACAACAGATCACACGTATTTTTCCACTATTCTATACATTCTCCATTTCATCATCAAGAAAAAACAATACTCTTTTAATGACGGATAGATATTTCTATAACCAACAAAATCAAAAGCATCCTTCACCATGGGCATATTCAAGACTCTTCTTACCCCAGCCCTTTTGTCTTCCGGACGCAGATTATGAAACATCATCATTATATACCGTTTCACAATATCCTCATTCATATCTTTTGTAAATGGAGTATATTTATCTACATCAAATTCTTCCACCACCTTTTTCTTATCTGCAATTTGAAACTGCAAACTACTCTCCATCCACGGATTATACTTTTTCTTCATCGCACTATTCATGTTATTCACTCGATAATAGTACAAGCATTCTGGGACATATATGATATTGCGGGCATTCATCATCATTCTGAAATTAAAAGCAGCATCCTCACCTATCCTCACATTCTCATTATATCGAACACGGCTTTCTTCAATTATTCTTGTCTTAAACACAAATCTCCAAGAAAAGCACAGATTCGAAGAAGAATTCAAATTCGAAACATAACCAATGTATTCACATGGATGCATCAATTGATTAGACGGGAATCCAGCATAAACTTGATTTCCATCTGGATATGTTTGATATGCACATTGCACTATATCTGCATCATACTTCTCTGCCTCATCAATCATTTTCTTATACATATCATTGGAGACAATATCGTCTGGGTCAAAAAAAGTAATATACTTCCCTGTCGCAATCTCAATTCCCATATTACGTGCAGAACTTGGACCTGAGTTTTTATCCATACGCACAACTTTAACGCGCACATCTTTAGCTGCATACTCAGAAAGCACTAATAAAGAGTCATCAGTAGATTTATCATCTACACAGATTATCTCCACATCCTCTACCGACTGATTCAACAGAGAATCAAGTCCCTCCTTTAAATATCTGCTTACGTTATATACAGGAACTACTATACTTAACAATGCCATATTACTCCCCTCCTATTCATCAGAGCCCTCAGACTGATAATTATTCAATTTCTTACACAACAACAATATCATGCCCTGCACAAAAGGCATAAAAGAGAACACATTTGAATAATTGCCTATTCCGCCAGTATCTCCTTGACAATAGTCCACAGTTCCATCTCTTCGAGTAGCCATCATCAATGCCTTTTCACACTTCCGTGCCGCCCTTAAGAAATCAACATTATTGGTCAGTTCATACGCTCGAACCATCAATATACCTATCATAACCGTTCCTGAAGACTCCATTCTGGAACCATCCACAAACAAAAAAGAACCAAAACCGCCATGCTCCCTCTGCAATGGCAATAACGACTTTGCCAATTTTATTATTCGTTCTGCATTTCCCTCTACCGCTACTGCCTCAACAAGAGCTAAAATATACCAACCGCAGCCACGACTCCAATCAAACACCCCCAGCGGAAGATTTTTCTTCAAATCAAAAGCATGAGCAGGATATAGACCATTCCACAAAGCCGCATCATATTCATCAATTTGTTTTTTAGCCCTTTCATTTCTATTTGTCAAATGAAGATAAGGCACAACCATCCCCAGTGTATCCACAAAACGGATATTGGGAACAGTTGAACGGTAAGGAATTGTCGCATTTGCAAATCTATCAACAAAATTCTCAACATTAGCAGGAGTCATAGACAAAGAGTATGCAAGCAACAAATGTTCTGGGTTCACATCCTCAGAAGGAACACTTTTAAGTTCAGAGCACATACGCATATAAGCCGGCACAGATATTTCACCTTGCAGTCCAAGCAATAAACCCGCTTGCTGCCATGCCATGACATTACAAGTGGAACCCTTTATCTTTGGCGTATGCTCCAACCACACTATAGCTTTCTTTCTCACAGCCTGTTGCCAGAGGTCTCTATCGTTCCACCTGCCAATATGAATACGTCCCCACCAATCAAATAAATCTTGTACCATCTTCTATTACAAAATCAAATCATGAACACTATTTAATCTTGCCGTATATTCTGGAATGAAAGCGTTAAGATGATTCCGAACAGAAGCCTCATTGTTCTGAAGCCATTTGAAAGCCTCCCAAAGGTCTTTCTCTTCTTTCAAAGATTGTACAGGAATCACATAATTTTTATCCGTCCCAAAGAGATCCTTTGCTATACCCCGTGCCTTTACGGAATATCCAACAACTAATGTAGGCACACATGTGCTATATGCTGCAATAGAGGCATGGGTTCTTGCGGTAACCATAAAACGGCAACGGGATATATACCCCTTCAACTCCTCACAATTATAGTCTTCAATCATACAAACTCGTCCTGAATCCTTAAACATATTATACAAATGCCCCAAAGGCTTCCTGTCATCATTATGCGACCATACAACATGAGGAATAAGAGCCACATTCATGTCCGTATCAGATATAATGTACTCTATGAGTCGAATATAATTATTCAACGTAACTCCCTCACTTGTCTCACAGCCAATAATAAGAGGACTTACATTTATTCCTACTGTATTTCCTTCAACAAAGCCTTCAGGAAGTGGCAAACATTTCTTTTCAAGCACAAAGGCAGGGTCTGGCAACAATATCGTTTGCTTCAGTCCTTTTGCCACCAATGCCTCATACGTCAAAGACTCACGAGCCCAAATCTTATAAAAGCCCTTAATGTCATCAAGCAACTGTCCACATAAAGAATCTGGTTCGACAGATGCCCCCCACAAGATTCTCTTCACTCCAGCCCCATCTATCATACGATTAACGAGATAAATGAAGTTGTTTGCTCCATAGCAATAATTATCACCACCAATGCTGAGGAAGTAGTCCGACTGTTTAGCTTCTTTGACTATATGCTGAAAGGTCAACTCATCTAAAGCATCAGACTGTCCTAACAAACGATATTTTACTACAGCCTTCAAATAACTCATACTCCAGCGAGTAATGGCTCGACCCGAATTATGCAAAGCACACACACTATCAAGTCCATACGACTTGTCTTGTTCAATATCATTAGAATACAAAGACAATTCTGCTTCAACAAGTCGTTTAGAACTCCTTATTATTGCCTCACAACCATGGTTACCACTACCACCATGAGGGTATAATACCAGTTTCATTTCCGAAAAACAAAATATAACCTATGCACTATACAAAACTTTATCCACCACGAACAGTCAAAAACATGCTTATACGATTTCAAATCTCTAATTTCTGGTATAGAAAGAATCATCTTATTAGATGCAGGAGTGGAAAGAATTCCATTATAAACAAATCCCCATAGACGATTATAGAGAAAACACTTGGACGTTTCACAGAGCAGATTCGTGTCCTGAAAGAAGGCTCTAAGGAACTGCCATTCCTCATAATCCTGCAAGAACTGATCAGGACGCGGTTTTGTTGAAAGAGTACTTCCATTGCCATATCTATAACAATATCCAGAATACTTCTTCTGAGCGATTTCTCCAATACAACGCATATAATTGTAGTTAAACCGGAGGTCTTCTCCATACGAACATCCGATAGGAAACTCTAAAGCATTTTCGCGAATCACAGAAAGCCTATACCTCTTAGAGAATGGCGCAAACAACAGAAACTTATTATTCAGATCAATGAAATTTTCCATGCTGTCCACATCCCAACCATATTTCAAATCTGTTCGTGGTTCGTAAACGGCACATGTATTATCTCGATGTATGTGCTTGACCCCTGTCACAAGTAGGTCGACTGAAGGTTCTGTGCTCAAATTCGACAAATAGTCAGCATCCACATAATCATCACTGTCAACAAATACCACATATTCACCCTTTGCCAATTCCAAGCCTCTATTTCTTGCGCAAGAAACACCAGAATTCTCTTGATGGACAACGTGCATTCTCGACTCTTTCTCAGCCCATTTATCGCAGAGTTCACCTGACCCATCACGGCTGCCATCATCGACCAATATGCATTCCCAATCAGAATAGGATTGGGCAGCAATAGAAGACAGACAAATATCCAAATAATCTCGGACATTATAAACAGGGATTATTATCGAAATCATATCACATATCCTCCTCCATATTCTTTAATCAATCTCTGCATTTCATCCCGTTTCTCCTCTGTTATGTTTCCTATTGTATAAGTCCAATCAAAACATGGGTAATGGTCCTTTTCCTGCATCTTTCTTTCTATAAAAGCATCATAAGTACCTACGACTCTTGCCGGGTTGCCTACGGCTACTGAATTTATCCGGTATGCTACGAGACACTACACTGCCAGCACCAATCACAACTTTATTGCCAATGCGTATTCCTGGCAAGATTATGGAACCTGCTCCTATAAAAACATCGTCACCAATGCTTACGCACCCCAATCTTGTTTGGCCAAGCTCGCGCTTTGTGCTTGCATCATGCGCAAGGATATGAACACGTGGTGCAAGAGTAACTCTATCTCCGATTGATATCAGCCAGCAATGGCCTGGATCTATTATACATTCCCCCATCACATGACAATCCTTACCCATCTTCAAACCATTTGAAATCGCAATATCCAACTGATTTCGATCATCAATATGAAGAATTTTATGTCTGATGAACGCTCTGATAAATATATAGATATTTGCAATCATAATATTTGTTCTATCTCTTGCAACAACTGTTCTTTATTGAATCTACGCCCGCCCTCTGCTGCTTTTTTCTTATATTTGACATAAAGCGAAGCATCCATCAGCACACTTCTCATCGCTTCATATAATCCGTTCTCTGAATTCTCACACCGGATTCCATATTCACTATTCCCCAACAATTCATCCGTGCCAGAACAATCTGTACTAATCACGGGAGTTCCAATAATCAAAGATTCTGTAATAACAGTACTAAACCCTTCCGCATACGAAGAACACACAAGCCAATCTGCATGTTTTATATATGGGTAAGGATTATCCTTATGCCCCCAGAACCGAACGTATTTCTGCATCGAGTTTGCCACTACAAAAGCCATCAACTCATCGCTACCTCCACCGCCTATTATGTTCATACTCATATTTAGACCTTCATTATGCAGCTTTAAGCATACACGCAACAATCTATCATATCCTTTGATTCCACAGATCCTGCCGACTGACAGAAACGACATCCCGTTTCTCAACAGGTCGACATCATATTCATTTGATTTACGAACAATCCTTTCATCTTCTATTATGTTGTATTTCACCTCCAGATTAGTCACCCGTCCTACCCTTGCGAGAAAATTGTCACACACACCTTTAGAGACTCCAACAACTGCATCAAACATGGAATAGACATTTCTATAACGTTCACGTTTTTCCCCCACGCTGTCTGCAAATCCTGCACCATAATGAAGCCAAGCCAATTTCCTCGACTTGTTGTTTGGCGAACATGACAAAAAAACAGTAGGAAGCCCCTCATAGAACGCAACCTCTGTGTCATAGCCTTTACCTACGAACAATTGATGGAACCATTTATGAGGCAATCTGTTAAAAAGAAAATTAAACAAGATATATTTCCATTTCACAGAGTTGTCGACCATATACCTGTGATGCACATCAGCAGAAAACATGTCGTCAAACTTTTCGTTGTAACCTTTATATACGCTTTCCTTAAAAACGGACAAAACAGTGACATCAAAATGTTCTTTATCCAATGCGTTAACCAAGTCTACAAGAACTCGTTCGGCACCACCTACAACAAAAGATTCTATAACAAACAGGACTTTCTTTCTCATACGCTATTTAAATAATGAGAGATAAATATGTTCGCATCAAAATATTAATCCGCTACCCTTCCTATTTTCAAGAGACATCATCAGTTCTTGCAAGAACTATGGCCTCATCTTTGTTCCGTTAATCCGTGTTCACAAGGGGTAAACCTTCTGCACATCACCCTGTATGCCAACTTGTCATTCAGCAACAAAGAGCACAGACTTATCATCTTTATTCCGAAAGCATAGGAAGATGCCATGAAACCAATATCATTTACTCTTCTTAGGTCACTCATTATCATCCTAAATAAAAAGTAACGATGCTCCCCCCTCCCACGAATTACTCCAGCTATCAAAAAACTAATAATCAAATCCGTGATATACCATTCAGCTGCCTTGTATACAGTGTTGCTTCTAACAAAGTCTATCATCTTTCCAAACACAGTATGCATATATTTGACATTGTCCACATTATCAAGGCTCTGCATTATAGAGCATTCTCTTATTCTATAGAAATAGCTTACATAAGGAATCAGCACAAGACTATTTATGCTCATCGTTAACAGAAAAGACCATAAAGTATCCTCGTGTTTCAGCCCCTTACAAAAGTATAATCTGTTTTTCTCTATGATATCACGTTTTACAGCTTTGTTTACCGCCATTTCATACCATTTTCTGTCAAAATAAGACTTTCTCACATTTCGGCTACCCGTAAAAAGCACTTCTAAGTCAGAAAAAGGGAAAGACACATTGCTCTTTCCAAATGTCCTCATGTTCATACATACAACATCTGGACTATTATACTTTTCGATTGCATTATTGAACAAGAAGAGAGAATCGTCAGATATCACATCATCCGCATCCACAAACAAAACATAGCGGCCGCATGCCTCCTTTATACCAGAATTTCTGGCATCTGACAAACCTCCATTGGTCTTATGGATACACTTAAAACGGTTATCTGACTGACAAAGCTCATCGCATATAGCACCTGAGGAATCCGTTGAACCGTCGTCAATCAACAGACACTCGTAATCTATAAAACTTTGCTTCATAATAGAATGTAAACATTCCCTCAGAAATAGGTCAACATTATAAACTGGCACTATTATTGAAAACTGAGGATTTGTCTGTATGAGTTTTTGTTCTTTCTCTGACATATCATTTATTTTATAAATTCCGACCCGAATAAAGAATAAATTGCCAACGGCGTCTCAGACTAACAATAAAACCAGGTGCTAACAACAACCACACATAAGGACTCTCACATCTCCTAATGTATCCATACTCTCCAGCCAAGCAACAACATGAGATAAACTGTATAACAGTATTGACTATCCAAGACGTTCCCTGAGTCAAAGAATCTCTTTTCGCCTTCCTGTATTTGTTTACCCTTAACTGGTTATTAAACAACATGGCATACCCCATTGGATTGCGTTTCAGGAGTGGCCATGAAGATTTGGTCAGCCCATCTTCTTGGTATTCGCAAATATAAGCAACTTTATCATACCAACGCAATATATATCCATCCATTGCCATTTTATCCCACACAACAGCCTCCGGAGTAAAAGTTTCCCCTCCCCAAACAGGAAAATGATATTTCTTCATTTTTTCCGTAAAGAAAACCTCTGCCATATCGGCTTGCAAATCATATTTGAATCTATCAATATTATTGCAATCCACATAGCCCATAGAAGGATCAATCTTGGGAGACTGACCAAGAGGTTTCCCGTCCTCACAACCTCTCACACATGATATCCCAATAAAACTATCATTATTAGGCAATGTCTCAAATGCCTTTCTTATAAAAGATATGGAATCCGTTGTCAAATAGTCATCAGAATCAACAATAAAGAAATATTCCCCATGAGCTAACCCAAGAGCCTTATTGATAGCCCTTTGTTTTCCGCCATTCTCCACTTTATAGTAGAAAACAGGAAAGAGAAAATCCTCCTGTTTCCAATGATTAAAAAGTTCTGCTGTACCATCATTGCCACCATCATCTATAACTAACCACTCAAAGTCCTTGCAGTCTTGCTGTTTGAGCGAGTTGTATAGTCGAGGAAGCAGATGTGCCCTATTATACGTTGGAGTGAATATGGTTACCATACATACTACTTCTTTTTATTACATTTTACGACAATACGTCCCTAAGTGTCAACAAACATTACCATGTGGTTTACGAGTTGCCCCCCTTGTTTACGGTTCCTAAATAACATGTTTATGACTCGTAAACAACCTGTATACAATTTCTCATATATTGTATGGCCAAGTATTCGTTGCCATATATTTTTCAGCCGAAGAGATGCAAGCAGGAAACTCAGAATATACAAAAGATGAAGGACGCATCATCACAATTATTCAGACACCAATACTCAGCATATCTTTTATGTAATTCACTATATCGGGGTATCTATCCATATCGAACTTCCTGGCAAACAAGCAATCGGAGGAACGAAGGAGTTCCTTATCCTTATCCTCCCCCCCCCATACATAAGGGCCTCCCCTATTCCAGTCTATAGCCCTCATACAACCATTGTATTCATCATCCAAATCATAAATATTATCTTTGAATGGCGAGTCCCATAGCAATGTCTGTATAAAAAACTCATCACAACAGAAAGTGTGCTTGAAACGTTTAAACAGGAAATCTTTCTTGGACAAGAGATATCTACAGAACTCATCTGTGATACTTACCCAATTCGCTCCTTTTTTCAATTCCATATCCTCCCTGCGAATTACCAATGCATTCACTATAGTTTCAAGCGCAATCCTGAGATTCTGGACAAGTACTCCTCGCGCACCTGTCTGCTTGTAATGTCTGGTGAGAAAGTGATACTGAAAAACACGATTCCTCATCTGTTCATGATTCATGTTTGTATAACCTACAAATTCTTTTCCATCGTTACGTTCAAAGAAATCATGAATATAGTCGTTTGTCTTTATTGGCAAGTCGTCGCCTGACAGGAGATGGTAGTATCGGTACCTCTCCGTATTTATTTTATATGCTGTTTCAAACAACAGCAGTTCTGTCTTCAGTTGGCTCACGTCACCCCAACGCGTATCAATCCTTTTATCCAAAATTATCAGACATGAACTTCTTGCTGAAAGGAACGGCAGCCGACCGACCTTCTTGTCCACATGAACAAAGATGTCATTTCTCTTGTCATCAAGCAAACTTATGAGAGTCTGCAATTGATTAAACTTATGGTGGGCAATTATCAAGTATGCGTGTTTCATAATGCTACTGAATCTTAAGAATCTATCTTTAATGAGTCCACTATTGATGGAAGCTTTTGGGTAATGCAGACAACGTCTGAACCTCACATCGCTGTAAAGCAGCTAACAACATTCCGTAGATTTCTATGGAATTCCAACCTGCAATACAGACTCTATCCTCTTCATCGCCATATCCAATCGGAACTCTTTGCCCCGTTCCATGGCTCTTCTGCTCATTTTATCCAGCTCATCCCTGTGAGTGACAAGGTATTTCACACCATCAAACAAGGAATCCTCATTATTTTCAGTTACAATTCCACAACCATTGTTCAACTGTTCTCGCACCCCCGACACTTCTGTGCTGACCACAGGCAAACCAAGTATCAAAGCCTCTGTGATAGCTGTACTAAAACCTTCTGATATAGAAGAACACACAAACAGATCACCCTGAACTAAATATTGATACGGATTAGATAAGAATCCGAAGAAAGTAACAACATCCTTCAGATTATTATTTGAAACAAATTCTTGCATAGCCTCTTTCTCTGTACCATCCCCTAACAACCACAATTCAATGTCATAATCATCATTCCGGAGACGCTTGACAATAGATAGAAGCCTCATATAAGCCTTCTGTTTACTAAATCTTCCTACAGAGACTAACCTGCATGCATGACTACGAGGAATAATATATTTTTTCTGCTCTGAAAGTCCCAATATGCTTGCGCAATCAACAGGATTATATATGGTCTGTACAGGAACTGTTAAATTAAACTCTTGTTGTATGGCATCTTCAGCTGTTTTACTTACCACTACGATTGCATCATAACAATTATAAGCGTCCTCTTCTTCTTTATGACTATGAAACACTTCTTTTGTCCAATGAAACCGATGCAGGTCTATGTGAACCCATGCAACCTTACGCGCCTTTTCATTTGTTGATGCCGCCATTAACTTTGTTGCAAACCCTTCCACAAAAGCAACTTCCACATCATTCCCTTTGGGGACAAACAACATGTACACCAACCACATTGGTAACCATTTATAGATCAAATGATGTTTGATTTTATATATAGCTCTTTCAATAGGTGATGAAGGAATATTCAAAAGAGCCTTATAATTACAGCACTGCTTCACTTCGTCTTCATACCTACCGCCTCCGCTAACCACACATACGGTAACATCAAATTTACTCTTATCAAGATGCTGAACCAATGTGGCCAACACTTTCTCAGCCCCTCCACCAGCAAGAGATTCGACAAAAAATAACACTTTCATTCAAACAGAGTTCGTTCCGTTTTGCTATTCACAATACAATTTCATTCCATCTCCTTTAATTTTTCGAACAGACCGTATTTTGTATAAACATCATTAATCTGTTTGTCATTCAACACTTCACCATTACAGTTCACATTACGTAAAGCAACGACCTGCACATTCGGATTTCCCTGTAACGGGATTTTCCCATAATGCTTCCATGCATATTTCACTTTCGTATCATTCATCAAAGACATGGCATTAAACCAGACATCATCAGCAAACTTACATATATTAAGAAAAACATCCTCGTTCAAAACTTCTGGATTAAATGAACATGGAGGATATAATACCCCACCAAAACCTTCATAAAAAAGTCTTCCGCTTATCCTATCTACATTGCACCATACAGGCCAATCCAACAATGGCACATAATTATCCATTAAATCCATGGGCATTTCACGTACAAAATTAGCACAGATACAATCAGGATTTTCAAGATGGGAATTAACAAGACTTTCTAACATATCATAAGGATATATTATATCATCATCTATCGTTACAATAGAGGCATTGGGGTATTTTTGCAATGCTGGCACCAATTTTGTATAAGAACGGACATCATGACAATACTCCACCTCCAATCCTCTTAGGGTTTGCCTTTGCAAAGTTATGGGAAGAGATTGTTTCTTATACTCTTCCGATATCCATAGAATTATCTTGTTTGGCTTGAGACTACCCTGCATTATTGACTCTATGGCAACATGAACGTCACTTATCCTTTTCCCATGAGTAGTCAATGACACTATCAGAGGTGAACTTCCATACAGTTCATCTACCACAGCTACATCAGTACAGTTGAGTGCCTTTTCCGTCAACTCGTCATATTTTAGTTTGTAATGTAAATCAGTAATCACATTTATCGTCTGACACTCCGTGATTGTCTTAACTGATTCAACTATTCCTTTTTGAAAATGCAGATACGACTTCAAATTTGCTATAAAACCCATAACATCCGTCTATTTAATTATTTAACTAATTTAATGATTCTAAACCCAAAAATCCTTCCCACCTCGCCACTAACGGATGGCCATACTGTTCAAAACCTCCTTCCACATGAACAGTAGCGCATCGCTTTGCCCACAAACAACGATGAACAGAACTCTGTGAATGTTGATTCACCTCAAACTCCAGCACATAGTCGCCCTTGCTCATGTAACGAGGTAGCTTTATTCGGCGGTGCAGCGAGAAATCGCCAATCGGAACATCTTCTGCCACTCCCTTATACGCTCCTTCAGAAAAAGTGGCCATGGGAACCTCACTCATATTGAAGAACTTCAACTGAACATTTGCCTTGAATGGTTCTGTGGTTGTCCCTTCAAAAAGAATATCAAGGTATTCTTGATTACTCTCGATTGTACTCTCCGTATAAGGAGTTCCATTTATTTCAAGCTTCTTTATCGTAACATAAGAGGCGAGCTGGTCTATATGATCTGTTATCAGTCCATGCTCAAGATGAGAATTATTCTGCAGATAATAGTTTACAGCATCCTCTGTGCCACCATCATAGACCAATGTGCCATTTTGCAATACAACTCCCCTCGTACACAGATTCTTCACAGCTGCCATGTTATGACTAACAAACAAGACGGTTCGGCCTTCCGAATGCGCCACGTCATTCATCTTTCCTATAGCCTTCTTCTGGAACTCCGCATCACCTACTGTCAGCACCTCATCAACGACAAGTATCTCGGGTTCAAGAAAGGCTGCGACAGCAAATCCAAGACGGACTGTCATGCCAGAGGAATAACGCTTGACAGGAGTGTCGAGATAACGTTCCACTCCTGCAAAGTCAACAATCTCGTCCAACTTACGTGTTATCTCCGACTTTGTCATTCCCATTATGGATCCATTCATGTAAATGTTCTCACGACCCGTCATCTCTGGATGGAAACCAGTGCCGACCTCAAGGAGTGATGCAATACGGCCGTTGTAGCGGATGGTGCCAGTAGAGGGTGAGGTGATGCGCGACAGGAGCTTCAGGAGGGTAGACTTGCCAGCTCCATTCTTGCCGATGATACCAACGACATCGCCCTGCTCCACCTTAAACGATATGTCCTTAAGAGCCCACACATAGTCTGAGTGTCCCTTATGCGCGCGGTCGTTTGCCTCACCTATCTTAAGATAAGGATCCTCTTTGCGAAGAACATTAACAGCCCACCATCTGTTGAGGTCATGGGACAGCGTGCCTGTGCCAACGCGACCAAGTCGGTACTGCTTGCCAACTGAATCAAATTCGATTGCTATTTGTTTCATAAACGATAACGTTTATTGCTGTGAAATTTTGCCTTTTTTGTGAAGATACCTTCGCAGGCTCTTGAAGGTATCTTCGCAGGCCAATGAAAGTATCTTCATGAGCCGATGAAGGTACCTTCACATTTTTCATACGTTTTATACCATTATTTTTTTCTATCTTACAAGTATGGCTCTTAGTTTTCTTGTCATAATTGATTCCAACAAGAATGATGTTGCCTGAGTACTCTGCCAACTTGGAATAATAAGATTGGTTCTTAATCTGCGCGATAGCTTTTTCCGCAGAATGTCCACACTTTAATTCCATCAATATAGCAGGTACATCCACATTCTTACGGGGTATAAAGACGAGATCTGCATAACCTTTGCCTGTTGCATATTCTCGATGGATGATATAATCATCCTGCGCACTGATATATGCCATGGAAAGTACACATGCCAAGGAATTCTCGTCATTATAAGAGAGAATGCTGACATTCTCATCATGTACTTGCTCTATGCCTTGCGCCACGGCCATCTCGTTGCAGTTAAGTGTGGCATCCAACAAGTCATAAGAGTCTGATATCGCCTTAGCCAATCTTGTCCAATTTGTTGATTCAACAGCATTGGTTAGTTCGTCAGCCACTTCTTTATTGGGTATAAAACACCTACTCGTATCTTCGTCAAATGCGAGATAGCCAAGGTGAATAAGAACAGTCAATACATCATCCCTGCTTGATATAGCATGTATGTCATTCAGAAATTTTGTCGTATTTACACGGACTGACTCTCCCGACAGCATCTTGATGACACTGTCTTTTAATCCATCGAAGTTCATCTGAATATAGGTCTTGACTGAATCATAAGCACCCGTATTGGACCAGTAACTCTTGCATTTATGACGCTGTATAGCCCTGCTAACTGAGTATGGGTTATAAATGGACTTCACTTTCCCTATTTTATATCCATCGTACCATTGTTTCAAACCATCCTTATCAGCGTCATGCTTTGCCGCCAAAAACTCAACCTCTTCTCTTGTAAAGCCGAAGAATGGAGCCAAATCACCAGGATCCACCATTGAATACTCCTCGAAATTGTTGAGAGCGGACTGAGTATTGTATTTCTTGATAGGAAGGATGCCTGTCATATATACTCCAGCAAATACATCTTTCGAGTTTTGTGTCTTGAATAGACGACGAAGCAACATCACGTATTCATCCATAACCGTCATATCAGGATAATCTTCAGATATGACATCGCCACACTCACGACATATAGCGTCCCACTCATCTATAATAAGGATGAACTTTTCCCCCGTAGCACAATGAACAGCAAAAAGGACATCCATAAGATCAGCAGAGTCAGCCACGCGCACGTCCGGATATGCCAAAAGGATCTCTTCACCAATTGCTGTTTGCATGGCACTCACCAACTACCCTTTCACACTCGGATTGGAAGTGAATGTTGTCACGTCAAGCTTAATAACAGGATACTTGTTCAAATGTTCCTCAAAAGAAGGATCTCTTGCAATCTTAAAAGGAACGAAAAGAGAACGACTGTCACATGACTTATCATAATAAGCATACAACATGTCAGCAGCCATAGTCTTCCCGAAACGACGGCAGCGAGTGACACAACTGAGACTACGCTCTGTGCACAAAGTTTTATTGATGTATGCTATCAACTCCGTCTTATCAACATAATCGCCGTTGACAGCCTGTCGAAAGCCCGCATTACCTTTATTGATAAATTACCTTTATTGATAAATGTACCCATGATATAATTTTAAGGCAGAAACAACAATTACAATAGGAACTATACCGTATCCATGAAATTGCGCTCGGTGCGAGAAAAGACTATGACAGAGAAGCAGAGGGTGATAAGCATGAATACAACACTGTAAAGAAGGCCTCCCCAGTCAAGACTTCCACAGCCAAGGGTCGAATACTTGAAGGCCTCGAAGATGGGAGTGAGGGGATTAAGCGCTATGATGTCACGGTATTTCTCCGGAGCTGCAGAGAGCGGATAGATAACAGGTGTCGCGTACATGAAAAGCTGGATGCCAAACTGTATGAGGAACTTCATATCACGATATTTGGTAGTCATTGACGAGATAATCAATCCCCAAGACATGCCATGCATGGCCAACATGAATATCAAAACAGGAAAGAGTAGCACGGAAGAACTGACATGGAGTGTTCCTGCTGGTAATGTGAATACATAATAGATGTAGATGGCTATAAAGATACAAAGCTGAATAAGCATCTTGAGCAAGGCACTTGTCACTCCAGACAAAGGCACTATGAGTCGAGGGAAATATACCTTGCCGAAGACATTAGCGTTAAGACCAAAAACGTCATTTGACACTGTGAAGCACTCGTTGAAATAGCCCCACAAAACAATACCAGCCATATAAAAAAGCGGTTGAGGCGCCCCATCGGTAGATATGCCAGCCAATCCACCAAAGACAAACATATACATGATGGTGGTAAATAGAGGCTGAATGACATACCAAAGAGGACCAAGAATAGTCTGCTTGTACTGAGTGACAATATCGCGGCGGATGTACATTGTGTAAAGATCGCGATAGCGCCATATTCCTTTAAGGTCAATATCAGTCCACCTACGATTAGGTCTTATTTCTGTTGTAAACATAAGATAGGAATATTGAAACTGGTAATAGCTGGAATAGTTTGGATAGCAGGGATAGCCATTATAGCCGGGATAGTATTGATAGCTGAAATAACTATTATAGCTGGAATAGCAGAGATAGAAAAAATAGAGGCAATAGAAAGAATAGCAGAAATAGGCTATGCAGGATGTGCGCTATTGATGCTATTGTGCTATTATTGCTATTAAGCTATTTCTTTGGATTATTATTTTGTCTAGCCGCAAGGCGCACTTGAGTCATTTTCTCTCTTAGACCTCCATTGGCGATGAAATCCTGCTCAAGCTTGGCTATGTATTTGTTCATGGCAGTGTCAACCTGATGGATGAGGGTAATGGCGGTATTGGCCATCTCCTCATCTGACCACTTGGCATAATAGCGGTTATAATCTGTAGTATCGTTGTGAATGAAACAATAGTTGACGAGGGAGTTATAGCGTGGATGGGATGTGTCCCATAAAGAAAGATTGTGCACTCTAAGATAATCGTGATAGTCAGCAAGAAGTTCCGCCAGACTTGCACGGGCTACATTGTTGAGTTTGATCTCTGTCTCTGTACTGGTCATTGCTGCCTCTGTTCCCTCAATGATATTCTGCTTGCCCGAACGTGCCGCCTGAATCATCTGGTCGACTGTGCGGTCACCCTTGGAGAGATAGGTGGTGGCAAAGTAGTAGGTGAGATCATAAAGGCAGACGGTCTTCTTGTAGAAGATGAGGTTTTGATATCCTTTGCGGCGGAGGAATGTAGCAGGAGGCATGGGGATTGTTTTTTTAATAGTTTGAATAGCTAAAATAGATGGTATAGCTACAATTAACAAGATGCTGAGATAGATAAGATAGCTTTGATAGCTGGAATAGACTATGCAGGGTGTTGGCTATTAAAGCTATAATGGCTATCACCGCTATTCAAACCATCACCGCTATTCAAGCTATGACTACTACTCATTCAGCATGCTTTCTATAGGAGCCATGAGGGCTTCGATGTCAAACTCATATCCTCGCATTTCACTCTTCATGCGATAGTCATCCATAAGGCTTGGCTTGTCAAGGAACTGTTTGATGCCATCATACAAACCATTCTCTGAATTAGGCACCATGAGAGCGCACTCTCCATTCTTGAAGATTTCATTATTTTCAGGAGTTTTTGTAGCCACAATCGGCATTCCAAGTATGAGGGCTTTCACCGCTGCTGAACTGTATGAGCAACATACATACAGTTGTCCATGCACAATATAACGGTAAGGATTGGGGTGAGAACCAAATAGTTTAATCTTATTCTCCAACCCCCTGTCTTTAATGAAATGTTCAAGAATACCCATCTCCAGACCGTCGCCAAAGATCCAGAGGCCAACATCATAACCCTCATTGTTCAATCGGTGAACCACTTTCAATAAGCGACCGTATGCGTTGTCTGCCTCCAAGCGGCCTTGAGTAACCAGACGAACCGCCACCTTGTTGGGATCTTCCTTAGTGGCATTGAGAGACTTCAGTCTCACAGACAAAGAATCTATAGGGGAATATATCATACGGACAGGAGTTGTCACTTCGGGAAACTGCTTTTTGAATGCCTCCTTGATGAGATTGGTGACGCATATCACACCATCAAAGGTATTATATGCCTTTATCTCCTCCTTGGGGTTGTTATACAGTTCTGCTGTCCAATGGTTCTTATTCAAATCAGTATGAACCCAAGCATATTTCTTCGCCTTCTTATTGGTAGAGTAGCTAAGCAACTTAGTCACAAATCCTTCGCCACACGCTATCTCCACATCTGCCCCTTTCGGCACATAAAGCTTATACACCCATGACATAGGCAACTTGCGATAAATCCACTTAGATTTAGTGCTGTCTGCGTTGCCCTTGATGAGATACTTGTATTTCACATTATCTCTGATAGTTGACTCGAACGAACCGCCCTTGTTTATTGAACAAACTGTGATGTCATACTTCGTCTTATCAATATATTCCACGATTGTTGACAGGGTTTTCGCAGCTTTCTCGTTACGCAATGATTCTATAAGAAAAAGAACCTTACGTTTAGGAACATTTCCTTCCATATTCATATTGTGAGTTTTCTATTGGACTTATTATTAAGTGGCATTCAAAATTATCTTATATTTACATAGCAGGTGTTTTCTAATATCTTAGTCTTCATTCATCATCTCTTGCGTATCCACCATACGTGCCGTAACGATGGTATCCATAATATGACAATGCATCGGCTGTGCCATTGAGGATGAGCGACATCTTTGGCAACTTATCCTCTTCATAGTACGCCTGTATATCTGGGAGAAGACTCTTATCCATGTGTTCCGCACGAATTACGAACAGGGTGGCATCTGAATATTTACCAATGATTGACGCGTCAGCTATAATCTCCGCAGGAGGGCAGTCGAGAATGATGTAAGCATACTCATCACGCAGTTCGTCCAACAGTTCCTTCAGACGATCGTCAAACAACAATTCCGTCGGATTAGGAGGAATTGTGCCCACAGGCACAACATCCAGATACTGGTGAGTGGCATTGCGAATGACCACATCGTCAAAACTGTCTGTCACACCAGACAAATAATCAGCTATACCAATCTTTGGTTTACCAACCATAGCAGAAAGAGAAGCCTTGCGGAGATCCAGGTCGATGGCAAGAACCTTCTGCTTTTTTATGGCAAAAGAAGTGATAAGATTAGTCACCACAAACGTCTTGCCTGAATTGGGCATAAATGACGTACTCATTATCACACGTCCACGTCCCCCCTTAGCTGTCATAAACTCAATGTTGGTACGTATTACTCGGAAGGCCTCATTGACAACATTGCGTGAGTGGTCTTTCACCAAGATGTGCAAGGTCTTATCCTCCACAAAATCTTCAAGAGGAGAAAGCATATTGTGTATGTTGGTCCACATCTTTTTCCATGGTCCGAAAAGCTTCTCCGAGAACGTGCGGTGGTGACGGTAGAGCGGCACTTCTCCGATGAATGGTATAGTCAATTCTGCCAAATCCTTACGAGTGCGCACCTTATTGTTCATAGCTTCAAGCAGGAATATCAGAGCTGCGGGAACGGCAAGACCTGCAACAAAACCGATAATCCATACCATCTGAGGTATGGGGAATGTAGGGATATTAGAGCCTGTAGGAGAAGAAATCATGCGAGTGTTGTAAGCCGTGAAAGCTTGAGAGAGTTCATTTTCCTCTCTCTTCTGCAAAAGGTAGAGATACAGATTCTCTTTCACCTTCTGCTGACGTTCCACAGAAAGCAAATACTGAGACTGAGCAGGCGCAGATGCAATCTTCTGATTTGCAGCACCCCTCACAGACTGAGCTGCCCTCAACGACACATTCAGAGTAGCTATATAATTGTCAATGGAAGCAATCAGAGCACTGCGAAGCCCATCAAGCTGTTGGTCCTTGCGCTGCACTAATGGGTTCTGCTCTGATGTGACATTAAGCATGTTGTTGCGTGCAAGAAGCAGATTGTTATACTCTGAAATCTGCGAACCCAAGTTTGCGTTGTCAAATGTCTGGTTAGCAGGTATCAACGTATACTTGTTAGCTGAATTGGTCAGATAATTGCGCACATAACGAGCCATATACAACTGACTGTTAAGCTCTGTAGCTTGCTGTGTAGCACTACTTACCTGCTCTATATACATGCTTGAGACATCATTAGCACCAGAAGGTATCAGATTGGCAGACTTGTAAGATGAGATATCCTCCTCCACACTGCCAAGCTCCTTTTCGATGACACTAAGACGCTCCTTTATAAACTCAGAAGCAGCAACAGTCTTGCGATTGCAGTCCACCATCCAACTGTCGTCATAGACAGCCAAGAGAGCGGAAATGACATCTTCTGCCCTTTGAGGACTTTCATCCATATATGTGATATTGATGATTGAAGACTGGTCGCCCATGGCACTGACGCTGAGATTGGACATGACCTTGGCTATGGCTATCTGCAATGGCTGGCGATCCACCCTCACCGAAAGCTCCATTTGCGCGTTATTGTCCACCTTCTGCACGTCAACATTTCCGATAGGGGTCTTCGCCACCTTGCCCACCTTACCTTTCACAGTTCCAGAAACAGGCTCACCATTACGAGTGAAATCAGACATCACGTATGTACCATCACCCTTCAGTTCAAACATGAAGTCCGCCGCCTCTTGGTCATTCAACTGCAATGGAAGAATCTTCACAGGAAGATTGCTTCCATACACTATCTCTTCATGGAAGCGTCCCACTCCATAGCATGCAACATCCAACCTAAGATTCTTTACAGCCGTGGCAGCGAAATCCCGAGACTTGAGCGTGTACATCTCATCCGTCAAATCCACACCACTGCTGATGAAAGACATCTGACTCTGCACTTCCTTAGCATCATTCTTTATCTTTATTGACGCTGTACGAGTGTATATAGGCGCAGTAGTCTTCAGATACAAATAGCTGCCAGCCAGTCCCAACGCTACGCATAATACAAACCAGTACCACCTTGAAGCAAATAGAGTGATAAATTCCATCGCTTTAGCCATCGGGCTCACCTTTCGCTGCATCTGAGCAGTACCCGACAGTTGCGGAGCCACCGTTGCCGGTGATTGATTATTAAGAGGTAACATAAGAATTGCAATAAATTACTGTCAATCTTTCAACATCAGAACCAACTGAGGACACCCACTAAGAATGAAGCAAGCGACATCCAGAAAGCAGGCTGAACCGTAGAGTTGCCCATAACCGTAGAGTTACGCTTTTCTTTCTTGTTCATCTCCACATACACCACATCATTCTGCTGAAGATAATATACAGGCGAAGCATACAGGTCTTCAGCAGAACAGAGGTTAACCTCGTACGCTGTCTTCTTACCATAGTTCTCTCTGATCACCTTCACGTTGGTGCGCTGACCTGTGATATTAAGATCTCCCAACATGCCGAGAGCGTCAAGAATGGTAAACTTGTCACGGTCTATCTGCACACGTCCCTTACCCACATCGCCAAGCACTATGACATAGAGGTTAGAATAATCCACTGTAACAATAGGGTCTGTCACAAACTCCTTCTCTATGAGCGCCTCACGAATGGTCTCCTGCAATTCCTGACGATTGAGACCAGCAACATGAATCTTGCCAAGTTTAGGAAAACGGATACATCCTTCTGAATCTATAGTATATTTTGACACGCCCTGACCCAAACTGTATCGCATGTCCAGCTCTGCATCTTGCGTGCTCACACTGATGGTAATCTCATCATCTGCCTTGAACTTTATCTCTACTGGATTTTGCACGACTATGGACTTTCCAGTATTGAAATCTTGAAAATACGCTATGTCCTTAGGTGTAGAACAAGAGGAGAAAAAAGCTAATATGCCCACAAGAGCTAAGAATAGATAAAAATACAACTGCTTCATGTTATTTTCTTGTTTGCTTGTTTTTTTATTCTTGATGTTGAAAAGATTGAGGATAAAACACAAATGTCAAAATTGAATTAAGAGCATACTTTCACTTCACCCCGATGTTAACAACATACTATACATCAGTGAGTTATAAATATTTCCCTGTCTAATAAGCTCTATTATACAAGCTTCCATTTGGTATATAAAAGTATTCAACCGTCAAAATTACAAAAAATAATTAATACAAGAGATAAAAAATTGGGATTTTTTTCAAAAAAGACTAAGATAGAAAGCAATCAAGGAATTACAGAAGACATAAAAATCATGGAGACCACAGGTTATGTGGGCCTGCAGTCTCCACGGATAAGTATCAGTTACCATCGGGTTTAATGATATCTATAAAGGGGCCATCATTCCAGTGAAATATGCGCCAGTCATCAGGACAAGCAGGATTGAATGGAGTATAATCATCTCGCAGATGCTTGGATGGAGGCAGATTTAACTGTTTCATACCTTGGACAACCATCTTCGAGATTTCATACGCGCCGTATGGATTGAAGTGGGTATTGTCCTCGAAGGCTTTCTGCTGACCAGGATAGGTGTGGGCAGGATAATGGACAAGGGCACGTTTACTATCCTCCACACCGAGAGTCTCAAAGAAAGTGCGAGTCATGTCGTGAAGTTCAATGACAGGAACATCGAGATCCTTGGCCACCCAGCGCATTGCCTCAGGATAGTTGGAATGCGTCTCTCTAATCTTACCATCGCCATCAAAGTTGCGGCGCTGTGTAGGAGTAACGAAAATTGGAGTGGCACCCTTAGCACGAGCTTCGTCAACAAACTGCTTAAGGGCGTATGCATAATTGTAGAAAGCACCGCTTCCCGGACGTTTCTCTTTCTGGTCATTATGTCCGAACTCTATAAAGATATAGTCACCGTTCTTCATCATAGAGACAATCTTCTTGAGACGTCCAGCAGCAATGAAGGATGTGGCAGTCTCTCCGCTCTCCGCATAGTTGGCAACGGCAATATGATCATCAAACCAGCGTGTTATCATCTGTCCCCATGATGCCCATGGCTCATAGTCTTGGTCAACTACGGTAGAGTTTCCACAGAGCCAGAGAGTTGGAACATCATCAACTGGAACGATAGATATGGTGGAGACAGCAGGAGCGTCACCATTCACCTCGATGGTAAGTTTGTCATCCCAATTCATCTTGGCTTCTTCGCGCTTCTTGATACGAACCCTGTCGGTCTTACCGTCAGGAAGGGTAATGATAGTGTTGCGCTTATTAACGATAAAACTGAAAGTACGGAACTCACCTTTCTTCGTGGCTGCATTCTGTACGAAAAGACGCCGTGATTCTGCTCGCAAAGTGGTGTTGGCTTTCTTTTTCTTCGAACCGACGGCGACAGTTACTCTGTAGTTACCATCGGGAACATTAACAGAGAAATAGAAGATGCCGTCAGAGAGACGGTAAGTGTCATTCTGCTGCTTACGAGCCTCTTCTATCACTTCTTGGAAGTCAAGGCCGTAGCCACGTGATGGAGTGTATATATCAGCGGAAGTGACGGGGATGGCCGATTTATCTGAACCATCAAAGCAGTAGGTCTGAGCCTGGAGCGATGAGGAGACCATGACTGCGAGGAGAATGGAAAGGATTGATTTCATTATTTTTGGGAGTGACACGTTATGGTAGTTAAATAGGTATTCAAACGACAGCAAAGACGGAAGCTACATGCTGCTACTTCTTGATGGAGTTATTGAGGGCTGGTTTAAGCTCATCTGGAGAGTCTTTTGTGAACATGTTCACAGCACCAGCAACTTTAGTGAAGAGGTCAGACACATTATTTATATTTATAGTCCATGTTGGGGCGAACTTGTCTGACTGCATGTAAGTGAGTATGGACTCTCGCATCTGACGCGCCACAATGCGCTTATCAAGGTTGTTTGTGATGTCCATGGTTGTCATGACAAGTTTGCCCTTGCCCACGTTGGCTTCGAAAAGCATGCCAATCTTTCGAGAGACAAACCAAGTGTCAATACTTTGCACAAGAGGCTGGAAGTCCGACGGAAAATCCGTGAACTGCATCACTTGGGCACGATTGACAAGTTCCCACCACTGAAGGTCTGAGTGATAGTCAGTAGGGAAAAGGTCGAAGATGGGATGCGCATTGTCAACAAGGATGCCTGTGGTATGGGGTGGGCGCATCTTAAACCAAGAGGTGTTCCAAAAGACAGGAGTGAACTGCTGCACCACTTCTTTGCCGTATGTCACCTTTCCTGCAGCACAGACGAGGACTTTTCCACCCTTGTTAAGAGTCTTGATAGCCTTAGCATCAAGCGAGTCAGTCACATAAATGCCTTTAGGCATCCATGACTTCTTTTCATACTTGACATCGGAGTCCAGTTCGGCAGGATAAACCCAGATGTTCCAATGGTTGCGCACTCGAGTGCCCGGGATGGATACAGAGAGTGTATATCTGGAAGCCTTCTTCACGCCAGAGAGAGGAATGGATATTTTACCAACAGATATGTTGCCGCCAACAGGAAGATCACGAGCATCAAAGCTTCCTTCGGCTAAAGGGGCAGGCTGATTGAGGAGCATGAGTCCACCTTGAGTCTCAGGAGCTGGAGTGAAGTCCCAATGCACCTTGACATCCTTCATGTCAGCCTCGGAAAACTGATTCATCTCCACGTCGGCAATAAAGGTCTCGTCACTCGTATAAGTGAACTTTGGCATCTTTGCAAGAGGAACCACAGGAGCGCAGAACTCCCGAAATTCCTCACCGGTCATATACCCCTTATCGTCAAAGAACACATCGGTAAGTCCGACTATAGCTGTGCCCTGCCCAGAGTAATCGTTGAGAGCCAGAAGCTGGAAACCCGCATAATCAGGTGTGCGCAGCGTGCGCTCTATCTCCGCCTTGTAGCATATAGCCTGCAATTTGCCCGAAGCCATCATAAAATCATGAGCACGAGACTCCATGCCGTTGTCCCGCAGAAGGTCTCGGAATATCTCAAAGTTCTTAGCTTTATTCACACCAGTATACTTGGGTATCTCGTCAAAGTTTGGGAAAGCACACCACTGGCCAGTCTCATGACTGACAAAAGGCATGGTGATGGGAGTGTTTGGCATGTCCTTCCCATTGTAAGTTGTTATGTTCTTCTCGAAATTGATGACAGACTCAGGCGCGCGCTTTGCCCATTCGTTCAAGCCACGAGCTCCAGCCTTGACTGCATACTCGCTGCCCGGTTGCCAAGCCCATCCGCCTCCCACGCTAAAGCCACAGTAGAGATGGCGAGGGTCATGCTGCTTCATCAGCTCCACATGGTCTGTAGACCATTTAACCCAGTTGCCAGCAGGCTCATTGCCAAAAGCAAAGAAAGTGAAGGAAGGATGGTTGCCATACTCATCCGCTATGGCTCGACTTTCGTCCATGAGATAAGTGTCAATAGGTTCGCCACGGCCAAGCTTGACGCCATGGTTAGGCCATGAGGGACCTTCCGGCTGGATATACATGCCTACCATATCTGCTGCAAGGAAGGCCGCCTCTGGAGGGCAGTAGCTATGGAAGCGCACATGATTGAGTCCGTAAGCCTTGCAACGGTTGAAGACCCGAAGCCATGAATCCACGTCCATGGGGGGATAGCCCGTGTTGGGGAAATCGCAGTTTTCGACAGTTCCACGCAACTGTATCTGACGGCCATTGACATAGAACATCTTATCGCGAATCTCTATCTTGCGCATGCCAAAAACCGTCTCTTTGCGATAAGAACGACCATCAGCGACGGTCAGTTCCGCTTCAAGCTTATACAGTTGCGGATGAAACTCATCCCATAAAAGCATGCCTTCGCCCATCTGGAGAGCTACATCGGCAGTAGCAACCATGCTGTCACTGAGGGTGAGGCGAACAGGTTCAGACGATACCGTATGATGCTTGTCAGTATTAAAGGCAGTCGCCTTGAGAGTGAGGGTAGCCTTCTTGCCGGGGAAACAATCGAGCATCTCCACATGAACTGTAGCCTTACGATTGTCAACATCAGGATAGACAGCCACATAGTCTACCGCATTGAAAGGGCGCAGTTCTATCTTACCCACGATTCCGTTCCAGTCTCCTTGAGTCTGGTCTGTGATAGAGTGAGAGTCCTGACCTACATTGACCGTCTCCGGATCATTGTCGACACAGATGGCAATGGTATTCTTGCCAGGATTAAGCAGACCGTAGAGATAGAAGACATGAGGGACAGAGAGGGACTTCTGTATGCGGTCGACTTTCTCACCGTTGACCCACACTTGAGTGGTGATATGAGGACGCTCAAGGTAAAGAGCGTACATGGGCAGGTCAGGAGACTCGGGAAGATTTACGGTCTTCTTATACCAAGCCTTGCCTACATAATGCTTGTCTGGTGTAAGAAAGAACTGAAGCTTCATATCCTTGCCAGGAGCACGGTAACGCTTCATATATGGATTGAAGAAATAGCTGGAATCGTATAAGGAACCGACCCAACGGGTATCGACACTGATATCATCTCCCTTGAGACGCTGAGGCATAGAGGCAGGAAGGAGTATGGTATCGTCAAAAGGAGTTGAAGCAGAATACCAAGCCTCTGCTTCACCTCTGCCATCACGGTCTATCTGAAACTGCCACTGGCCTGAGAGGTCAATAGACTGAGCCGAGAGACGAAGGGAAGGGAATATAAAGAAAAAGAGGAAAAGAAGAGAATAACAGTTAGATTTCATTGGATTAGTCAATAGTTAGTAAGATTATTGAAGCGATAATAGTGGTAATAGCTATGATAGCTATTCTGGCTATGATAGCTATTCAAGCCATCAAAAGCTCTATTTCCGAAAAAAGCGACAGACTCTATAAGAGAATGCCGCTTAGATTTGATTCGTGTAATGGAACGATTTCGTTAAGCCAAATGAGCAGAGCCAAGCTCGCTTGAGCTATGCCATGGCGAGAAATCGCACTTTTAAGAACGATTTCGTTAAGCCAAAAGACCAGAGAAAGCTTGTTTACTCTGGCTTGGCGAGAAATCGCACTTTTAAGAATCGGCAGGAGCGATGACTCGCTGAGGCAATTATTCGCCTGGAGCGATTGCGCCTGCTGGACATGCGTCAGCGCAAGTGCCGCAGTCTACACATGCGTCAGCATTAATTACATACTTGCCATCACCTTCGCTGATAGCTCCTGATGGACACTCGCCAGCGCAAGTTCCGCACATTACACAGTCGTCACTAATTACGTAAGCCATAATTTTTTGTTCTTTTTATTTTTATTATTGTATTGTTGTTTCTTTTATGCCACTCCTTTGGGATAAGCATGTGCAAATGTAGAAAAACTTTTTGTTTCATACCAAATTTTAGGTAGACAAAATGCATGTTCATATACATTTTATACCTAAAACATGGTAATTGAGCCCGTGAAAACTACTTTGAGCCCTTAATCTTCACAGTCTGTAAAGATGCCTCAAGTTGACGCATGATGGGCTTCTTCTTTTCATCAGGCGCACAGACAAAACCTTCTGCAACAATGATACGGTTACCAGCAGAATCGGGATAATAGTACGAGACGAAGGGACCTCCCATAGCATCATGACGCATACCCCAGAGGCCTCGCATGACAGCTATTGACTGGGAGCCGAAAGCGGCAACATCTGGAATTACGGTGCGGGAGTCTGTCTCCATCCACCGGTCCTCACGGTCGCCTGGTATATTGACCTTCATGACTGAGTCACGCGCTGCAACCATCATCTCCAAGGTCATCTGCTGAAGTGGGAGAGTGTAGATGCATATATTCTGGCGGAAAGCACGCTTGCTGTCAGCAGACCAGAAGAAACGCTTGCCCTCTTTGATGTCATTGACATCTGCGGGTGCCTTAATCTCCACACCAAACTGCTTATTGGCCTGGCGCATCACATTGCCACTGTACTTCTTATTGAGACCAGCCACCTCACGAACAAATTCATTCCGGTTAAACTCGTCCAGAACAGACTTGCCTCGTTCCTGCACAAGAGACATAAAACTAACATTGTCAGGAGCACAGAGGTATATAACTGTCTGAGGACGTGCATACACGTTTACAGCCTTACGCACCTCTGGCTTGCTGTATTTCTTGTCCACCTCAGCAATAACGATGTTAGAGTACATGCGGAAGATGCCATCGAAAGAACGAGGCTCGATGGTGGTGACACGGAAACAGGGTTCTGACTGAGGCAACACTTCCACAGGAGCCTCAACCAACTGCATGACAGCCTTTCCCGGTTCTGTTTTAAGCCAATCCTTGTTGGCCACAACCAAAAGTTCATAGGGAGCACTTTGAGCCTTTGCCGTCACAACTTTTTGCCCTGCCTCCTCCTTCTTTTCAGAAGAGCAAGCGAAAAAGAAGAGCGGCAAGAAAGCATAGAAAAGGAAATGATATTTCATACTGGATTTTATTTGGGATTTCATTTTGCTATTAACCTTACCACCTCAGAACCGCAGAGGAGGAAGCAACCAAGGCCATAATCGTCAAAATCGGGTTCTTTGTCGTATGTCACAGGCTGGGAGTCTGAGGGTTGTTTGCCTGTGCCCTGCACATAACCGAGGAAACCGTCGGGATGGAGGCAAGTCTTGACCATAGCCTCCCAGGTACGATAGATGACAGGTTCATACTTCTTAGCAGACAAGTAGCCATGACGCACACCCCATGCCATGCCGTAAATGAAAAGAGCAGTGCCCGAGAGTTCAACACCTCCATAGTTGGTCTCGTCATGAAGGGAGACATTCCAAAATCCATCCTCACGTTGACAAGCGAGGAGAGCCTTTGTCATGAGGAGGAAATCCTTGCGGTAGTCATTGAAGTGTTCATCAACCTTGATGTTGCGCCATTTAGTCTCGCCAAGAGGTTCCATAAAGGCTGGAGGTGCAGCCCCCTTAGCCACGAGCATGGCATCCATAGCGCGCACGAGAGCAGCATAGACCCATCCGTTGCCGCGACTCCAGTAGCAGTCCTCGCCATTAGGTTCTTTGTAAGGAGGCACAAAATCAGCGTCCCTCCACCATAGTCCATCCTTGACATTGAGAAGTCCTCCACCAATCTCTTCTCTCGAAGCCTCATACATATCCCATCCCTTGTCGGTATAGCGGTCGGCATCCATGTCGCCAGACAGATGGGCTATGCGAGCCATCTTGCTGAAGACAGGCAACCCCATCTGTATAGCATCTATCCAAGTCCAGTCACGGTCACTGCCTGTGGACTTTGTCTGGCCGCCAGCCACCCACGGAGTATCCTCAGCCTGGATTAGATTGTCAAGACATTGCTTGGTTGGGAGGTAAGCTGCACCGCTCTTGCTTGCCACTCCCCTATCCTCCATCCAATACATGTCAAGATATGTCTGGGAACAACAGTAGTCATCCGCATCCCGAGTGGTCACTCCATTGCGTGGTGTCCAGCTATGAGCATTGCCCCAGTCAGATATATATTTGTAATACATCTGATATTTCTCACCCCCAAGAAGTCGTTCCAATTCGGTAAGAGCAATCAATCCTTCGAAATAGACACCTCGCGTCCAAAGGTTAGAAGGACGTTCTTTCTTAACAAACGTGGGTTTTCCCGGATCAGGATACTTATTGATGAAATAGTCATTGGCACGTTCCATAGCCCCCATCACATCCTGTATCTCAGGTTGGGCTAAGGCAACTTGGGCTGAGGCAACATGAGCAACGGTAGCCACCAAGGCCAGCATAAATAGTTTTTTGATACGCATGGTTATAATTATGTTTAGTTAGAATTACGCAGCACTGCACGCTCTGCGCCAGACAATATTGATCTGGGCACAAAGGTAATGCATTATTTTTCATTGACCAAATAATCAACAATATTTCAAGGGATGTTCCATAAAGTTAAGCGAGTTATGACATTGACAGCGCAAAGTTATGACATATAGCAGGGAGCAACTATGCGCAATAATGCACAATGACGCACAAGGCCACCAAAGCAATATGTGTTTTCCAAGAGAGCAAGCTTTGCCGCCGAAATATTTTGTGTGGTTAGGAATCCCCGTCCACTTGCAGACATGCGGCCATGTTACGGTTTCGCTGTACGAATCGTTTTGTTTATGTGGTCAGCAATTGCCATGGGCCGAAAGAGCAGCGAGAGCAGAGCCAAGCTTGCTTGAGCTATGCCGAGTCGCGCCTGAGGAAGACGAAGTCAATAACCAGCAATCTCCATGAAATATTATTTTTAGAATTTCAAAAAGAAAAATTCCTGACAGATTCCTGTCCATTACTGGGGATTACTGACTAAAACAAACAGTTGCTTGTAAATTGCAAACCAGTTGTTTGTGAATTGTAAACCCCTTGTTTACGACTTGTAAACAAGGGGTTTACGGGGCATAAACAAGGGGGTAATATTTATTAACATTTCAGATCTGTTCTACTGGAGTTCCATGCTCCTACATGTAGAGAGTCAGTCACCTCTGTTATCCCCGTAGCCCAGGATTCCGCCGGTCTCATTCTCTGCTTCGACAGTGGAGCGGATGACAGGATGACACTCTATATATAAGAAAGTTCCAGAATAAATAAATTCGTCTCCTTTAAAGGAAGCGAATTATCGCTTCAGGAAACTTTTATATATATAGTGTCATCCTGTCATCATGAAGCATTAAAAAGTTGAGTTAAATGACTGTTTATAACCTCAATTGGAAACATGAAAAATCAAGACCAGGTGTTGATAACTACAAACATATCAACACCCTCTGTCAATAAACATGTCAATAATTATGTTGACAACTTTCTGCTGCAACACAACTTTCGTATATAGGGGTGTTCATAGAATAAATTCCATAACTTTTGCATCTCAAGGTTTTTACCTTCTGATACTCGCAAGCAGAAAACAGCGAATCAAGTATACTAAGATAAATGGCAAAGTATCTTATATTGTGTGTTTGTACCAATCCAGTAAGCCAATGGCACTGTCTTAGCAAACCCCTTGCTCCAATCCTGCAAGCTCAATACTCTAAATGAGCTTGCCCATGATCCCTAAGGAGCAAGCTCGTAAAGGGTCATGAGCAAGCGACATTGCTTTTATCAAGAGTCTATCATCTACTTTTCAATCTTCCAGTCCCCTATCGTGCGCCTCTCGGCATCAAAGCTGATGCCTACCTTGATGACGGGCAGGCCGCTGAGGGCGAACTTGGAGGCATAGTCGTTGAGGTCTATCTGCCGCATGGCAGACTCAGCTGACTTGTTGAGCTTCAACTCAAACAAATAAAGATTTTTGTCTGTGCGCATGACCATGTCCACACGCCCCGTGGCCGTGTGAACCTCCACATCGACATATCTGCCCATGAGGGAGAAGATGACATAGAGGAGCTGCTGGTAATGACCCTCTGAGTTGGCGTCATTGCAGTATGAGATGGTGAGCAGGTAGGACTGCAGGAGGCGGAGC
>JAXJBE010000279.1:0-4709 GCA_036303125.1 Bacteroidaceae bacterium
ACCCGCCTGCCCTGGGTTACTCCAGGCAGCATCTTCGCCAAGTTGGCAGAGATAACAGACATCAGCTCAATGTCCAAGGAGGACAGGCTGCGCTATGACGAGAGCATCAAGAAGTTCCGTGACACCATCTGCGTTATGGAAGGGGCAAAGTTGGAAGGGCGTTCTGAGGGCTTTGCCGAGGGCGAAGCGAAGGGACGCGCAAGGGGGCGTGCGGAAGGACGTGCAGAGGAAAGAATGGAGACAGCACGCAAATTGAAGCAGTTAGGTGTCGGCATTGACGTTATCAAGCGAGCCACAGGCCTGTCAAAAGAGGAAATCGAAAAACTGTGACATGAGCCAACTAGAGAAGAGGACGATGAATCCTCTTCTTTTTATTTTGTATGCGCATGAACCTGTGCGCTCATCACATCAGATTGGGGTATATATTAAGATACGTGTATTCCTGTTGACTATAGACTCGCGCAGCGAGTTGTTTTTTTAGTCAGTAATAACCAGGAATCTTCATGAAATATTATTTTTATAAATTCAGAAAGAAACATTCCTGGCAGATTCCTGGACCATTTTGCGGATGCATTTTAATTCCTTCTGCTGGTGAGTTAACAGCCTCCTTATTCGGCATATCTTACTTGTCAAGGGCTTGCTTGAAGGCAGAGAAGGCGGTGTTTAAACTTTTTGACACCAAATGGGAGCCTGTATCGAATATTTTTTGCACCTTTCCCCTAAAGAAAAATCATTTTCTTTATCTTGATTGGCTTATAATTCGGAAATTTTATGTAAATTTGTATTCTAGAACTTTAATCCATATATAAAGATTTGGGTTGCAACTGAAGCACACATGAAACATATATTACAAAAACGTCTCGCATATCTTTTACTATTCTCCATGGCAGTTATCACATGCACGCTCGTCATGTCTGGCTGCTCAAATAGTGACGCGCAATCATTAAGATTGCAAAGAATAGACAGTCTGATGGAGGTTAATCCGGAGGCGGCTTATGACAGCCTTTGCCAGATTGAAATACCGAACAATGCCAGGAGCCGTACCGTGATGACATACCGCATGATGAAAGCCAAGGCAGAGAACAAGCTGTATAAGCAGCTGCCTTCCGATTCGGTTTTTCAGCAAGTTGCCGACTATTACGATAGCCACGGCTCTGCCAATGAGAAGATGCTGTCGCAATATCTGCTGGGCTGCATATACCGTGACCGTGGTGATGCGCCAGAGTCGTTAGAGCATTTCATGAATGCAGTGGCGTGCGCTGACACAACAGCTGCTGACTGCGACTACATTACCCTCTCCAGTGTGTATGGGCAGATGGCTGAGATCTACGCAGTACAGTCCTTCTATGATAAAGCGATAGAATGCTACAATGCTTACAGTCGCTATTCTCTTAAAGATGGCAGAATGGATGTATACATGCACGGAAAGGAATTAGCAGCCATAATGATATGTGAAAAAGGAGACACACTCGAATATCTCAAGAGAATAAGAGAGTGTATACAACTGTATAAAGACAACGGAATGCAGAAGGAGGCCGCCGCCGCCCTGCATCCACTAATATTCGCGCTTCTTAGAAGGCAAGAATATGACTCAGCTCATTATTACATGCAGATTTATGAAAAAAAGTCAGGATTGTTTGTCAACAATGTACCAGACTCCTCCGACCACTCTGCCAGCTACTACTATTTCAGCAAGGGGCTATACCATGAAGGAGTCGGCAAGTTGGATTCTGCTGAATATTTCTATCGTGAACTCCATAAATATGGATATAGCACAGAGGCTTACCGAGGGTTGCTCAGCGTCTATTCTCGACGTGCAAATGCCGACTCTATATATAAATATATGAATCTGTTTGAGATTTCCATGAACAACTTTTTAATGAGAAGCCAGGCAACGGCGATAGCTCAGGCAAACTCAATGTACGACTACAGCAGACTCCAGCGCGCTGTAGCCGAAAGTAAATACAGGTATGAGCGTAAGCAATGGGAACTTTGGTCTGCACTATTTGTTGCTGTGGCATTGGCATTATATACATCTATCTGCATCAGAAATTACAGGCGCAAGAAGGAAGCAGAGATTATAGCTCACAAAAACAAGATTGCAGAAATGCACAACCGACTTATTGCTGCAACAGACGAACTAAAGAACATACAGTCTAATACAAATGATGCTGTTAACGACAAACAAGAGGAAATCGATATTCTGACTGCCAAAATAGCAAAATATGAATCACTTCATACCGATGAAGAGAGAAAATACATTCAAGAAACAGAAAAAATGCACGAACACTTTAACAGCTACATCTTAGGTCAACGCAAAGACTTGAACCTCACCGACGATGATTGGAATGAACTGTCATCGTTCTTCAACCATAGCCACACTGAGCTCTATCAGCTGTTATGCAACAGCCACTTGAGCCAACTGGAAATGCAGGCAAGCGAACTGACCTTCCTTGGTTTTTCAGGCAAGGAAACGGCTCTGCTGCTAAACGTATCGCCTCAACGAATATCCAATCTTAAGGCTTTAGCCAACGAAAAGATGTACGGCGAGAAGAGTGCAAAATCACTGTATTCGAATATGACAAGTGAATGCAAGGATAAATCCCATTTGCTGGCATAATGGCTGAGACGGAATGTTTACTGCATGTGTAATAGTATGTATTTTAAATAGTTGGATTGTAATCATGTAAAAATTGTGTATTGTCGTGTAAAAATCGTGTAAAATAAAAATATTAAACACGTAACTGGGTAAAAATAAGAAGCTTAGGCAAAAATCGTGTAAAAATCGTGTAAAAAAAGATCCTGATTTTTTTGTTGTTTCTGAAATAAAAGAAATAACTTTGCCGCCAAATTACAAACCTCAAATCAGCTATATTTTATGCGAACGATTTTGTTAAGACAAAAGACCGGAGAAAACTTGTTTGCTCTGGCTTGGCGAGAAATCGCACTTTTAAGAACATTTAAAATCTTTACCACTTTAATGTTGCTATTGATGTCTACTGATGTCATAGCTCAGTCTAACACAACACCACCTTCTTCACGGCCTGAAGGCAAACCCATGTCTTTGATTTCAACGAAGAGGCCAGCCAAAAGAATGCCAGCCCAACCCATATACGTGTATCAAGACGGGCGGACTCTCATGTTTGACGAGGAGCACATGGGAGATACAGTCATGTTGACTGACGGCGACACGGTCGTCTTCACCGGCACTGTTGACTCAGGTTGCAATGTGGTCATACCAGAGGACATCAAGGGTGAAGTAAAAGTCTTGCTCATCTGTGGAGATAAGGTGTACTTCACTTATCTGGAATTCTAACATGCACATAGGCATCCGGCTATATGTGATTTCTGTTATTTTACAGAGAAGAAAACAACGCCCCCTGCTCTTGGTGCATCTGCTTATATTCTAATACCACCTACAAACATGCCACCACGCATGCCATTAACCCATATATGAGAAACCTAATTCTAATCATTACCCTTATGGGCGCAACAGCGTCCCTTCTCTCTTGCAACCGCCAGGTAGAGGCCGCTCTTGATGCGGCCGGAGCCAACCGGGCTGAGATGGAGAAGGTCCTGGACCACTTCAGAGACCATGATGACACGCTCCGGTACGAGTCGGCCGTGTTCCTTTTGGAGAACATGCCATACCACTATTGCCAGAGCGGTCCTGGCACAGAAAGGGTGGACTCTGCTTATCTTGCCGCCGCAAAATGCTCGCGGGCCAGCAGGAGCGACAGGTTCAAGCAGTCCGCTGAGAGCATCAGCATGGAGAGGGACACGGCTGCGGTGGACATACGCAGCGTAAGGGCTGACTATCTCATCAACTTCATAGAGCGGGCCTGCTCCACGTGGCGGTCAGCCTCGTGGGGCAAGGACTATCCGGCATCCGTCTTCTATGACTACGTGCTGCCATACCGCCTGCTCGACGAGCCGCTGAGCGACTGGAGGGAGAAAGCGGGGGATGGCTACCCCGAGCTTTTCAGAGACGAGGCGCGCAGCAAGAGAGGGCAGCAGATGGAGGCGGAAGATATGACGCTCACATCATGCGAGCCGGCCATGAAGGTTGGCGCGTCATGTGACAGGCATGTGCTCTTAGACTCTCCCGGCGCTTCCGCCTCATTCAAATACCGCTGCCAGAATCCATCCACCAGGAGCCTGCTGCTGCGCTACACATCCCAGGGCGGCAGCAGCGCCAGGGCCCTGCTCTTCATCAACGGCATCTTAACCGACACTTTGCGCCTCACCCCTGCCGACAACCCCAACACATTCAGGACAAGCCGCAGGGGCACTGACATCCTGCTCAGGCCGGGAGACAATGACATAAGGATAGCCTATGCGGGAGACACGCTGGGCATAGACTACGTCATGGTGGGCGGCGTGGAGGCGTGCGAGGAGGGACACCTGCCAGACTTCTCCTCATGCTACTGCCACATGAGAAACGTGGGCACGGGCGGATGTGTCGCCTTCGACACGCTGCGCAGCTCCCTGCTCGACATCATGACACTCGCCATGCCGGACTTGGAGGACAGCTGCCAGCTGCTCCGCCTCGACTACCGGGGCCATGCCAGCTGGAGCATCGCTGCCTTCAAGAGCGACACGGCAGACCTCTGCATGGAGGTGCAGTACGTGCGCACAAGCCCTGACGCGCCCATCAGCCAGTACACATACACTAACGGCCCCCACCAGAAGTGGGCCATCCTGACAGT
>JAXJBE010000280.1:0-2082 GCA_036303125.1 Bacteroidaceae bacterium
ACATGCAACTAATCGCTATTTTATCCCGAATTGGGGTATATTATATATAATATATAGAACTGAGCATGCCATATTCCAAGCGGCCTATACATTACTCACATCGTTAGCGAAGCAAGTTCCAATGACTTACCCACTGGCCTTCAGCCCCTTTCCCGACAAAGTTAACTATTATTTGTGGGATTTTCCTGATTTCGGATTATTTTCTAACGCGAGCCCAACCATCATCTGCAAATTAGCATAGCAGGTGCGGCATAGCAACAAGAGGCGCTGTGCGAACATTCGTCGAAGGCCTGGGGCGAAGCACTGTAGCTCACTTTGCTTGCAAAGTGAGGGCCACGAACACGTAGCGAATATAGCCAGCGCTCTGGGGCATATCTTTGTTGGATTTTCAGCTCGTGCTTGGCCGCCACAATATTCGCCCCCTCACTTTGCAAGCAAAGTGAGCTACAGTGCTTCGCCCCAGGCCTCCGCCAAATGTTCGCGCGATGCCTCTTGCAGCGATGCCGCACTCGCTTTCTCGGCGAGCAGGAGCTCGCCGTTCCATAAGAGGGCATAACGCAAGCTGCGAGTGTTGGGCTGCAAGCCCAACCAAACTCATGTTCTCATATTTCCCAAGCAGTCTACACCCAGTCCCTTGTCCTCATGTTCTCTTGTCTTAAAATATCAACAAGTACTCTTGTCCAAGCTTCTCCCCAATAAACCGCAACTTACACATCTGCCACTCCATATTCTTTGTGAGCCTTTAGTGTTAGATTAATAATAGATGGCAGCCACGAGCCGCCACCCATCACGCTTGTATCTTATAATATATCAGCACGTTACAGCTATTCTCCACCCAAATAATGATAGAATGAGTGGTTAAAAAATAAAAACATTAATCATGATAACCATGTAAATAATCATCGTATTTAGGTATTGTATGGAAGTTGAAACCAAGCTAACTTTGCAACAGTTAAGTAGGTGTTCAGAATTAGTTTATATTGAATTGCCCTACATGGATTGTATAAACTAATTTTGAACACCTACTTAAAACCAACGGCTTTAACCATACACTTACATAAATAAAAACAACTAAAGATTATGAAAAAAACTGTTATTATCTATGGCTCAAGCACAGGCACTTGTGAAGACCTCGCTGGCAGAATTGGAGCAAAATTGGGTGTGGACAACGTTATCAACGTAACCGACCTTGACGACAGCGTTATCGCCAACAACGACAACCTTATCCTCGGTACATCCACTTGGGGTGCAGGCGAGGTGCAGGACGACTGGTATGACGGCTTGAAGGTTATCAAGAACGCCGACCTTAGCGGCAAGATTGTAGCTCTTTTTGGCTGTGGCGACTCCGAGTCGTATCCTGACACCTTCGTAGGCGGAATGTTAGAGATATACAATGCCGTAAAGCAGGCTGGCGCCAACGTTATAGGTGCAGTTGCTACGGATGGCTATACATTCGACGACTCCGAATCGGTTGTTGACGGCAAGTTCGTGGGTCTGGCTCTCGACGAGGTAAACGAGGACAGCAAGACAGACGAGCGCATAGACAACTGGGTAGCCGAAATAAAGCCAAGCCTCTAATCAACATACCCAACAGTTAGTATTAACACATAAAACCAAGTTATCAATCATGTAGCAATCCACAGTAGTACCAGTAGACATGAAGGTTCTGATGAACCATATCTACGAATATAAGAAGGGAGTGCGCCGTATGGTACTCTTCACTTTCAACAAGCAATACGAGGACGTTGCAATCCGCCGACTGGAAAGCCAAAACATCAAATACGTTATCCAGCCGGTTGGCAGCGACCGCCTTAATTTGTATTTCGGTAGAGAGGAGTGTCTTAACGCCATACGCATGATTGCAACACGGCCTCTCAACCTGCTCACGCCTGAGGAGGACTTTATGCTCGGGGCTATGCTTGGATATGATATATGCGCTCAATGCGAGAGGTACTGTGAGCGTAAGGACAGAAAAGGCAGCTAAGAGGGCGTGTCAAAACTCTCTTATTCTTAAATCGAGTAGGAGGTAAACACTAATCATAGGTGTTTATCTCCTATTTTCATGTTTACCGACCTCTCACA